>JALYKM010000310.1 GCA_030774785.1 Gemmatimonadota bacterium
CGGTGCTGCACGCGCGACGCCGCGCAGCCGCCGAGCTGCGATTAAAGAATGCAAAGCCGAGCAGCGTTCTTTTCATCTGCCATGGCAATATCTGTCGCAGCCCGTTCGCGGCCGCGGTATTTGCGCGCTCACTTCCACCCGTAATTGCCCGGTCGGTCACAACGCGATCTGCCGGGTTCATCGGGCCTGGCCGTACCCCTCCATCCAAAGCGCTCGCCGCGGGCGCGAGGTATGCGGTCGACATTTCAGCCCATCGCTCGAGCCTGGCCACCGCGGAAGGCATTGCCGCTGCGGATCTCGTGGTCGTCATGTCCGAAGAGCAGGCAAAGAGCATCCGCCTTCGAGTACCTCCGGAATCAACCCGCGTCCTAGTACTGGGCGATCTCGACCCACATCCGATTGAACGCCGGACCATTCTCGATCCCTGGGGTCGGCCTGACGCTGCCTTCGATGCCAGCTACGATCGAATCGACCGGTGTGTGCGCGAGCTGGTACGGATCCTCAGCAGCTAGCTGACGGAGATCGCCTCCTTCTCTCTGCAATGGCTCCGCGCCAACAAGCAGAGTGCTGCGCCAACGAGTAGCCCGCCAGTCGCCCCAACCCATTCCATGTAACTCGTCGCTGTGGCGCCCGTCATCTCTGGTATGAGCCGAAGAAGGATGGCCACGACCGCACCTGTGACAAGGAGAAGTTTACCTCGCGACCAGAATCCGACGGGAATGCACAAAGCGAGCATCCATGCGCAATTCAGCACGGGGCCCCACTGGTGTGGAACCACTTCAGAATGCGGAAGAATCGTCCAGCCCTGCCCAACAGTGGGCCGTGCGAGCGCCGTAGCGATCATCAGTGCCGCGGCTCCGATAACACTTGATATGGTGAGAACGATCGACGTCCTCCCGCTCGGAACGAGCCAGGCGCGCGGATGCCGGCCAAGCAGCACCCCAAGTCCCGCCCCCAGGGTGTTGAAGACGATGTCACTCAAACCCGGGTCTCTTCCCGGCACGATGGTCTGTGTCAGCTCGATAGCTGTCGAGAGAAGCAAGCCGCAGAGAACGGCGGAAGCCAGCCGCCGGGATTTCCACCCGATAGCAAGTCCGAGCGGCACGAACAGCCCCACGTTGAGCAGGTTGTCCGCCACCCCGTGCAAGTCGAGCGCAAACGCGAGCGAGAACGGCTGAAGAGACCGATCTCCGGAAGGGGAGAGCGTAAGAACAAGTATGAGTATGACGATGCCAGTAACGCTCAGACCTCGTAGGGAGGCCGAGAGGCCGAGAATTCTTATGGGCCAATCGTCACGACCAGCGTTACTTTGTGAGTCCATTGAGAGCAAGTACAGGCGAAGAAGAGCGGGACAAGGTGAGTATCAGTTCCCCATTTGAAGGTGATACGGTTTTCGCACGGCCGGGTGCTTCGCGCAAGGCTGTGTTCCACCATTTCACGGTCGACGTCGAAGAGTATTTCCAGGTTTCGGCGCTGGAGCCCTATTCTCCTCGCAGCCGCTGGGACACGATACCGCGACGACTGGAGATCGGTGTGCACTCCCTCCTCGATCTTCTTTCAGAGCACAATGCGAGCGCAACCTTTTTTGTTCTGGGATGGGCAGCCGATCGGGCGCCGAATCTCGTACGTGAAATCGTGAACAGGGGTCACGAGGTAGCATCGCACGGCTCGGATCACCGGCGCGTAACAGCGCTCACCGGCCGCGAATTCCGGGAATCTGTCCGCAGCTCGAAGAAGGTTTTGGAGGACATTACTGGACGCGCCGTGGTTGGCTACCGTGCGCCCAACTTCTCCATCGTGCGCGGACGCGAGTGGGCGTTGGAGACCCTTGTCGAAGAGGGCTACCGTTATGACTCGAGTCTCTTTCCAGTGCGGCGCAAAGGATATGGATTCGTCGGAGGCGCGCGCGATCCTCACCTTCTGCAGCTCGACTCGGGAACCCTTTACGAAATTCCGCCCGCGACGCTAAAGGTCGGCAACGCGATCCTTCCCGCTGGTGGCGGAGCATATTTTCGCCATTTGCCCTACGCTTTCGTGGAGTCCGCACTCCTCTCGGCCGAGCGCCGTGGTGTGCCGGGAACGTTTTACATCCATCCCTGGGAGCTCGATCCCGCTCAGCCGCGGATGCGCACTTCATTGCTGACGCAGGTGCGGCATTATGGCGGACTGACGCGAACCATTCCCCGACTCAGGCGATTGCTCTCGAGGTTTCACTTCCAGCCAATCGCAACGACCCTCGGCTTATGCGAGGCTCTCTCGGGCTCCGCTATTCCACGCGCTTCGTCAGCAATTGCGGGAGAGCCATGAGGAGTGGATCAGCGAGTCGGCCGGTACAATCGACGGCGCATACTTCACTGTGGGTTATTGACGGCGGCGGTGACCCCGCGCAGTGGGATCGTTATGTCGCGTCCGATTCCGGTAGCACATTCTGTCATCAAGCCGGGTGGAAGGAGATCATGACCGGCGTGCTCGGCCATGAGTCCCGTTACCTGGCAGCTGTGGACGACGCAGGCAACTGGCACGGAGTCCTGCCGCTCGTGCGCGTCCGTAGCATGCTCGGGCATTACCTGATCTCGCTTCCCTTCTTGAACGACGGCGGACCGGTCGGCGATCACGCGGCTCAGGAAATTCTCGTCGAGTTCGCCGTTGATGACGCGAGAAAATCGGGCGCCGGCTTGCTCGAGCTGCGCGCGCGCTATGAAGTGCCGGGACCGGTGGAACCATCCAATCGCAGAATTGCCGTTCACCTCGCACTCCCATCGTCAGTCGACGAGCTCTGGAAGAGCATTCTTCGACCCAAGCTTCGCGCGCAAATCCGCCGACCTGGCAAAGAGGGAATGACTTTTCGGTGCGGTGCTGGCGAGCTGGATGGATTCTATCAGGTGTTCGCGCGCAACATGCGCGATCTCGGGACACCGGTCCTCCCTCGCTCCTTTTTCGAGCGCGGCGTGTCGACATTCGGTTCGGCGATGCTGTTCGCGGCGGTGTACAGCAAGAGCGGAATACCTGTAGCCGGCGCCTGCTGTCTGCACTGGCGTCGCGAGCTCGAGGTGACCTGGGCGTCGTCGCTGAGGGAATACAGCCGCGTGTCGCCGAACATGATGCTCTATTCCCGTCTGATGGAAGAGGCGATCGACCGCGAAGTGAAAGTCTTCAACTTCGGCCGATGCAGTCCCGGTGGAAGCACGCACAGATTCAAGCAGCAGTGGGGCGGTCAGGATGTGCCGCTGCCGTGGCCATTCTGGTCCCGTCACGCAACTATCGGAGTTCCGTCCGCCAAGAGTTCTTTTTACCGCCTGGCCACCGCAGCGTGGAGTCGTTTGCCGGTCGGAGTCGCGAATCGGGTTGGGCCAATGCTCGCGCGGCTGCTGCCGTGAGAATCCTGAACTAGTGGCCTTCTGATGGCGATTCGCCACCAGCTTCCAGCTTACTCGCCGGTATCGGCAACGGCTTCCCTGCTTGCGACGGCGCAGGCACTGCATCTCGGCGAGGATTCCCGGCCGCGCTTGCGTGCACTTCTCCAGAAAGAGTACGACGCCCACTCGGTTCTTCTGTGCGGTTCCGGAACGCAGGCGCTGACGATTGCGATCCGTGAGTCGATGAAGTGTGTCGACGCGAAGTCGTCTGTCGCGCTTCCTGCCTTTTCCTGTTTCGATGTCGCGACTGCCGCGGTCGGTGCGGACGTCCGCATCAGCATCTACGATCTCGATCCCGATACGCTCGGTCCTGACCTCAAGTCACTGGAGCGGGCACTGGGGGAAGGAGCGCGCGTGGTCGTCGTCGCGCCGCTTTACGGGATTCCGGTGGATTGGGATGAGCTGCGAACGCTCGCCGATCGATACGGAGCGATTCTGATCGAGGATGCGGCGCAGGGGAATGGCGCGACATGGAAAGGTCGGATGCTGGGAACTCTGGGGGAGATCAGCGTTCTCAGCTTTGGCAGAGGCAAAGGATGGACAGGCGGAAATGGTGGAGCGGTATTGATGCGCGGATCGTTCGAAGTCTCCGGTGAGGAGCTTCCCGACATTGGCGTTTCGCGTGAAGCGGAGAGCGCGCTCACACTCGCCGCTCAGTGGGCTCTGGGGCGTCCGGCGCTATACGGAATTCCGGCTTCGATTCCCGGGCTTCAACTTGGTGAGACTGTTTATCGCGAGCCGAGGAGAGAGACTGCGATCACACGCGCGGCGGCCGCTACGCTACTGGCGACGCGGGAAGATTCGGAGCGTGAGGCAGAGATGAGGCGCGTCAACGCGGAAAGGCTGCTCGCAGTTTTCACTGGCAATGCGAAACTGCGTTTGATCCGGACACAGAGCGAGGGGTCTGCCGGCTACCTTCGATTCCCGATCAGGTTGTCACAGGGCATGACCTCGCTTGGCTCGGAGTCAGATGTGCTCTCGTTCGGAATAGCGCCGAGTTATCCGCGATCGCTCGCGGATTTGCCACGAGCGGCCGAGAGAATGTCGCGAGTGAAAAGGTCGCAGTCAGGAGCGCAGACCCTCGTGCGTGAGCTGATTACGGTGCCAACCCATTCCTATTTGCGGGAACGCGATCTCGCGCAGATCAGTGCCTCCCTAACTACGCATTCGCATAGCTCGATCGCTGCCCCAATTCTGAAGTAATAGCGCTCCGATGAAAAGAGTAATACTCCCACTTTTTCTCGTAATCTTGAGCGTTGGTTACGTCGTGTCCAACATTCAGATTCTGAAAGCGGAGAGAGATCAAACAAGCCCAGCTCCAATGCCACTGGGGCTGCGCCGCCTATCCGATTTCGTGATCGTAGTAGTACTCGACGGAGTGCCCGTTCGGGTGGCCTACGACGACAGTGTCATGCCGTACTTGGTCGAACTGTCCCATGAAGCTGCCCGAGGTGTATTGCGCGCACCTGAGGAAACGACTACCCCTGCTGGCGTGCGCGCGCTTGCAACAGGCCAAAGTCCCAGCGCGGCTGACGTGCTCGACATGTTTCGCGCCACGGAGTACCACGGATGGACCGTTTTCGACGATGTCATCAGTCGTGGAGAGACGGTCAGTCTTGGCGGTGACAAAGCATGGACCTCGCTGCTCGCATCGCGGGATCCGGCGGCGGTGCGTGTTACGGACACAGAAACGAGCCTTTACCAAGACGCCCGCCGTGTACTCGACAATGCAGCTAGTCGCCTCGAGTCGGACAAACCGCCTTCACTGACCGTTGTGCACCTCAGCGAAACGGACAGGATAGGTCATCTATACGGCACCGAAAGCCCGTATTACAAAAAGCGAATGCGTGAAATCGACGACGAGCTTCGCGAGTTCGTTAAACGCGTAGTTACGCCGAACGCGACACTTCTCATCACGGCTGATCACGGAAACGATGTATACGGATCTCACGGGGGCGAAGGGGACATTTATCGAAACGTACCCATCATCATGTCCGGGCGAGGCATTCGACAGGGAGCAGGAATCAAGATGGATGCTCGCGCGCTGCCTGGCGTGCTTGCAGTACTGCTCGGAACTCGTGTTCCGGCGGAGATGCAGGCCGTGATCCCAGTGGAGGCCTTCGCGCTCACGGATTCGGACCGCGCCACTCTAGTAAACGCGAACGCTGTGCAATTGGAGCATCTGGCGGAGCTCCGAGGTGTCAAGCTTTCCGCTTCAGCCTCTAAGGGGCTGGAAGGTATTGAAGAATTCGTGAAGGAAGGCCGACCGAAGGATGTGGTCGCTGCGGGGCCCAAAATCCTTTCTTCCGTCGTGAACACCCTCGACGCGTCTTCACCCCTGAGCGCAGCGAGGGTTCTCTGGGCGGCCGTACTTTTTTGCGCGGTGTTCCTTATTGGGATCGAGGTACTTTGGCCGGGAGGGGATCTCACGGTCAGTCACGCGATTGCGCTCTGGACGGTCACGGGATTACTGGTCCTCCAAATGTTGCTCCCTCGCATGGTTGTTCCGATACTCCTGCTGATTCTTGGCGTGGAGGTACTGTTCCTCTCTTTGCGAGCTATCCGCCCCGCATCGCGCACTGGGTTGGCAGGAGCGGCGCGCGCGGTTGGCGTCATGCTCCTTCCGGCCATTCGGTTTGCATACATGCCCCAAATAAAGACCCTTATGCAGACCGCCGTATTGCGCTTGACAGTGTTGTCGGTGACCATTGCGGGGTTTGCATTGTTCCTTGTCGCGAGACGCAAACACAAGCTCCAGTTTTCGCGTGAAAGCGAGACGGTGCTCATTGCTCTGAGCTTGCTCGCAATAATGCTCTTAGCTCCGTTTGCGACCATTCCGGTTTTATTGATCGTGGCGACTCTCCTGGCAATCAGGGCGGCCGGAACAACCTGGATTAGGGTGGTCTGGATTGCCGCTGCGCTCGGAGCGTTTTTCTTGTTGAGCCAGCGCCTGGGTTTTCCGCGAACTGGCGAGGACCCTGTAGCACGTTATGCCTATGTGTTGTGTACTTGCGCAGTTGTGACGACAGCGCTTCTTTCGCAAGCAGGCGCCCAGCGCGGATGGCTCGCGTTGGCCTGGGTGTTACTCGTGCCGGTATGGCCTTTTGGTTACCTGAAGCTCGCAGGGCCGAACCCATCGCCTGCGTACGGCGCTGTTCTGGTAGTTGTTCCGCTAGCAACCGCAGCCTGGCTTGCCGCACGTCACATTCGATCATCGTGGGCGTACGTTCCGCTCGTTGCCTCCCTTTCCTATCACTTACATGCGACGCACGCGGTTTTCTCGATTGCCCTGGGTGCGCATGTCGCAGTATTAGCAGCCGTCGCGATATTACCAAAATCGGATTTCGTCCGGAGGTCAATTGTAGCGCTCACGGCGATGTCAGCCCTCATCCTGATGAGCCCGTCGGCCATTGCTCCTTCTGTCTTGGTGATAGCGCTAGGCATTTTTGTCGTAGCGCGAATCGATGTCCGACATCTGTCACTGTCCACGGTCATCATTATGGCAGCTGTGCTGCTGGTTTTCGGTCGTTACGCGTTCGTTGCTGTCTTCAGCCATGGACCGAGTATTGATTGCACCCTCAAGTGCGTAGACGAAGCGAGCGGATTTCTGGGATTCGACGAGACTCGATGGACATGGGCGACAGTCCTCGTTGCTCTGAAAATGTCGTTTGCCTCGGTGCTCGTCATATCTCTGGTCTCGTCGAACTCCGCATTTGATGCGGACGAGCGGAGGGTTCTCACGGTCGGCCTGCTGCTTGTATGTACGTTCATTGCCAAAGCAGCGCTGCACTCGGCTCTTTCTTTTGGGCCACGCGGTGCGCGTTTAGGAATCAGTCTGAGCCAGGCCGGGTACCACACGATTGTTCTGCTCGCGTTGGTTCTTGGGTATGTCGCGTACAGGCTCATTTTGAACGGGGGCAGAACTCCGAATTCGTCTCTCCCTGCGTTATCCGAGTCCGCCGCGTGATTGGCCTTAAACCATGCTGATCGTCACCAACTTTGCCAAATTCCCGCCGCGCTGGACCGCGGCTGACGGAACAACTGGCCACACCGAGTTCGCCCGAAGTGCGGCCGAATTCTTGAAATTCCGAAGCGACACAAGCTCTGTTTTCTTGGTGAACTGTAGCGCACGCCTAGCGCTGGGACTTGCTCTTAAACAAATCCCGCCGTTTCGCGCACGTCGGCCCATCATTGCCGTGGATATGATTTTGCGGCGACCGCATACTATTCAGGCGCGTCTGTCTGTTGTTGTTAAGCGGGGGGTGTTCCGAAACGTTGATTATTTCTTCCACTACTTCAAGGATTTGCGCGCGCTTGATTCGCTCTATGGGATTGGCCCGGACCGCAGCGGGTTCGTGGACTTCAAAGCGAATCTTTGGGAACGGCAAGTCGAGAGGGCGCGGCCGGAAGGAGAGTATGTTCTGTGCTTTGGCCGATCGTTGCGGGATTTTGACACTTTCTTCGACTCAATCCAAAACGCCGGTTGCCCAGGTGCGATCGTGGATCCTACTCTTGCTCGCGTCTGGGAGCACGGGAGCCGGTTCACGCGACCCCTTGACGCTCTTCCTTCGAATGTGCGAGTACTGGATCATGATCAGACCAACGACTCTCAAGCCGAATTGATTGCCGCTGCAAAGGTCATAGTTGTTCCGATGCTGAAGGGCCGGATCGTATCCCCCATTAGCACGATTCTTAATGCGATGATTCTCGGCAAATGTGTGGTCGCGTCTGCTGGGCCAGGCGTCACAGATCTCTTCGATGACGAACTTTTGAGCGTTCCTCCGGAGGATCCGGCGGCCCTAACCTCGGCCATAAAAAGGGCTTGGGCGGACGATGATCTGCGTCGCGAAACGGCTCAGGCAGGCTTTGAGTATGCCCGCCGCTGCGGAAGTGAGCAGGATTTTTACGGGCGTCTGATAGATGCCGTTGTCAAATGGAGATCCGACCACGCCTGCTAGCGGGCTTTGACGAACAGATCACCGTAAGGGTAGCCAGGAAGGGTCTCTCCGAGATCGCCGGGAAACCAATCGATCATCTCGTCCAGAGTCCACCACTCGGCGAATTGGAATCGGGACGTTTCCGCCGGGGTGAGGTTGACGCTAGCCCGGCCGAACTCTCGTAACCGTTGGAGGCACGCGCGGGCTTTCTGAGCACCATTGCCCCCCAAGTGAAACTCGAAAGAGACGAGCCGGACTCGTTGTGTCAGTCCCGCGAGGACTTCACCTTCCCAGCCCTCAGTATCGATCTTCACGTAGTCTGGCACGCCGAACTTTTCGATAACTGAGTCGAGCGTCGTGACCGGGACCTGTTCCTCAGCGACAGATTGTCCTCCCCAATCCCGCATAAAGCTCGAGGATCCGTGCGCCTCATGGACGTAAAGCGTTCGCATCCCAGCGTTTCGCCCGACCGCAGCTTCAACGAGCTTCCACCGCTTGTCATGTCCGCAGCGTGCTCTCAACTCAGGAATAACTCGAGCATTCGGCTCGAACGCGATGACTTGGCGAGAACCCGCACGCAAGAGCGCGTCCGATTTGTCCCCGATGTTCGCTCCAATATCGAAGCAAACCGCGGCCTGAGTAAGAAGTGAGCGATAAAGTTCGACGTCTTCACGGAGCGCCCGCAACTGCCCAGGGCGAACCCTCGTATAAAGCCAGCGCGCGGGCCGGTACAGTCCGGTGGCGAGCGACATTTGCTTGGCAACGCGAGATAGGATTCCCATTGCGGCAACGCTAAGGAACCGCGCCAGGTCTTGCAAGGCGGGTTCACGATAAGAATCCAACCCTAGGTGCTCCAGCTTTGCAGTCCGAAAGTAACGACAAATCTGTCGCCGCCTACGTAAATGTCGCCCGCCTTTTGGAGCTCCCCCCATCAGCGCCGGATTTCTGCTTGCTCGCCGAGTTAAACCCTTCTCCAACGGCTTAATGCTGAGTTACGTGAGTCGAGCCAAACAGTCAGGTATATGGACAGCAACACGCTGTTCACACATACTTCGGACGCTCCTCTTTGAGAGGGGATACCGATAAAGGCAAACCCGTCGAAAGACGGCGACGCAAAGCTACGAGGCTAAAGGCCCGGTTTACTCCCGAGTCACGCCAGTCGAGCCGCCGAACATTCCGCTCGGGGGGACTGATGCATTACTCGACGAAGACGGACACGCTAGTGTTGATTCTACTTGCATGCGTGATGATAGGGTCGCCGAGTTGTTCGAGCGACACAGCGGGACCCGATCCACAGGGAACCGTTGTCACAGTCACAGTTGCTCCAACGATGCTTTCCGTCGGTCACACGGCTCGCGCATCGGTTACAGTGGACTCGCTGGGCAACCCGATCACCGGTCGACTTGCCTCATGGACCTCGCTCAAACCCAGCGTTGCGACAGTTTCTTCTGCGGGCGAAGTCGCTGCGATCGCGTCAGGAACCGCAGAAATTCAGGCGAACGTCGGGGGAATAACCGGCAGTACTTCGCTGACCGTCACTGATATGGCGGCTTCCAACTTCGACGACGGGACACTTGGCGCTTATCTCTCTGGACACATAACGTCCCAGACTGAGGTCGTAGATGACCCGACCCATTCAGGCCGCGGCAAGGTTGCACAGATCAAATTCCAGCCCATCCAGAGCAATCTCAGCGACGACCAATATTTGCAGTACAGGACTTACGATGCCGGGAAGATCAGATACGGAAGAACAATCTGGTTTAAAGGCGAAGTCTACCTCCCGACAAACCCGTTTAACGATCCAAACTGGCGGCCTGACGAGGGTCGGAAGATACTGGACTGGCAAGGACAATCCGACGATGGCTGGACTAGTGGCGGTGCGCGGTGGGTTCTGTACCAACAGTTAGATAACCAAACCGGCACACACAATATCTTAAAAATCTCGTCACAATCCCCGAATCTAGTCCAGAGCCTCTACTACGAATTGGCACCCCAAATCAATCTCCAGTTTGACAGCTGGCACACAATCGAAGTCAAGATGGTGACTAACTCGGCAGACGGAGTTCACGACGGATCGCTTGCGTTTTACATCGACAATCCGAGCGATACCCCAACCTGGACCACAGTAGGCGCGATAGGATATGGCCCGTCCGGGGGGACCACTCCCACGGGACTCTACTGGATTACTGAATCGTGGGCACCGCTCGACAGTCATGGCATCCCTGTGGTCGGTAGTTACTTCAACGACTTGAAGGTTGGCTCCCAGTATTCAAGCGCGCTTCTCGCCCCTGAGTATCGCTACTGGGATAATGTTGCGTTCTCAACAACTCGCATCGGACATTAGAGTCGAGCAAAATATTACGCACTTCCGTGTCCCTGCGTGTATCGAAGAGCGGGCTAGCAGCAATAGAAGCCGAAGATTTCGATCGCTGAATTGCGAGGTAACACGTTCAAGGTATGAAGGGTAGCTTGTACGCCGTGATGTCACTCGAGGCCATATACCAGCGCTCGCCGTCGTGGCTACAGACACTCTTCCTAAATGCGTATGCCGCGAGAATAGATGCGGCTCGACGCGGCGCAACATATCAAAATGCCGCAAACCAACTCGTTGAGTCGCAAACCTGGCCCAGGAGGAAACTCGAGGAGTACCGTGACGCAAGAATCCGTGCGATTGTCCAGAATGCATACGCCAAGAGCCCCTACTATCAGCGTGTCCTATCTGCGGCAGGGCTTGCCGCGTCCGATATTCAAGGTGCAGCCGACTTTGCTCGGCTTCCCCTTCTAACGAAAAACTCTGTACGCGAGCACAGTTCGGACCTACTTACGGCGTCGCGCCCATCAACAGATTGGATTCACGGGCACACCAGTGGGACCACGGGGTCTCCCCTCTCCCTCTGGTACGATCGAGCGACTGCGAGTTGGAACGATGCCGTAGACTGGAGACAGAAGTCGTGGGCCGGCATGTCTCACGGTGACTGGATTGGTGTCCTTCTAGGACGGGTCGTCGTACCCAATCGCTCCCATTCCCCCCCCTTCTGGCGAGTAAATCGGGTGCACCGTCAGATATGGTTCTCCAGTTTTCACATGACCGAGGAAAATCTGGGGAGTTACGTCGGCGAGATCGCTCGACGAGAGCTCACATTTCTCGAAGGTTACCCCTCCACCTTGTTCATTCTCGCGCAGTATCTGGTTCGTAGAGGACAGACCCTACCCATGCGAGCTGTGTTTACATCCTCAGAGACGCTGCACGACGTTCAGCTCGAGACGATCGTGGCGGCGTTTGGCTGTCGACCGTTCGATTTTTACGGCCATGCGGAGCGGACTATTTTTGCCACCGAGTGCGAGAAGCATGATGGGAAGCACCTCGCGGAAGAGTATGGGTTCACTGAAGTGGTGGATGAAGACGGCCAGCCCGTACCCGAAGGTAAATTGGGTTACCTCGTTGGAACGAGCCTTCACAACACAGCCATGCCTCTGATCAGATATCGGACCGAGGATATTTCATCGATTCGTCGTGAACCATGCGAGTGCGGCCGCACGTTGATACGCATCCAAGGCGTGACCACGAAAGCAGAGGATGTCGTGATAACTCCCGAGGGCCGCATGATATCTCCCTCGATTCTGACTCATCCCTTTAAACCTTACCCACAGATCATCAAATCGCAGATCGTGCAGGATGAAATCGATCACCTACGGGTGAAGATTGTGCCCTCCGATGCATTCACGACGGACCACCAGAGAACTCTCAGAGCGGCACTGTCATCTCGCTTGGGTGAGTCCATGAGAATAGACTTCGAGCTTGTAAAGGACATTCCTAACGAGAGCTCGGGCAAGTTTAGATGGATTATTTCGCGCGTCGAGCATCCGATCCATTTTTCTTGGACGTGACCAGTCCAGATGCCCGCAGGCCGAGAGCAAGCTCGGTCGAGATGGCTAATGTTACCGAGCGGCCACGGCTGCTCTTCCTCTGCCAGACGCTGCCATACCCTCCTAATGGTGGTGTCCTTATTCGCACCTACAATATCCTCCGCTTACTCGCGCGCGATTTTGAGATCACGGCACTCTGTTTTTATCGGGCTGGTAGTCACGGAACTTCGGGAGACGTAAGAGCCGCCGTGGATGCCCTCAGGAGGTTAGCCCGTGTGGAGGCATTCCCGATCCCCCAAGAGCACAATAGGCCACGATTTGTCGCTGACCATGTTCGCAGCATCCTAGCTCGCCGTCCTTATACCATTTATGCCTACGAATCGGCAGAGTTTCGGGGAAGGCTTCGGGAGCATTTGCGTACAGAAGGGTTTGACATGGTTCACCTAGACAGCTTGGACCTGGCTGCGTACTTCCCTCTCTTGCGGCATTTGCCGGTCGTGTGCGTTCACCACAATGTCGAGTCTGATCTCCTGCGACGTCGAGCCCAAACGATAGGGGGCTTGTCGGGGGCTTACGTTGCCTTCCAGTCGAGCCTGGTCGAAAAAGAAGAGCGCGACCTGTGCCCGGCAATTGACCTCAACGTTGCTGTTTCTCACCCCGACAAAGCGACACTTCTGAGTATAGCCCCGGGCGCCAGATTCGCAGTCGTCCCGAACGGTGTTGATACAGAATCGTTCCGGCCTGGAGATCAGCAGGAAGAAGGCATCGTATTTGTAGGAAGTCACTCATGGCATCCCAACCGTGACGCGATGGAGTACTTCTGTTCGTGTGTGCTTCCACTGCTCAGAACTGGAGGGGTCAAGGATCGTGTGACTTGGGTCGGACGGGCGTCGCCCCACGTAATACTAGAGTACGCCGAGCGCTACGACGTTAAGCTCACCGGATTCGTAGACGACATTCGGCCAATTGTTCAACGAGCCGCGTGTTATATCGCGCCTTTGCGATCGGGCGGGGGCACCCGCCTAAAAATCCTCGATGCTTGGGCGATGGGTAAGGCGGTTGTTTCCACTGTGGTAGGCTGTGAAGGACTCGAGGCTCGTGACGGCGAGAACATCTTAGTCCGCAACAGTCCAGAGGATTTTGCGGCCGCGGTGGCTTCTGTGCTCCAAGATTCAGATCTTCGCATGCGTCTTGGAAACGCGGCTCGTAAGACTGCTGTGTCCATCTATGACTGGGAATTAATTGGCGACGGGATGCTCAAGGAATACCTTAGTGTGCTCGCCAATAGAGATCCATCCAGTCCAGAGCGAGTCTAGTCAAAACCCCGCCGTGCGATCTAAGCACGGAGCAACCTGCCAAGAGATATTACGTGGGTAGAGCTTACACATACCTGAAGCATCACGCGGTCTCCAACCTCCCTGCGTTTATACTCGAACCGCTGAGCAGGTGGCACTATAGGCGTGTTCTGGCCTCACTCGCCGACTCCGAGGAGCAGGACTTGAAGGTAGTTCGGGAATTGGTTGAACCGGGTATGACGGTTGTCGACCTCGGTGCGAACATTGGAGTCTATACAAAAGTCCTGTCTAGTCTCGTTGGCTTGTCGGGAACGGTGATCAGTGTGGAACCGATTCCCCAGACCTTCAGGGTTTTGTCGCAAAATGTCCGATCGTTTGGCATGACGAACGTATCGTGTGTGAACGCCGCAGTCTCTGATTGTGAGAGAGAGGTAATGAT
The DNA here is from genome assembly GCA_030774785.1 of Gemmatimonadota bacterium. Classification (GTDB taxonomy): domain Bacteria; phylum Gemmatimonadota; class Gemmatimonadetes; order Gemmatimonadales; family Gemmatimonadaceae; genus UBA4720. The sequence goes on from JALYKM010000310.1 coordinate 13,955, forward strand.
GGAAGTGCCGAACTATGCAACTGGCGGCTCGAACTTCTACCAGGCGGCAATTGTCCCTACAAGCAACCAAGTGCCCGTGGGTGGAAGACGACAAGTGAGAGTGCGCGCTATTACGCTCGACTCTTTAGTGGGTGGTGGAGGAGAAGTGAGTTTCGTGAAATGTGATGTGGAAGGACACGAGCTGGCGTGTCTATCGGGCGCGGAAATGATTCTGGAATCGCAGCGATCGGCTTGGTTAGTGGAAGTCTCGGGAGATCCTGACGAGCCAGGCAGAAGCGCCGAGCAGCTCTTCCGCCTCCTTGAGGCCCGCTCGTATGTCGCGTGGTGGTTTGACGGCCTTAGACTCATTGAGCGGCAGCCCGGCGACCACAGTATCAATTACTTCTTCCTCACCAATGCGCACCTAGCCAAGCTACGAAAGAAGGCTCCCCAATTCTTCGAACACGTTTGAGTAATCGAGAGAGGCGAAGCCTTCGATCGATAAGATGCTGGCCAGGATATTCATTAGTCTGAGGAGCCAATTAGCGCTTTGACCGGAATCCAAGTACCAGGCGATATTCTGCCAAACGCGCCTTCGTCGGCCGCGGAGAACATTCCACAGACGCCGCAGGGGGATCCGCTCCATCGCGTGGGGTCGCAGACAGCAGTGTACACCCTAGGCGTTCTGCTCGGCCGTGCGTTCTCATTCCTGTTGCTCCCCGTCTACACTCGTTACCTCTCGCCGGCGGACTACGGCATCATTCAGCTCGTCGAGTTGACCTTCGACGTGCTCACACTTGTCGCGGGAACCCGCATTGCCGCCGGTCTGTTCCATTTTCACGAGAAGGCGTCGACTGTAGCTCAGAAGAAAGCCGTGCTTTCTACAACTATGCTTGCGCTCGCCGCAGGATATGCGGTGGTAGCGGTCGGAGCAGCCCTCCTCGCATCTACGTTGTCGCGATTGGTTTTCGACGACGCCACACGTACGACGGTCGTGCGGATTGCTTCGGTGTCCTTCTTGTTCCAGGGGTTGTTGATTGTACCGCTCGCGGAAATCCGCCGCCAGGAAAAACCACTTCTTTTTGTGGCGCTAACTAGTGGTAAACTGATTGTTCAAGCCACACTTAATGTGGTTTTTCTGGTTGTAATGAGATACGGCGTACTGAGCATGTTCTTGAGTAATCTTCTCAGCAGCGGCGCGATGGCAGTTTGTTTGAGCATCTATCTGATCCGACAGACTGGCCTGCGCTTCTCCGCGCCAGTTCTGAAAGATCTCGTTCGCTTTGGCGTCCCACTCGTCGCCACTCAAGTTGCTACGATATTTACAACGTTCGGCGATCGCTTTTTCCTGCGACGCGCAGTTGATAACACGATCGCCGGCCACTCGACTGCTGGCATAGCCGCAGTTGGCATTTACGCGCTCGCTTATCAATTCGGGTTTCTCCTTGCAGGTCTCGCCGTCGACCCATTTCTCTCGGTGTGGCAGCCCGTGCGGTTCAAGCTAGCACGTGAAAAGAACCGAGATCAAATCTTCTCCCACGCGTTCGTGATGCTGAATGTCATGCTGGTGACGATCGCGGTCGGCATCGGGCTTTTTGTGCGGGACGTGCTGGGAATAATAACGACTCCGGCTTTTCAGCCTGCTTCCGAGTTAGTGCCTGTTCTGCTCCTGGCGTACGTGATCGGAAGCTGGGCCGCTGCACAAGACACGGGAATCATGCTGCGTGAGCGGACCGAGTTCATCACTTATGCGAACTGGGCTTCGGCTGTGGTTGCGCTCATCGGATACCTTTTTCTCATTCCGCGGTTTTTTGGCTGGGGTGCCGCGTGGTCTACATTGGCGGCGTTTGTTGCCCGACAGTTGATACTCTATAAGGCTGCTCAGAGGCTTTGGCCTATTCGCTACGATTGGCGCCCGGTGTGGAAGCTATTAGGGCTAGGAAGTGCTCTCGTGGGGATACGGATGATCGTTCACATCGACCAACGCGCTTTGTCAATTCTTGTCAGCGCGGCCCTTTTCGTCGTTTACGTATTCGGTGTTTGGTACGCCGGTATACTGCCAGAGTCAGTGCGCCAATCGCTTATTCGTGGCCTGCGCTCCCCCCGCACCGCACTCTCCTCGTTGCTCCCCGACACTACGTGACTGCGTATTTCTCGGTGGCCGCGATCCGGCGAGCGACTCCTGGGGGATATGCTCAAGCCGATACTGACTTGCACTGTATGACTAGCACGGGTTCGCCAAACAAAGTGATAACCCTCTGGCGCGTTTCGGAACTCAGTGCAGTATTGCCATTCCGGGCACTCCATGCCCCGGCAAGCTCCCTTTCTTGTGAGAGACCAATCCTTACCCATCGTGGCTAGCTCAAGATGGCTCGGACCATATAGAGCCGGGCAATGATTCCTGTGTCTCCGTCCGCTGCAGATAACTCCATCAAGCCGGAGGGTTCATTCAATACCCGCTCGGCCCGAAGATCATTTGACCACTCCCTTAACCCGGAAGGCCTTTACTCGCTGAGCCCGGGAGCAATCTGGCGCTTCTTGAAAAGGCAACCGCCGTCGTTTTGGTTTCTCTGCATTTACCTGTTCTTTGAATACGTTCGTCCTCAGCAAATCTACGCCCCCATATTGGGCCCCCCATATGCACGCGTAATGATTCTTCTCGCATTAGCATCATTTTTGTTGGAGCGGCGGTTTTTTCGCTTTGGTATGCCCGAGATTTTGTTAGCGATATTCACGGTCATCGTACTGGCATCGTCCGCGACGGCTTTTGACCCGAGCTTTTCGTTTGACAAGCTCGCGGTCTTTGTATCATGGGTCCTCATCTATCTCCTGATTGCCAACATCGTGATTACCGAGGAGCGCTTTCTCGTATTCATGTTGTCTTTCCTAGTATACAGCTTCAAGATGTCCAATTTCGGAACGCGCTCGTGGGCTCAAGATGGCTTTGTATTCCGATCATGGGGCACAACGGGCGCACCAGGTTGGTTTCAGAACTCGGGGGAATTCGGGATTCAGATGTGCATTTTCCTCCCGCTTATCGTCGCATTCATTCTGGCGCTCGGAAAACAATGGCCGCGCTGGCTGCGATGGGCAGCTTGGGGGGCATCGGGGACAGCGATCACAGGCATCGTCGCCTCTTCGTCTCGCGGCGCGTTCGTAGGGTTGGGCGCAGTTGTCATCTGGCTGCTGTTGAAAAGCCAGAAGAGAGTCCGCGGGCTATTCATCGCCGTTGCGCTCACGGGTCTTGTGTATGCTATTACTCCCGCCAAGCTGAAGCTGCGATTTCAGGCAGCCGGCACCGATGAAACCTCAGTCTCGCGTACGACGATGTGGAAGCAAGGTCTGGAAATGATGCGAGACTACCCAGTCCTCGGCGTAGGATACGCCAATTGGCCGAAATACCACGTTATTCATTATGGCGGCACAGCTCTGCAGGCGCATAACACGTTCATACAGGCGGGCGCAGAACTGGGGTACTCTGGCTTGGTTGGATTTCTGTCTCTGATTGGATGCACGTTTTTTATTAATCTTTGCACCCGAAGGCTCGCCAGACGACTATCCGAGCGGGGCAGATTCATTTTCTACATGGCGCACGGGCTTGACGGAGCTCTAGTCGGTTTAATGGCAAGCGGATTCTTCATCAGCGTGCTTTACTATCCGTTTTTTTGGATCAATTTCTCGATGACGGTAGCATTGAATCGAGTAGCCTTGAGTAGGCTACCAAGTGAGACCCTCGCCACGGGGCGACAGCAAGTCTGGTCGAGACAGAGTGGGCTACGAAGTTCCGCTACGGTGGTGTCGTGAAGACAATGCTGCGCATGATCGAGACGATCGGGATGGGCGGCGGGGAAACCGCCTGACTCGATCCTCAGCGGAGTTGCCCCGCTCCCTCACCATCCTATGACAACTGCCGCACCTCGCAGTGCAGAATGGGCCGACCCGGATCTCAGTTCGGTTCAGATGTTGAGACCAAAGCAGAGAAAGGGGATGGCGCACAGCGCTCGCCGACTTTCAGACAACGCACCCATTCTTCGTGAGACGCATGCACGATCTCGAACTTGGGAATTGGCATGTTCTCCTCGGTCTGTCACGCGACTCGGCGGCATTGGATCTCGGCTGTGGATTCGGCTCTCTCGCTCTTGGATTGCGAAAGTACTACCGGAGCGTCGTGGGCATTGACACGCTTCCGAGCCGGTTAGAATACGCGTCGCTGCGAGCGCAGCAGGATGGACGTACGGGAAACCTTTTTGCCCGGGCTTCAGGGCTTGAACTTCCGTTCCGTGCGGGTTCGTTCGATCTCGTCACGTTGAACGGCGTGCTCGAATGGGCGGGGCTGAACGCGAAAGGTGATCCCCGAAAGCTCCAAGTCAAAATGCTCAGCGAAGCGCGCCGCACGTTGGCGCCCGCTGGAGTAGTCGCGGTCGCGATAGAGAACCGCTTCGCAATGGAGACGCTAGCCGGCATGCATGACACGCATACCGGCCTACCGTTTGTTCCGGCGCTGCCTCGCACGGTGGCGGACCAAATTGTGCGCGCGGTTCGAAAGGAGCCGTTCCGCACGTACCTGTACGACCGCCCTGGTTACGTGAAGCTCGCGCTCAAGGCAGGGTTTGAACGGGCGCGTGTATTTGATCTCGTGTCGAGCTACAATGACTATGACTATGTAATCGACACGCACGACGCTGCGTCGTATCGGTTCCTTTGGAGTCGCGATGCTGTTCGAACCTTTTACCGTCGTGCCGGCTCGGCCCGCCGGGCGATCGCAACTCTCGCCCGTCAGCGCTCGCCGCGTTTGCTTATGCGTATCTGCTGCTGGCCGGCGATTCCCCCTTTACCGCGCTCGACCCGGGCCATCCCTTCTGGCGCAAGGCAATGCAGCACGGCATCGACCCCGGACCGGCACGCTTTGCGTGCAAAGGAACGGAAGTCGGCACGATGATCCTGATGACCCATGACGGATCTCAAGCACGTTGGATGCTCGAGATCGGCGTCAGCTTGTCAAGGAACCAGAAATCTGGCCAAGCCCGCGAACATATCTGCGAGACCCTCGGTATGCGTGTGCAGCCCGGTCCCACCTGGCATGTGGATGGTATTGAAGTTCGCACCCATAGGGTAGGCCAATGAAGACAATTCTTCACATGATCGAGACGGGAGGGATTGGCGGCGCGGAGACCGTCTACCTTGAACTTGTCCGCGCCCTTGATCCCACTCGCTGGCGCCATATCGCCGTCGTTCCCAGACGTGGTTGGCTATACGACGAGCTCACCGATTTCGGAATTGAACCTATTCTGATGCCGGAGCGGCGATCGTTCGATGTCTTTTTCTTCGCACGGATGGCGGCACTGGTTCATCGGAGCAACGTAGATTTGATTCACGCCCACCTTTTCGGATCGGCTGTGCGTGCAGCCCTTCTGGCGCGCATCTGCGGCGTTCCCGCGATTGCCACGCTTCACGGCGCCATTGATCTCAAGTCGGGTGAGCGTTTGCAGACCCTGAAGGTGGCGGCCCTCAACCACGGATTGGCGCAGATGGTTTTCGTTTCTGAACAACTGCGACAGTCGTTTCTCAAAGCGGTCCCGCTTCGCCCGAATTTGGCGACGGTCGTAACCAATGGGGTGAATCCTTTACGTTTTTCGTCCAATAGCGGCGCTGCATTCCGATGCGAGTATGGCATTTCACCGAATGAATTCGTGGTCGGCACGGTTGCCAATCCCGGCCCTGCCAAGGGGCTCGACGTGTTGCTCGAAACGGCAGCGATTCTCAAAACACGATCGCCGGGATGCCGTTTTGTCGTTGTCGGTGATATCTCACGCGGCAGAGGTGACACACTGTTCAAGGCACGTGCTGACGCAGGACTCAATGACGACGTCGTGATCGCTGGCTTCCGTGACGACGTACCGAGCGCGCTTGCCGCTTTCGACGTTTACGCTCTTACGTCGCGCACCGAAGGTTTCCCACTCTCGTTGTTGGAGGCGATGGCCACAAGTCTCCCGGTGGTCTCTACGCGTTGCGGCGGGCCCGAGAAAATTCTCGACGACGGCGTCACAGGACTGCTCGTCGAAAACGGATCACCCGAGGCAATTGCGAACGCCATAGTCAGGCTCCGCGAAGATGTCGATGAGCGAGTCCGTCTAGGCGAGGCCGCACAGAAGACCGTTCGGGAACGACATACGCTGGAGACACAGGTGCGAGAATACGAAATGTTATACGAGACGTGCCTGTCCCAATTCGAAGGACGTTCCAGGGTAAGCCTCGAAGCGAAATGAGGATTGCAGGGATAGAACCAGCGAGGACCAGAGTGCTGGTCACCGACGGAGAGCAGCGCGCGGCACTCGCTTCTGTCCGCGCTCTGGGTCGTGCCGGCTATGAGGTACATGTGTGCTCGGCGCGCACCAGCTCAATCTCTGGCGCCTCGCGCTTCTGCTCTAGGAGCTACAAAGTCGCCGATCCTTTGCGCGATCCGGGGAGCTTCGTGGCCGACGTCAAACGCCTCGCGGCGAGTACCAAGGCTGATGTGCTGCTCCCGGTGACAGAAGCCGCTTTGCTCGCAGTGCTTCCCCACCGTGAGAGCTTTGACTGCGCCATTCCATTCGCCGATGCGTCAGCTTTCCGCGATATCTGCGACAAGCGAAAGGTTCTCGCTGCAGCGAAGGCGCACGGAATCGCTGTCCCCTCTCAGAATGAGATCGCGACGGCGGATGATGTCTCCGGTCTCAACGGGAGCCTACAATTCCCTCTCGTACTGAAGCCCAACCGGTCAGTCGCTGAGCGCGGCGGAGAACGAATCCACGCCGGCGTCAGCTACGCGACCAGCTCCGCAGATCTCAAACGCGCGCTCGACCGGATTCCGGGCGCCGCTTATCCCCTCCTTCTCCAGCAGCACATTGACGGCGCAGGGTTCGGTATCTCCGTCCTGGTTTGGGATGGCGAACTGGTCGCGGCGTTCTCTCACCGTCGCGTTCGTGAGAAGCCGCCGTCGGGCGGAGTAAGCGTTTTCAGCGAAAGTATTCCACTCGACAATGATCTCCTCTTGCGCTCGCTCTCTTTGTTGAAGGATTTCAGCTGGCAGGGGGTGGCGATGGTAGAGTACAAACTGGACGCGGTCAGTGGCATTCCGTTTCTGATGGAAATCAACGGTCGTCTGTGGGGATCACTCCAGCTCGCGATCGATGCGGGAGTTGATTTCCCCAGGCTTCTCGTCGAAGCGGCGCTGGGCGCTCTCCCGGCGCCAGTGACCACTTTTAAGGCCGGAGTGAGGCTGCGCTGGGAATGGGGAGAGGTGGATCATCTTCTCGCCTCCCTGTTCCACTCCGCTCCGGCAGTTGCAGTCTCGCGCAACAAACTATCAGGCGGGCGCTTCGCGGCAGTCACTGACTTCTTTCGTGGCTTCGCAGCTGCAAATCGCGGCGAGGTGTTCCGAGCGGATGATCCCCGTCCTTTTCTTCGCGAAACGCTAGACTGGCTACGCCGTCGGTAGCATCCGATCACGCAAATGGATTCCGCGTTCAAGCACCTCGCCGAGCGAGCGTTGATTGCCTCTGGCATCGGGCATCTTGCCCGGCGCAGAGTTGCCGGGCGTACGCTCATCCTCGCCTATCATAATGTATTGCCCGACGGCGAACAGGCCTCGGGTGATTCGAGCCTACACCTCCCTCAACGCGACTTTGCGCGTCAGCTCGATGTCCTTGCAGATTCGCATGAGGTCGTTCGCATCGACTCGCTCTTCGCGGATTCGCGCCCTGCGCGACGCCCAAAAGTGGTCATCACCTTCGATGACGCTTACGCCGGTGCACTTTCCATAGGCGTCGAGGAATTGATGAAGCGTGGAATGCCGGCGACGATCTTCGTCGCTCCGGCACTTCTCGGTGAGGTTACGTGGTGGGACGCGCTGAGCGAGCCCACATACGGAGCAGTTCCCAACGATTTGCGGCGGCACGCGCTCGAGACATTAGCGGGAGATGGAAAGGCGATTCTTCGCTGGGCAGACACCTCGCTGCCCAGATCCGGATCTAGGTCCACGCTGCCGCGAATAGCTACAATGTCAGAGCTCGAGGACATTGCGTCCGAGCCAGGAATGACGCTCGGGTCACACAGCTGGTCGCACGCGAATCTCCGCGCGTTAGGGGGCCCTGAGCTCGAAAAGGAGCTGCTCCGTCCGCTTCAGTGGTTGCGATCCCGCTTCACGACCGTCACGCCGTGGCTCACCTACCCGTACGGTTTGTTCAGTGACGCCGTGCAGCGAGCTGCCGCCAACGCCGGCTATCGCGGGGCGTTTCGAATCGATGGTGGATGGATGCCGCGTTCGCCCGACTCCCCTTACGCAATTGCGCGACTGAACATTCCGTCCGGACTTTCACTCGACGGGTTCCGTCTCAGGCTCGCCGGGCTTTGAGGGTTCTTCACCTTCTGGCCCCTGCTCGTTTCGGCGGACTCGAGAGCGTCGTTCACGCGCTGGCGACAGGCCAGACAGCGATTGGACACGATGTCGGAGTGATCCTGCTCCTGGAGAGCGGAATTGCCGAGCCTCCACTCGCCGCAGAACTGGAGGAGGCGGGAATTCCGGTCCTTCGGATCGTCCGTCCCGCCCGTTCATTCGCCTCGCAGCGACGGTCGATTAAAAAAATCTGCAGGCGTAGCCCGCCGGATGTGCTCCACAGCCACGGATATCTTCCTGACGTGTTAGCGGCGTCGCTCGGCAGGAAATTCCCCGTAACTCGGGTGAGCACCGTACATGGGTTCACTGGTGGTGGCTGGCGCAATCGTGTTTACGAGTGGCTCCAGCGTCGGTCATACGCGCGCTTTGATGCTGTCGTAGCGGTCTCGAAAAAGCTCGCCCTCGATCTGACTCCTCGAGCGTCAGCCGAGGCCCTCCAGATGCTCCCCAACGCTTGGATGCCGACCGAAGAGCAGTTGTCTCCTGAAGCCGCGCGCGAAGCACTGAGTCTTTCCCTCGAAGTCTTCCACATAGGTTGGGTCGGCCGAATCAGTCGAGAGAAGGGCGCGGATATTTTGATCGAGGCCCTTCCAGCTTTGAGCGACATCAAGCTACACGTCACGCTAATTGGTGATGGCATCGAGCGTGCGAAGTTGGACCACAGAGTGAACGAACTCAACCTTGAGGATCGCGTGTCATTCCACGGCGAGATCGCTCCTGCGTCACGTCTGTTTCTTGCTTTCGATCTCTACGTACTCAGCTCCCGTACGGAAGGCACTCCTATCACGCTTTTCGAAGCAATGCATGCCGGCGTACCCATTGTGGCCACGTCAGTCGGCGGTGTGCCGGACGTTGTATCGTCCGAGGACGCGCTGCTGATCCCGCCGGAAGACCCGCTGGCTCTCGCTTCCGCCATTCGTGACGTGCACGACCACCCGGTCGATGCGGCACGCCGCGCATCGCACGCACGAAGCCGGCTCGAGAGGGACTTCGCGGCCATGCCGTGGCTCGAATCCTACGAGCGCATCTATCGGGATGCCGTGGCCGCGGGGGCACGCGAGTGATTCACATCGCCTGGGTATTCGTCGCGCTACCAGTCGTGATCGCCATCTACGCCTACATTGCATATCCGCTAATTCTGTGGGCGATCGCGCGCTTCAACCGAACTGAAGCCCTGACCACTGCCACGGACTTGCCGACGGTCAGCGTCGTAATTCCGGCATACAACGAAGAACGCCAGATCGCCGGTGCCATCGATGCACTGCTCGCCCAAGATTACCCGAAGGAGTTTCTTCAAATTCTGATCCTTTCGGACGCTTCCACCGATCAAACTGACGAGATCATCGCTGGTTATGCACCGCAGGGAATAGAGCTTCTGCGAATGCCTGAACGAAGCGGCAAGACGAAGGCGGAGAATGTTGCCTGCTCGCGTCTTCGTGGGGAGATAATCGTCAACACGGACGCTTCAATCCGGCTGCACCCCGCTGCTATTCGCGAGCTCGTGGGACATATGGCGAATCCATCCGTAGGTGTCGCCTCTGGCCGGGATATCAGCGTCTCCGAGAGGCAAAAGACAGGAAACGTTACAGAAGCCGGTTATGTTAACTACGAGATGTGGGTCCGGACACTCGAAACAGCGACTGGCGGTATTGTCGGAGCATCAGGAAGCTGTTACGCCATTCGAGCCGGACTCCATCAGATCCCGATTCGCGATGACCTCAGTCGGGATTTCTCGGCAGCCCTCACGGCCCGCGAGCATGGATTCCGCGCCATTTCTGTAGATAGCGCAATCTGCTTCGTCCCTCGCACTTCATCGCTTCGGCGCGAGTACCTCCGAAAGGTGAGGACTATCAGCCGTGGGATGGACACCCTCTACAATAACCGCCATCTCCTCGACCCGATTCGCTACGGCACAT
>JALYKM010000311.1 GCA_030774785.1 Gemmatimonadota bacterium
GCGGCTGCCGTTCGCAAGGGTGCGGGCACGAGCCCTCAGCGCGTTGGCGTCCCGCCGGCCGTCGAGCGCCCAGCGGTGCTGCGATTCGCGCGATAGAGAACCGTTCCTTTCCCGGAACGGCGAACGCTTTAGTGTTCTCCTGGCCGGATTTGGGGAGAGCACTTTCGCCCAGGCGCGCAAGCGTCTTCGTCCCAATCATGGTGTCTGCGAGCGGGAGGCCGAGAAAATCGCCGGCCACGGGGCCGTGCGGGCCGGCGGCAAGGTCCGTGGGCCGAAGAAGATCCTGAATGTGTCGCCCGCCTTTCCGCCGTTCCCGCCCGGAACGACGGGACGCGGCATGTGGATCGGGGAGGCACTGGTAGATACCAGGGGAAGGATTTTCCGCGTCTGGACCATCCGTGAAGTAGAGATCACCCCTGCGTTACCGGCTTTCAACAAGGCGATCACGGACGCTATTCGCCAGTGGGAGTTTGAGCCACTTCAGGTCAACAAAGTTGCGGTGCCGGTCTGCATGACGGTCACGATCTATATCAACTGGTCATAACATTCAGCGCGCGCGACGCGCGGGCACCGATGTTGTGCCGACATTCAACTAGGTCCGGACCTAGTTGAAGAGCCAAAGACAGCCGCCTCCTCTCGCGCCAGCAGCCGTCCGAAGAACAGCTCCGCCTCATAGCTGTTATGCGACCTGCACCGGAGTTGAATGTTCTCCGTCGTCGCTGGACCTCCTGCGGCGAACGGAATGACGTGGTGAAACTCCAGGAAGCCGCGTTCGACGCATCGACCATTCGTCCCGATAAACCCACATTGCCCCGCGTCGCGCGCCCATACCTCAAACTTGACCGCGGCTGGTATGTGGCGCGAGCCCTCCTTCAGTGGCGCAGAAACCCGTGGACGGATGCCGGCTGGGAGCTTTGCCTTCTCAGCATCTCTCAGGAGCAACGTCAAGGCGCGGTCGAAAATTGTTGCCGGATCGCCGCTGGGAATCGTGTGGCGCAGCAGCTCCTGTGCGCGGCGCAGTTTGTCGTACGTCTCCCGCGTCACGGTGAACTGCACCTTGTAGCGCTCGGGCGCGAGCGGCGCGACGACGGCTGGTCGCGCTGGTGACTCCGCGGTAGGCACAGGCACTCCAATCAACGCGTCATCAGGGGCGCGCGCGACAGAAGTCGCCACATTCTGGGCAGCAGATGACTCTTGGGCCGGCAACTTGCGAACCACCGAGGGCACCGCCGGCTTCGGCCGTAACCACGCGACCAGATGTTCGACCTCCCGCTTGCTCTTGTGGCGTGCGCTGTTCAGCACGTCGACATGATTCTCGTCGGTCAAATGCGGCGCGAGCAGGCACACCGTCGTGAGGTTCACGAGTCCAGCGGCGAGCATATCCAGAACCACCGGATGCCGGCGTGTGGCGCGGGCCGCCTCGATCCGTCCGTAGGCGGCGTGCTCCGACAGATGGAGGACGCGTGTGCAATACGAGAAGAGAGATGAGCAACCTTCGCCGAGATAGAGACGCCGCGCGTCCAGTTCAGCGAGCGTCGCTATTAGATCGGCCGTTGCCTCCAGTTCGCGTTCGGCAAGTCTTTTGACCTCGGCGAGAAGCTCATTGTCCGCGAGTTGAGCGCAGGGAATTATCTTCATGTTTTCTATATAGCATCGTCATTTCAGGGTCTTGGGAATTGACGACGTGACGCGATCCGGGTCTTTCACGAGTGTTCTGCTCTCAAGCGCCTGATCTCGCTGTATGCGTGATCGTGGGATTGCTGGTGCTACTCGTACGTATTGATTCGCCCGACTCGTCGGCTCGTCGAAAAAACTTGTCAAGCACAATCATGGCGCCGAGGAGGATTTTTCGCTGCTCTTCAACTAGGTCCGGCCCGGGGTTGCGTCTAATGTCTATTGTCAGATCGGCGCCGGCGGTAGCTATAGGGCCAGGAGACTCGGCAATCGAGCCGCCACACAGTCTTGCCGCCGACGCCGAGACGGCTGGGGGACACAGCGGCCGGACTGGCTCCTTAAGCTCCCCGTGGGTGCGGCAATACTTGTTTCGGTTGTAAGAGACCTATCCAAGTTGGTTGCCTGTTAGGTGTCGCCGCGGTATAGACCGGGTTGATTATTGACACAAGTCCGACAGGATCGTTTACACCAAGGAGATGCCTTGGATGGAAACGCATGTATCGGACGAGCGGGCGCGCTTCGTGCGCGATTTCGAGAGCGGGCACTGGTCGATGACCGAACTGTGCGAGCGGTACGGCGTGAGCCGGCCGACGGGCTACAAATGGATGGCGCGTCGGGTGGGTGGTGCGGGCTTCGCCGACCGCAGCCACGCCCCGCATCAGTGTCCCCACCGGACGAGCGCTGACCTGGAGGCGCTGATCGTCGCGGCGCGGCATGAGTACGGCTGGGGCGCCAAGAAGCTCCGGCAGGTGCTCCGCACCCGGTATCCGGCGCAGCCCTGGCCGGCGCGGAGTACCTTTAATGAGATCCTCGATCGGCACGCCTTGCTCCACAAGAATCGGCGGCGACGGACGTGGACGCACCCGGGGTCGACTCCGCTCCACACGGACCGCCCGAACCAGGTGTGGCCCGTGGATTTCAAAGGGCAGTTTAAAACGGGTGATGGTTGCTACTGTTATCCCCTGACCGTCACGGATCACTTCAGCCGCAGTCTGCTGGCCTGCCACGGCTTGCGCTCCGTCGCGACCGCGGGTGCGAAGCCGGTGTTTCGCACGCTCTTTAGAGCGGTTGGGCTGCCCGATGCGATCCGCAGCGACAATGGGGCGCCCTTTGCCTCGACCGGGATTCACGGGCTGTCGGCCTTGAACGTGTGGTGGATGCAGCTCGGCATCGTCCACCAACGGATTCCTCCGTCCAGTCCGCAAGAAAACGGCACCCACGAACGGATGCATCGCGATCTCAAGCGCGAGACCACCCGTCCCGCTTCGAGTAGCCTGCGCGCGCAACAGCGGCGGTTCAACGCCTTTCGCGTGCGCTACAACGACGAACGCCCGCACGAGGGCATCGCGGACAGGACACCCTCGTCGCTCTGGACGCCGTCGTCTCGTCCCTACCCCGAGCACATCACCCCGCCCGCCTATCCTGCACACCTGGAAGTCCGTCGTGTCAGTAGCGCGGGCACGTTCCGGCTCCACTCCCAACAACCCTTCTTGAGTCAGGTCCTTCGCGGCGAAGACATCGGCCTCGAAGAGGTCGGCGATGGTATTTGGAACATCGTGTATTACAGTACGCTGCTCGGGAAAATCGATGAACGCAGCTTAGATATCACCGGGACCAAATAACAGCGAATAGGTGTAAACGATCCTGTCGGACTTCCGTTAACGATCAACCCGTCCGTTCAC
>JALYKM010000312.1 GCA_030774785.1 Gemmatimonadota bacterium
TCTACCTCGGTCTCAAGGTCGGCCTCACCTTCGCCTCGTCGATCCCCGCGGCGGTGATCTCGATGGCAATCCTGAGCGCGTTCAAGGACTCGTCGATCCTCGAGAACAACATCGTCCAGACCGTCGCTTCGGCGGCCGGCACGCTGTCGGCGATCATCTTCGTCTTGCCCGGGCTCGTGATCGTTGGGTGGTGGACGGGATTCCCCTTCTGGCAGTCGTTTCTCATCTGCCTGAGCGGCGGTGTGCTCGGTGTGCTGTTCACGATTCCGCTCCGGCGTGCGCTGGTAACGACCTCCGACCTGCCCTACCCGGAAGGCGTCGCGGCGGCGGAGGTATTGAAGGTCGGATCGGGCACGCGTGGCGAAACGAAGGACGACACAGGCGAAGCGAGAGAAGGGCTAAGGGCCGTCATCATCGGCTCCGTCGCCTCGGCGGGACTGGCTATTGTGACGGCGACACGTATCGCCGCCGCTGAACTGAACGGCTTCTTCCGCCTCGGCGAGACGGCGTCAACCGGCTACAACTTCGCGTGGTCGCTCGCGCTCCTTGGCGCCGGTCATCTCGTTGGACTGTCCGTAGGAATGGCGATGCTGGTCGGTCAGGTGATCTCGTGGGTGATCGCCGTACCCATCCTGACGTCGATGCAGCCGGGCACCGTCGGTGAAACACTGGCGGCGCACACGATCACGATTTGGCGTACGCAGGTGCGGTTCATCGGTGCCGGCACGATCGCCGTCGCCGCTGTCTATACGCTGGTGAGGCTGGCGAAGCCGGTGATGGGCGGACTCGTGAGCACCCTCGTGGCTTCCCGCGCTGTTGCCACGACGGACGATCGTGATCGCGATATCCCACCCACGTGGATCTACGCGCTGACGGCCGTGTGCCTGGTTATCTCGGCGTGGCTGGCGTACACCTTCGCGAAATCGACGGTGCTCGCGCCCAGTGCATTGAGTCTGACGTTGATCGCCGTTCCTTTCGTGCTGATCATCGGCTTCATCATCGCGGGTGTCTGCGGATACATGGCCGGCCTCATCGGCGCGTCGAACAGCCCGATCTCTGGTGTCGGCATCCTGTCGATCGTGATCTGCGCGTCGTTGATCACGCTCGCCGTATCGCCGACGGCGGATACACGTCAAGCGCTCGTGGCATTCGCACTGTTCGTCACGGCGATCGTCTTTGCGTGCGCGACGATCTCGAACGACAACCTGCAGGATCTGAAAACCGGGCAGCTCGTCGGCGCCTCACCGATGCGGCAGCAGATCGCGCTTATCGTCGGCGTCGCTGCCGGCGCGTCAGTGATTCCGTTCGTGCTCAATCTTTTGGCGAAGGCGTACGGGTTCGCGGGAGCTCCGAACGTCGACGTGGTGGCAGCGAATCCACTGCCTGCGCCACAGGCGACGCTCATCTCCGCCCTCGCCCAGGGCGTGATCGGCGGCAGCCTCGAATGGAAGATGCTCGGCATTGGCGCGGCCGTTGGCGTCGGGCTTGTTGTGCTCGACGCAGCGCTCGGCGCGATGAAGAAGCTCCGAATCCCACCTTTGGCGGTTGGCATTGGCATCTATCTGCCGATGTCGGCGACCTTTGCTGTGATCGTCGGTGCGATCATCTCCCACTGGTATGATCGACGCAGCCGCTCGATGCCGAACCCGGACCGGGCGCAGAGACTGGGGACGCTCGTGGCGTCTGGATTGATTGTCGGCGAGAGCATCTGGGGCGTGATCAACGCCGGGCTTATTGTCGGGTTCTCGAAGGATGCGCCGATCGCGCTCGTGCCGGAGGATTTTGCGCTCGCGCCGTGGCTTGGGGTGATCGGGTTCGTTGGCGCGATTGTTTGGTTGTATGGGTGGATGCTCCGGCGGTCGGCAGCGGCGCAGTTCAGCCCGACCGATCGTCGTTGATTTGGTTCCGCACATACGTGCGAACTTCAGGACAAGGTTGTGCTTTCAATACTATTACTTGAGCTTAACGCATCCCACACAGAAAGAAGCGCTCGCGAAAAGGCTTAGATGTCTCCGTATGGAAAAAGCTCTTCCAAGAGACAATCAAGGCAGTCGCTGTCAAGCGTTATACAGGATACGAGGGGCCAGGGTGGCAGCGTGTGATTCCATCGCTGCGCCCCTGGAGATACTTCCTGACTGATTTCACCGTATCCGGCGCCGCACCTAAGAATTTCATCCGGGTGTATGACCACACCTCGGGCCGCCGCACCCACCCGCCCAGTTGGCCAGCGTATATTGCCAAAGTTGGGCACAAATGGTATCCCGCTGAATCGATAACCGAACAGCTGATGACCCGGCTCGGCGAAATTCTCGGCCTTCGAATGGCCAACTCTCGGCTGATGGTCTGCGATGGGCAAATCCGCTTCCTCAGCAGATACTTTCTGCAGCGGGAGGAAAGCTTAGTTCACGCCGCGGAAATCCTCGGCGGGTATCTGGCGGACGACAAGTTCGTCGCAGCCGTCGGTGAGGAAAAGCTTGAACAAGACGTGTTTACTTTTGCCGTTTTCTGCGAGGCGATTCGCGCCCGGTTTCCGGCAAATGCAGACGACATCATTCTGGATTTCGTACGTATGATTGGGTTCGATGCGATTGCTGGCAACCAGGATCGCCATCTGTATAACTGGGGCGTGATCGTTCACCCAACCGGGATAAGACCACCTCGCTTTTCGCCTATTTTTGATACCGCCCGCGGCCTATTTTGGAATGAACCAGAAACTCAATTGATTCGATTCGATTCGGACCAGTCTTTGCGGAGTTATGTTGAGAAAGCCCAACCACTTATTGGGTGGGAAGGCCAAGCAGAGGTGAACCACTTTTCGCTGGTGAGGCAAGTCGCCAACCATGACGCGCGATACCGGACCGCACTATCTAGTCTTTGCCTGCCTAGCACTCTCCCGAGAATTCATGAACTTATTGAGCAGGAATTAAGACCGCTGTTAAGCGCCTCTCGCCGAGCCTTGATTGAGCGTTGTTTGGCGTTACGTATTGAGTTGTTCCTCGAATCCGTCGGAAAAGCAATATGTTAAAAACGATTCGAACGATTCTCGCGCGATTTCGAGCAGAAGGGCACGAAGAAATTCACACGCCCCAAGACTTGACCGCGAGCTTTCTTTTACGGTATCATGATTTGGTAGTCGGGACGCTTCACTTAAAGAAGGGGATTTGGCACTTCCAGTATTCTCCGGAGTTTCGAAAACAGACTGAACTGACTCCGCTAGTCGCATTCCCTGACATTGACAAGCAATATGAGTCTGCATCGCTCTGGCCCTTTTTCATGTCTCGCATTCCTGGCACCAGCCAACCCGAGATTAGGGATTTGATTAGGGCAGAGGGGCTTGACGAGCATAGCGACGTCGACTTGCTGCGCCGCTTTGGCAGCAGGACAATTTCGAATCCTTTCGTACTTCAAGAATCGGCCTGACGCTCTGACAAGCGGCGCTTGCATCCTTCGGCTGTCCAGCACACGTAGTGCTGCGGTCCAAGCAATTGGCGCCACTGCTGCCTGCGAACGCTGAGCCGAACGAGCGCATTTCGGATGCGGCGCTGCCACAATGGTTGTAACGTGCTTGCAACTGAACTGAGGCGTTAGGTAACGGCTGACGTCAAGGCACGGTGAAGCCTGAATGGGCGCGAGAGCTTCCTGCACATATCCGACTCTCGGCTTACCAAATCGAACGGCTTGAGATAATTCGCTCAACGCTCCGTGTCGACCATCTCGACTATCAAATTCACATCAGATCAAACGTTGAGTGCGGTAAAATGTTGTAGAGGCAACAATATGAGCGCTTGGAAAGCGAGGCGCCGGATCTGCTGCCGCCTATGTACTTTGCATTACTTATCCTTCAACGTTTAGCAGCGGCTCGGTTGACGGGCGGCGATTTGTTTGATCTTCGGAAGAGATTTCCGGATTCGACTCCAGACGACGACGAAGCGCTGTTAGCTGCCGTTTTTGACATCGTCATCAAGAACCAAATTCAGAGTGCCGAGCAACTAGCCGAAGTAATTAGTGAATACGAAGACTCGTTGCCACTTAACTTTCCCGCCCATCCCTCGACAGCCGACGCTCGACGTCAGATTACTCTTATTCTAGCCGAGAGTAATCTGAAGTAAGCGTGCGCTACGCACGTTTGGCCGGTTGTCCGACCCCTCAACTCGCTCCTACCATTCGAAGAGATGGCAGATCGCTCCCCGTTACAAAAAGCCATTTCGCGGTATGGCGCCGCGGCGTCAAAGAAACTGTCTAATCCAGCGGTTTCCGGTGAGCCAGAAGATCAGCTTCGCTCCCCGCTCGAGGGCTTGATGGCGGATCTTGCCGATCTTTGCGGTTTCGCCCCGAAGGCGGTGATCCCCGTCGGTGAGTCGTCACTCAGTGACCTCAAGACCCGCCCGGACTATGCAGTTACGGTCCAAAACGCTCTCGTCGGATTTGTCGAAGTCAAAGCGCCTGGCAAGGGCTCGGATCCGCGCCGCTTCAAGGACAAACACGACAAGGAGCAGTGGGAGAAACTTCAGTCGATTCCTAATCTCCTCTATACAGACGGAAACGAATTCTCACTCTGGCGAAGTGGTGAGCTCGTCGGAGCGATCGTTCGCCTCGAGGGCGACATCGCAACTGCGGGGGCTACATTAGCTGGCGAAGGATCGCTCCAGGCGATCTTCGAGGACTTTTTTCGGTGGCAACCGCTTCCGCCACGCACTGCAAAGGAGCTGGCCGAAGTTACAGCCAGACTGTGCAGGCTCCTGCGCGATGAAGTCATGGAGCAAATGGCAAAGGGCAGCCCTGCCCTAACCTCGCTGGCAGCCGACTGGCGTCGGTTGCTGTTTCCTGAAGCGTCCAATGCACATTTCGCTGATGGTTACGCTCAAGCAGTCACGTTTGGCCTACTCGTTGCCCGCGCTCGAAAACTGGAGTTGAGAAGCGGCCTTGACGCGGTTGCTAAGAAACTGGGCCAGACTGACACACTTATTGGGACGGCCCTAAGGCTGCTTACCGACAACGCGGAAAACCAGAAGACACTGCGGACATCCATCGGTACACTGGTTCGCGTTCTCGACGCCGTCGAATGGTCAGTGATAAGCAAGGGAAATCCCGACGCTTGGCTTTATTTCTACGAAGACTTCCTAGAGGTGTACGACAACCGGCTACGAAAGCTGACAGGGTCGTACTACACACCTCCGCCTGTAGTGGAGGCGATGGTGCGGCTCGTGAATGATGTATTGCACAGTCGCTTCGGTTTGGCCCGAGGGCTCGCGTCCCCGAACGTGACGGTCGCCGATCCGGCTGTAGGAACCGGCACTTACCTCCTTGGTGTTATGCGTCAGATCGCAATTGAAGTCGAGCGCAGCGAAGGATCAGGCGCGGTGCCCGCGGCCATCGATGCCGCGATTGGACGCCTCATCGCATTCGAACTGCAGCTCGGGCCTTATGCCGTCGCGCAGCTGCGGATTCTCGCGGAAATCACTGATCTCACAGGTGCACTGCCGAGCAAACCCCTTCGAATGTTCGTTACAGACACTTTGGCGAACCCATGGGTGGAGCAGGAAAACCTCGGCGCTATCTATCAACCAATCGCGGAATCGCGGCGACATGCCAACAAGATTAAGCGCGATGAGTCGATCACCGTGGTAATCGGCAATCCTCCCTACAAGGAGAAGTCGAAGGGTCTCGGCGGCTGGATCGAATCTGGGGGCGAGAATCATCCGGCGCCCCTGCTTGACTGGATTCCTCCCGCGAGTTGGAAGGTCAGCGCGCATGCAAAACACTTGCGCAACCTATACGTCTACTTCTGGCGATGGGCGACTTGGAAGGTGTTTGACTCAGACCCGAGAGCAAATCACGGAATCGTCAGCTTTATCACAGTTGCGGGATTCTTGAACGGCCCGGGCTTCGCACGGATGCGGGACTATCTCCGCCGTACGGCCGACGAACTGTGGGTTATAGACTGTTCCCCTGAGGGCCATCAGCCTGAGGTGAGCACACGAATATTCCAAGGGGTTCAACAACCCGTGTGCATCGTTCTGGCTTCAAGCTCCCCGACGGCCAATCGCGAAAGTCCTGCGGCGGTGCGATACCGTGCGCTCCCTTTGGGCCACCGTAGTGAGAAGTTCGACACGCTAGCGAATCTCGCTCTTGACGAGGATGGATGGCATGATTGCCCCGATGAATGGCGTGCGCCTTTCCTCCCGGCGTCCACCGGCGCATGGGCCGACTACCCAGCTCTCGATGACTTTTTTGTCTATAACGGCTCCGGGGTTATGCCTGGGAGAACATGGGTGATAGCACCGGACCCCGAGTCCCTGGGGCGAAGGTGGAATAAGCTCCGAGAAGCTCCGCCCGAAGAAAAGGAGGCTTTGTTTCACCCGCATCTGCAAAAGGGAGAGCCCGGTGATCGGCACTCGCAACGCGCTTTTCAAGCCGGTCTACCGTCACAAGTTCATCGCACGATATCGGTCGCCGCCGATTCGGGAGATGTCATCGCACCAATCCGGTACGGGTTCCGATCATTCGATCGCCAGTGGCTGATTCCAGATTACCGCCTCCTTAACCGGCCTAACCCGACATTGTGGGAGAGCCACTCTACCGAGCAGGTCTATCTCACTGCTCCTGAGGATCGGTCTCCGTCAAATGGACCGGCACTCACGTTCTCTTCGGTAATTCCCGATCTGCATCATTACAACGGTCGCGGGGGCCGTATCTACCCCCTCTGGTCTGACGCAACAGCGACGAAAAGCAACATCTCACCCGCTCTTATCACTGTTCTCCGAGAGAAAATAGAAGGGGAAGTGAGCGGAGCCGACGTACTCGCGTACATCGCCGGAGCCGCCGCACATCCAGCGTACACGGCCAGATTCCAAAGTGATCTAGTCCGTCCCGGGCTTCGCATTCCGCTTACCGCCGACGCGAAACTGTTCCGGAAGGCCGTCGGACTCGGACGGCGCATCATCTGGCTCCATACATTCGGCGAGCGCTTCACGGACCCTGACAGCGACCGGCCGCACGAGCCCCCCCGCTTGGCTACGCCATTGGCACCTAGGTACACGCGCGCGGGTTCCATTCCATCTTCGCCTACGGACATGCCGGATTCGATTGACTACGACCCCACAACGAAGCGCATCTTGATCGGGAAAGGGTTCATCGAGAACGTCTCGCCCGAAGTATGGGACTACGAAGTTTCTGGAAAGCATGTGATTCGGCAGTGGTTCAGTTACCGAAAGAAAGACCGCGAGCGACCACTTATTGGTGATCGCCGACCGCCGTCTGCGCTCGGAGACATTCAGCCAGATCATTGGATCGCAGAGTACACCACCGACCTCATCGACTTGCTTCACGTCCTTGGCGCTTTGGTTGCCTTGGAACCGCAACAACTGGCGCTGCTAGACGCCATATGTGCCGGGCCCCTAATCACATCAAGCGAACTCGCAATTCCAGCGCAAGCTGGAACTGCGGTAACCCCAAGGTCTGGTAAATCTTCTGGGAAACGCGGGAGGAGGAAACACGCGGATCCCGACCAATCCGCGTTTCTTGATTAGCACCATGGCCAAACGATGCGGGCTAGCGCACGGCGCGCTAAGACTGTTTAAGAGTCGCAACCTTAAACTAATCTTGACAATATCAGTTAAGGATGTTAAGTATAACCTTATCCATTCTTATCGGAGTCTTTCATGGTACCGCGTATCGAGATTGACGATGACGTGTTGCACCACCTCCAATCCAAGGCGATAGCCTACGTTGAAAGCCCGAACGACACCTTACGGAGACTGCTCGGACTTACCACGGTTTCGACCCGGCTAAATGCAAGCTCATCCATCGCCGGGGTCCGAACAGCGAGCCGACGACCCAAGGCGAGCCTCGGTCGCCTTATCAAGGCTGGACTTATTAAGAATGGCCAGAAGCTGTACCTTCAGGATTATCAGGGTCGCCAAGTGCCAGGTATCGAGGCGTTCGTTGGAGGTGATGGGATATTCGCAAATGCTGACCGAAACCGCCTGTATTCAATGAGCGATCTAGCAGGTGAAATCCTCAAGAAAAACGGCTACAAGGCTGATGCGGTGCGAGGGCCGTCACACTGGTTTACTGAGAATGGGAAGAGCATTACCCAGTTGTGGGAAGAGCACTTAGACCGAAACGGAGCGTCCGTCTGACGCTACCGAAGAGCCGAACAACGCCACACCCGCTTTACGCGACGTGGGGCTCGAGACTCAGGCTGACCTCGACCGCGCGATCGCAGCGTTGATTCGGCAGGATCCTCGGCTTAGCCCGATCCTGTCGGTCGCCGGCATGCCGGCGTTGCGCCGCCGTGAGCCGGGATTCACCGGTCTCGCACAAATCATCGTGGGACAGCAATTGTCGACGGCGAGCGCGAATGCAATCTGGAATCGCATGAGCGGCGCGTTCGATCCCTTTCACCACGACTCCATTCGACGCGCGACCGCCGCGCGACTGGGCAAATTGGGACTGTCTGCCGCCAAGATAAAAACGCTCAAGCTCCTCGCTCGCGAGATCCGGTCAGTCCGGCTCGACCTCGACGCACTCGGTGAACGGGACGCCGACGAAGCGCACAAAACTCTCACCGCATTGCACGGAGTGGGTCCGTGGACTGCGGACGTCTACCTGCTCTTCTGTCTCGGACACAGCGACGCGTGGCCTGCGGGCGACTTGGCGCTGCAGGATGCAATTCGGCTCGGTCTCGGCCTCGAGTCCAGACCAACTACAAAAGAGATGACGGCATTGGCCGATATCTGGCGACCATTCCGCGGTGCCGCGGCACATCTCTGGTGGGCCTACTATCGCGCTGCCCGGCGAAGCGCTGTGTAATTTCCGGGGGTGTCAGCGAAGCGATCAGTTGCCGAGCGCCGTGCGGTATTCCGCCGACTGCATGAGACCGGATGCTTCGTCCTGCCGAATCCCTGGGACGTTGGCAGTGGGCGCCTGTTGCAGCATATGGGCTTCCAGGCGATCGCCTCGACGAGCAGCGGTTACGCGTGGTCAACGGGCCGGCCGGATTACGCCGTCAGTCGCAGTGACGTGCTCCAGCACCTCACCTCACTTTGTAATGCCATCGATCTTCCGGTAAACGCAGATTTCGAATCTGGTTTCGCGTCCGATCCGGCTGGCGTGGCGGAGAGCGTCGAGCTCGCTATCGATACGGGCGTCGCCGGGCTATCAATCGAGGACCGCGACGTCGACGCAGCCGAGCAGCTCTACGATCTGGAAACTGCGGTCGAACGGCTGCGCGCCGCGCGCATGGCGATTGACCGGACTGGTCATGACGTCATCCTCGTCGCGCGCACCGAGGGGTTGCTGATCGATGCTCAAGCAGTAACCCCGGCAATCGACAGGTTGGTTGCTTTCGCCGAGGCCGGCGCGGACTGCCTCTATGCACCCGGCGTGATCAACAAAGGAGATATCGCGGCGATGGTTCACGCGGTTGCGCCGAAGCCACTCAACGTCCTCATGATGCGGCCGGGCCTCCAGTTTTCGGAGCTGGCCGAGCTTGGAGTGCGTCGAATCAGTGTTGGAGGCGCGCTGGCTCGAGTCGCATTTGGCACCATGATCGATGTCGCCGAACAGATCAAGGCGGGGTCATTCGAGGGCCTGGTGGGTGGGGTGCAGGGAAAAGCATTGAACGACATCTTCCGGGCATTCGCTAGTGAAGCCTGAGCAGGAACGAATGACGGCTAACGACCGGGGGCCCCCTCCGACTCGTGCCAAGATGGCGGCGAATTGCCAGCTGGCGAACGATGAATCTCTCGTTAGGGTTCCAGGGTGCTCAACCCGTAGATGAAGAGTGACACCAGGACGACCGGGATCAGAACCAGCACCGTGCGTACCGCGCTGAATTCTTGGGTTTGAAGCGCCGCGACTTGTGACAATGGAACTGCCACGCGAACACGCTTTCCTGAAGTCCCGGCAAAACCGACCAAGGTGTCACCTATTACCACGGGGTCGGTGAGCGTCATTACGGATCCCGGTGGAGAGCGCACGATCCGCACGACGCGAGGCTGCTCGTTCAGACCCTGACCCTGAGTGGGCACGGTACCGGTAACCCATGGGTGGCAGGCGGTTGCATAAAACAGGAATCCAGGCAGCACGACTCGCGATGTCAGACGGCTCAGGGCAGGTGATACGCGCATCTGACTCTCCCGAAGGGCGGGGTCGAGGTAGACCCCGAATCCCTATCGCTAAAAGCGAACTGCATGCGTGTCAATACAGAAAGGATTATCGATCGGACCCGTTATGCGGCTAGCTCACAAATGGCTCCCGTCCTGCTCATGATCTCGTCGGCCCTTCTTTCAGCAGCCGGCCATGTCGGACGGACAATATGCCACCGATACTGCGCTCGCGCAGGCAGACCTCGTGCGCCTGGCAACGAGCCGAACGACTTTGGCCAGTGGCGGCGGCCAGGAGACAGTCCGCAAAACAGTCTCTACTCGGCGCTCGAGGAGTGGGTGGAGAAGGATGTCCGGCCCAACAGTGTGATCGCCACCAAATTCGCGATCGACGGCAACCCGACGAGCGCCGTCGTCAAAACGCGTCGTATCTGCCCGTATCCGGGAACCGCACGGCGGAATCATTTGGGGAGCGATTCGGACGCGACGAATTACGTGTGTCCATAGTCGTAACCGAACACCTGAAGGTGCCTCCGCTCGAATAGCGCTTTGCGGCATCGTATCTTGTGAGCAATGCCATTCACCAAACGCGCACTCGGATTCCTTCGAGGACTCGCCCGGCACAACGAGAAGCCCTGGTTCGAGGCGCATCGCGACGAGTACGAGACCGAGGTACGCCAGCCGATGCGCGACCTGATCGAGGATCTCGACGCGCGCTTCGCCGAGTTTGCGCCGGAGATCGGCGGAGATCCGAAGCGCTCGATGTTCCGCATCAACCGCGACATTCGCTTCTCGAAGGATAAGTCGCCGTACAAGACCCACGCCGCCTGCTGGTTCCACCATCTGAACGCAGCACGCACCGTCGGCTCTGAGGCGGATGCGGGGAGTGCCGGTTACTACTTTCACCTCGAGCCGGGCGGGAGATCGATGATTGGCGCCGGCATCTGGATGCCGCCGCGGCCGCAGTTGAACAAGCTCCGCGGCGCCATCGCAGACAATCCCAAGGGCTTCGATAAAATGGCGCTCTCGATTCCGCGCCGGTTCGGCGGACTCGATGACGAGGGCGCGCTGAAACAGATGCCACGCGGCTACGCCGAGAAGCACCCCGCGGCGAAATGGCTGCGATACCAATCATTTACGAGCGGGCATTCGCTGAGCGACAAGCAGGTAACCAGTGCGTCGCTGGCGACGTTCCTCGCGCGCGAGTATGAGGCGCTCCTGCCGATGGTGCGGTGGCTGAATGGTGCGCTGGGCTTTAAGCCGGCTTCGCGGCGGTGACCGGGTTGGGCGCTAAGCAAGGCGAACAGTAGGCCTACCAATTACACATGAACCTTCCTGTGAATCCGCCCGTTCTCCCAATGCTCGCAAAGCGAGTCGGCGAGCTCCCACCGGGTGAAGGATGGATCTTCGAGCCCAAATGGGACGGCTTCCGCACGCTCATCTTCCGTGACGGCGACGAAGTCTTCATCCAGAGCCGAGACGAGAAGCCGCTCAATCGTTACTTCCCCGAGCTGATCGATCCGCTCAAAGCGCAGCTCCCCAAGCGATGCGTGCTCGACGGCGAGATCGTCATCGCGACCAGTGAAGGCCTCGAATTCGACACGCTCCAGATGCGACTCCACCCCGCCGAGTCACGCGTAAAAAAACTCGCTGTAGAAACTCCGGCTTCAGTTGTCTTCTTCGACTTGCTGTGCGAGGGGGATAAGAGCCTTTGCGACGCGCCCTTCGCCGAACGACGCGCGAGACTCGAGTCGTTACTCGCGAGCGCGGAGCCGCCTCTTCACTTGACGCCGGCAACGCGCGACAGAACCACTGCCGCCGACTGGTTTCGCCGCTTCGAGGGCGCGGGACTCGACGGTGTCGTTGCAAAAGCCGAGGACGGAACCTACGAGCCCAACAAGCGAGTGATGCTCAAGGTGAAGCACGAGCGCGATTGCGACTGCGTCGTCGCCGGCTTCCGCTGGCACAAGCGCGGTGAAAAAACCAAAGTCGGCTCGCTCTTGCTCGGCCTCTACGACGACAGTGGAAATCTCGAGCACGTCGGCGTCTGCGCGAGCTTCACTGACGCAAAACGGCAGGAGCTGGTGAAGTTTCTCGCTCCCTATCGTAAGAATGCGCTCGACGGACACCCGTGGCGCGACTGGGCGGAAGCACAGCCGAACGCGGACGCCGAGCCGCACCGCCGGCCCGGCGCGCAGAGTCGTTGGAGCGCCGGGAAGGATTTGTCCTGGGAGCCGCTACGTCCGGAGCTCGTCGTCCAGGTTGCGTACGACCACATGCAGGGCGACCGCTTCCGACACACCGCACAGTTTCGCCGCTGGCGCGACGACAAGCGCCCCCGTGATTGTACCTTCGATCAGCTGGAAGTAGTTCCGCCACAGGAGCTCGCGGCGATCTTCACCACGGGGCGGTAGCTTACCGCTCAGGGAATCTCGGGGACTCTCTAATGCGTTCAGCTTGCAGCAGGTGCCGGCGTTGGTGCTTCGACACAATCTCCAGACCGGTCCCGACTGTGAAACGAATTACTGAAATGAAGGGATTCTTGAATCGGATGCGGTTGACGTCGTAGTTCTTCGCGCGATGGACGAGCTCACGTGCGCTATGGTTGCTGCTAATGAACCGATCGAGAATGGAGGGTTCAATTTGTGCGCCGGGCCTGATCTTTTTCGGCGCACGGACCCGTCTAGTTTTGGACGAGGGCTCGATGTAGTTGCGGATGAACCAGCGGCCGAACCAGCCTGGTGTGATGTCCTGAACCACAGCGAGATGTCGATCCGCAAACGAATTCGACATTGCTTCCAGGTACACTTCGTTGGCGATGCACAGGTGTTCAAGGCACTGGCCGACGCTCCACACGCCTGGAGCAGGCGTCCAGTTGAGTTGCCGCGGAGTGAGCGTTTTCGCGAGCGCGGTCGCGCGCTCGTCGGCGGCGTTGAGCTCGGCAATCAGACGGACGCACCAAGGGGGCGATGCTTCGTCAAGCTGCGCGATCATGTCCTACAATACAGCTGCCAATGCGCTCAGGTGCAACCGCAATGACTGAATCGGTCATCGACGTATCGCAGCTGACGCGCCGCTTCGGTGCCACAACGGCCCTGGCCTCTGTGAGCTTGTCCTTGCCACGCGGGGCGGTTTACGGTCTCGTCGGGGCAAACGGAGCGGGCAAGACGACGCTCATCAGACACATTCTGGGCCTGCTAAAGGCGGAAAGCGGATCGGTGCACGTCTTCGGACTCGACCCCGTCGCCGATCCGGTCGCCGTCCTGTCGCGCATCGGCTATCTCTCCGAGGAAAACGATCTCCCTGGCTGGATGCGCGTCGACGAGCTCATTCGCTACTCGCGCGCCTTCTATCCCGCCTGGGACGATGTTTACGCGGAGGATCTGCGGCAGGCGTTCGCGCTGGACCCCTCGGCGAAAATCAAGGATTTGTCCAAGGGGCAGAAAGCGCGGGCGGGACTTTTGATCGCGCTGGCACATCGGCCGGAATTACTGGTTTTGGATGAACCGTCGTCCGGCCTCGATCCAATTGTTCGCCGAGACATTCTCGGTGCCGTCATTCGCACCATCGCTGATGAAGGCCGCACGGTGCTCTTTTCGTCGCACTTGCTGGGGGAAGTAGAGCAGGTCGCCGATCACGTCACGATGATCAACGAAGGCAAAATCGTGCTCAGTGCGCCGCTCGATGTCATCAGGGAATCGCACCGCGTCGACGGGCGCGCTCCCTCGCTCGATGAGATCTTCGTCGCTCGTGTTGGGACGTCCGCCGCCGCAGGTCCCGAGGTGTAATCCATGTCGCCCGCCGCGGCAGTCGCCTGGGAATTTCGACAACGGCATCGCTGGGGACTGATCGCCTTGATCGGCTATCTGTTGGTCCTCGCGACCATCAAGGTCGTGGTACTCGCGCGCGGGCTCCCCATCAACCTGGATAGTCCCGAGAGTTTTGCATTCGTGGTGGTCGTGCCCGTAACGGCGACGTTCACGTATTTCCTCGCGGTGTTCACCTTCGGGCTCGACGGCGACCTGGCCGCGCGCCAATCGATGTATCCCGCCCGCATGTTCACGCAGCCGGTGCCGACCGCCGCTCTTGCCGGTTTGCCGATGCTTTACGGCACGGCGGCCATGATGATCCTATGGCTGGCGACGAGACTGTTCGCGCTTTGGCCGTCGGGCATCGAGGTCCCATCAATTTGGCCCGCGCTCCTCGCGGCGTCGCTCCTCGCCTGGACGCAGGCGCTGACGTGGATGCCGTATCCTCTGCCTGGGCTACGGATCATCGTCACCGTCCTTTGGCTGGGGACGATCGACGCCATCGCCCTCCTGGCGCTGCATTTCAACGTCCACGAGTCCCTGATGCTCGGCATCCTGGCGCCGCAGGTTCCGCTCGCGTATCTCGCCGCGCGCTTCGCCGTCGCGCGCGCTCGTCGCGGCGACGTGCCCGATTGGCGCGGTGGGTTCGCGTGGCTCGCGCAGATGAGGCGCGTCGCGTCGCGCCGGGGCGAGCATTTCACATCGCCCGCGAGCGCTCAAGCGTGGTTCGAGTGGCGCCGACATGGCCGATCGCTCCCAGCGTGGGTCGGCATCCTTTTGCCGTTCGAGCTGACCTTGCTCTGGACCGCCGGCGATGCCGCGACACTTGTCTTCGGCATTCTGCTCGTCGTCCTGCTCACTCCACCTTTTATGGCCACCTTCGCCGCGGCAACGGTGAGCAAGTCGAGCCCGAACGCGAGCGATTCCTATGGCGTGACGCCGTTCATCGCGACGCGGCCGTTGACCAACGCCGAGCTCATCGCCGCCAAGCTGAAGATGACGATCTGGAGCACCATTGCCGCGTGGCTGCTGGTCCTCGTCGCCATCCCGCTCGCGCTCAAACTATCGGGCACCTCGGCCGTGGTGCTCGACCGATGGCGCCGGGTGAGCGAAGCCGTGGGAACGCCACGCACGGTCGTGGTGGTTCTGCTGATACTCTCGGGATGCATCGCGTCGACGTGGAAGCAGCTCGTGCAGAGTTTGTACATCGGCCTCACCGGCCGCGCCTCGCTCATCAAGGGAAGCGTGTTTCTTACTCTGGGGTTCCTTTTTCTCGTCGGGCCATTCGCCCAGTGGATCATCGACACCAAACGGCTGGGTGAGTTATGGAGCGCTCTACCCTTGATCTTCGCCGTTCTCGTCTGCTTCAAGATGATCGCTGCCGTCTGGATCGCCGTGCGCCTCTATCGCACCCGTCTGCTGAGTGATCGCACACTGGTAATCGGGGCGGGCCTTTGGTGTGTCGCGGTACTCGCGCTCTACGGTGTGCTCGTGTGGTTGCTCGATACGCCTCACATCCCGCACTACTTGCTCGTGCTCCTCGCGATCCTGGCAATCCCACTCGCGCGACTTTCAGCGGCTCCGCTGGCGCTCGCGCGGAATCGGCATCGGTGACGAAGGACAGGAGGGTGGTCCTCGGCGCGGCACTGGCTCTCATCGGCCTGCCCGTGCTGATGGTTCCGATCGAGGCCGTCTCGTTCTACACGGCGAATCGGGACAACGGCTCTTTCGTTTCTTCGGGGCAGAAACGGGACTATCTGCTCTATGTCCCGAGGAGCTACGATCCATCCAGGCCCACGCCTCTCGTGATCAGCATGCACGGCGCGGGGCTGTGGGGTGCAGCTCAAAAGGAAACGAGTCAGTGGAACAAGTTGGCCGACAGCCAAGGGTTCATTGTCGTCTATCCGTCGGGAGTTGGCGGTAAAGGGGTCAGGATCTGGCACGCGGAGCCCGGATCCGGTCCGATGGCGGACGTCAGATTCATTTCGGAGTTGATCGACACGCTGAAGGTGTCTTACAACATCGACTCCACTCGGATTTACGCCAACGGGCTATCCAATGGAGGCGGCATGTCCTTCGTCCTTTCCTGCACGCTGTCCGATCGAATCGCGGCGATCGGGATGGTGGCAGCGGCGCAAACACTGCCGTGGAGTTGGTGCACAGACCATCGAGCGGTTCCGATGATTGCGTTTCATGGGACAGCCGATCCGGAGGTTCCGTACAACGGCGGTCCCTCATGGGTATCTCCGAGACCTTTTCCGAACGTGTCGACATGGGCGGCGAATTGGGCACGAAGAAACCGGTGCGGAGCCAACCCAGTCGAATCGGCGGTGGCGGCTGATGTCACTCGTCGCATATACACGAACTGCGCTGACAACGCGGCCGTGGTGCTCTACACCATCCAGGGAGGAGGCCATACCTGGCCTGGCGGCACGCCGCTGCCGAAATGGTTCGTAGGTCGCACCACTCGCAGCATCGATGCTACAAGTTTGATGTGGGCGTTCTTTGGTGAGCACCCGCTTGTGAGGAAATAGCAAAACCGGCGCGTTTGGGTGCGATTGGAGGCACTAAATCTCCTGCAACCTTCTCCTGACCGTCCACAGATCCTTGTACTGCCGCCTGTCCTCGTGGGTGGCACGATGCTTATCGGCGTCTTGCTCCATTATTGGCTCTGGCCCATTACTCCGTTCCCGATCGTACCGGCCCGATTTCTCGGTGGCGCCCTTTTCCTCGCGGCCGGCCTGTTGGCGAATAGCGCACACAATGCCATGACGCGCGCGGGCACCAATATTTTTCCTACGCAGCCGACTTTGGCTCTAGTTACGGATGGTCCTTTCCGCTTCACGCGCAATCCGCTTTACGTCGCCGCGAGCGGAGTCTATCTCGGTGTCGCATTTTGGGTGGACGGTCTCGTCCCGCTCCTTTTATTCCCGCTCGTATGTGTGGGTTTGCACTACGCGATCGTTTTGCCCGAAGAGCGGTACCTCGACGCGAAGTTTGGTGAGCCCTATCGCGCCTATCGGGCCCGTGTCCGTCGATGGCTTTGAGCGATGATGGTCTCAACAGCGGGTTTGAATTGACAGCAGCAGACGACGTTCAAATCGACGACGAGGTGATGCCCGCCGACGAAGCGCTCGTCGTCCGCCGATTGCTGGCGTTCAATGAGGGCCGCCTTGGTCCCGCCGACGAGCAGCCGGTAAAGTTCGTCGCTCGCGACTCCACAGGCGTTGTCGTCGGTGGCATCCTCGGTCACACGCGTTGGCGCTGGCTGTATGTCGCCAAGTTGTGGGTCGATGAGCGCGCGCGAGGACATCGACTTGGCACGCGGCTCATGGCAGCGGCAGAGGAACTGGCGCGATCGCGCGGCTGCATCGGTGTAAGCCTGGACACGTTTGAGTACCAGGCGCGGCCGTTCTACGAGAAACTCGGCTACGAGCTTTTCGGCACCCTCGAAGGCTATCCGCCAGGCTCCCGGCAGTACTATTTGCGAAAGCGACTCCGAACTTAGGCGGCGATAGGAGCATATCTTCTCAGCGATGCCATTTACCCAACGCGCACCGCGGTTCTTCCGAGAGCTCGCTCGGCACAACGAGAAGCCCTGGTTCGAGGCGCATCGCGACGAATACGAGACCGAGGTGCGCGAGCCGATGCGCGAGCTGATCGAGGATCTCGACGCCCGCTTTGCGGAGTTCGCGCCGGAGATCGGTGGCGATCCCAAGCGATCGATGTTCCGCATCTACCGCGACATCCGCTTCTCCAGGGACAAGTCGCCGTACAAGACCCACGCGGCCTGCTGGTTCCACCATCTGAACGCAACTCGCACCGTCGGCGCGGAGGCGGATGCCGGAAGCGCCGGCTACTACTTCCACCTTCAGCCGGGCGGGAAATCGGGCCTCGGCGCAGGCATCTGGATGCCGCCGCGACCGCAGTTGAAGAAGTTGCGCGACGCCATCGGTAATGATCCCAAAGGATTTGATCGCATGACGCGGTCGATTCCGCGCCGATTCGGTGGACTCGACGACGAAGGCGCGCTGAAGCGGATGCCGCGTGGCTACGCGGAAAATCATCCCGCCGCGAAATGGCTGCGATTCCAATCGTTCACGAGCGGCCGCAGACTGACTGACACGCAGGTGACGAGTCCGTCGCTGGCGGCGTTTCTTGCGCGCGAGTACGAGGCGCTCCTTCCACTGGTGCGGTGGCTGAATGGTGCGCTCGGCTTCAAGCCGGCTTCGCGGCGTTGACGCCGTCTTCCCGGTCGCCTCATGGAGGCTCCAAAAATGATGGAACGGATTGCAGAAGCTTCGCCGCGTTTCAAGGCCAGAATTGCCGGCGTTTTTTATTTGCTCACCTTCCTCATAGGAGTTGTCGCCTTCTTCGCGAGCGGCAGGCTCATCGTAGCTGGCGACGCCGCGGCTACAGCGACCAACATCCTGGCGCACAAACCTTCATTTTGGTTGGGCTCTCAGCATGGCTCATGGTAGTCGCGTGCTATATCGTCGTGACGGCTCGTTCTATGAATTGTTCAAGGTGGTGAACCGGAGCCTCTCTCTGCTGGCGGCGTTCTTCAGCCTCGTGGGATGCGCTGTTCAAGCCTCTATCTGCGTCTTTCTTCTGGCGCCGTTCGTCTTCCTGGATAACTCGCATTACATCAGCGTATTTAATCTGGAACAGTTACAGGCTCTGACGTTCATGTCACTCAAATTCTATGGTCAGGCGTTCAACATCGCCTTTGCGTTTTTCGGATTCTATTGCGTCCTGATCGGGTACCTCATTTTCAGGTCGACTTTCATGCCCCGAGTGCTGGGCGTGCTGATGATGTTTGGCGGTTTAGGTTGGCTGACTTTTATGTACCCGCCGCTCGCAAGCCATCTCGACCCCTACATTCGAACTCCGGGCATCCTTGGCGAAGGATCGCTGACGCTGTGGCTCCTCTTCAAGGGCGTCAACGCTCAGCGATGGAACGAGCAGGCCAGCGCAGCAGCGATCGATGGATAAGCAGCCTTCACTGACGGCGCATAGCTCCGAAACCGACAGAACCTACCAGTTGGACCGGCTGATTGGTAAAGGAGGATTCGGCGAGGTCTATCTCGCGACGCCCACGCCTCAGCACGGGCTCCCAGCGCAGGTCTGCGTCAAAATCACGGAACGCCTTTCGGCGTGGGTCCGCGAGGCTTATTTCGCCGAGCTCCTCTTCCGCGAGCCGCGCGCACTGCGCGTCTTCGACAGGTTCGCCGAGGTCGATGGCCGGGGTGCGCGCTATTGCATCGCTATGGAGTACGCAGTGCATGGAGATCTCGGGACTTGGCTCGCGAGCAAGGGCGCACAATCGGAACGCTTCGTCCGACGCGAGATCGCCGCAATCCTCGAAGCTCTCGATGTGCTGCACCGAGGGCAGGCGATGCACCGCGACCTCACGCCGTTCAACGTTTTCGTCTGCGAGAATGAGCAGCTGAAGCTGGGCGACTTCGGCATCGCGACCCACCAGCTCAGTCAGCGTGGCGTTACCGCAGACGCTTTCAACCTTTTCACCGCGCCGACGGAGATCGCTTGGGGAAGGGTTCGACGCTGGCAGCAGCGCGACGACATTTACCAGGTCGGCCTGATCACGGCGATGCTGCTGCGCGGTGATATCGAGAGCCCGATGAGGAGTCGCGATGTTCGTCGTCTCCCATGCAGCGACCATCTAAAGGAAGTCATCTACCGATGCCTCGGGGCGCGGGGCAAGCGGTATGAGGCCGCGGGCGAGCTGATTACTGCGCTGCGTCATCGACCGAAGCAGACCAATCTCGGCCGGGTCGGAAGCCTCGACGGCAAGCGGCTCTCCTTTACCGGCTTCTTGAGCCGCCCGCGCAGCGAAGCGATAGCCGCCGCGAAAAAGGCCGGCGCCATCGTGCAATCCAAACCAGGGCCGTCGTCGGACATTCTGGTGCGCGGCCGGCCGAACGCGCTCCAGATTGCCGGAGTGAGCGGGGGCGTGAAGCTAATGGAGATCCGGCGTCTCGCGTCCAGGGGACACCGGGTGACAGTAATCGGGGAAGCCCAATTCTGGAGACTGGCGGAAGCCGCGGCGCGGTCGCGCAAGACCAAGCGAGGCGCCAACGGCAAATCGGTCGCGCGTAAACCGCGGCGAGCCGCGCGTCACACCTAAACAGCGAACTCTCCGTGCCCTTCGGTCGCTCGATCCTGCTGGCGGCATCGCGAAGCCGAAGGCTCAACGATTTCGCTCTGCGGAGCAAATTCGTGAAGCGGGCGACCAGAAAGTTCATGCCGGGCGAGCACGCTAACGACGCACTCGAAGCGGGTGCTGCCATCGCCGCGAGCGGCCGCGGATTGATCTTCACGCAGCTTGGGGAAGCAATCACCAAAGCCGAGGCTGCGGTCGCTGTGCGCGATCACTACCTCCAGTTCTTCGATGCGATTCGCGCGATGGGGCTTCCGGCACAGGTCAGCGTCAAGCCAACGCAGCTCGGTCTCGATCTCTCTTTCGCTGAGTGCGAGCGCCATCTGCTCGCGCTCGCGGCCAAGGCGGAGCAAACTGGATCAGCGCTCTGGCTGGACATGGAAGACTCGAGCTACGTGGATCGAACGCTCGAGCTCTACGTCGCGCTGAAGAGAAATCATCCTTCCACCGGCATCGCGCTTCAGGCGTATCTGCGTCGCACGCCTGAGGATCTTGCGCGGCTGATGCCGCTCAAGCCGGTGATCCGACTCGTGAAGGGAGCATACGACGAGCCCCGGGAAGTGGCGTTCGCGAAGAAGAGTGACACCGACCGCGCGTACTCCGCGCTCGCGTCACAACTGCTGGACGGGGCGCGTACGGGCGCGTGCTCTCCAGTTTTCGGTACGCACGATCTCGCGCTCACCGCGCGCATCGCCGAGCGAGCGGAGGCGTCGGGCGTCGGTAAAGACAAGTATCAGATTCACATGCTTTACGGGATTCGCGACTCCGCCCAGCGCCGGCTCGTGGCTGAAGGGCATACCGTGAAGACGCTGGTCAGTTACGGAGCGGCGTGGTATCGCTGGTACATGCGGCGCCTGGCCGAGCGTCCGGCCAACGTCCTGTTCGTGGTCAAGTCATTGTTCGCGTGATCAAGCCGACCTTGCAGCTGCGATTTCGCGATGCGAGGCTCGACGACGTAGCCGTCATAGCGGGACTCCAGAATGCGGCCGCCGGCGCGCTTACGGCACGCTTCGGCGCTGGCCATTGGTCGTCCCTGGTCACGGAGCGTGGTGCGGCGCTTTCCCAACGACACG
>JALYKM010000313.1 GCA_030774785.1 Gemmatimonadota bacterium
CCCGCCGTGCAGCCTCGATCGCCTCGCCGCCACCGTATGCGCGGAGGACGGTGCTGGCCAAGTCCTGGATGCGGGCGGCGATCAGCTCCACTGCCTTGGGATCGTCATCGACCACGAGGACTTTGAGCGTCTGGCCCTGCGAGAGAGGCAACAGACCAAGCTCAACGAGCGACTCATACAACTCCTTCCGGGATATTGGCTTTTGCATGACTGCCGCGGCGCCGAGCGCGAAGCCCTTGTTGCGATCCGCGACGATCGAAATGATCACGACCGGGATGCAACTGAGCGCCGACACCTGCTTGAGGCGACTGAGGAATTCCCAGCCGTCCATCGTGGGCAACATGATGGCCAGGGTGATCAGCGACAAGGGCTGCTGCACCGCGAGAACCAGCGCTGCTTCGGCGGAGGCGGCGTGCAGCACCTTGAAGCCCTCCGCCTCGAGTTGCACGCGGACCAGCTCAGCGGATTTGAAGTCGTCTTCCACTACCAGCGCGGTGCGCGCTCCCATAAGCGCGGTGCGCGCTCCCGCCAGCGCCTCGATATAGGGGGCGGCCGGCGCTTTGACCGACGTGAGCGCGTCTTCCGCCCGCGCCCGGACCGGCAGCCAGACCGTGAAGCACGTCCCCTCGCTCACGGTACTCTCCACCGCCACCGTGCCGCCGTGCAACTCGGCGAGGAGTTTCACCATGGCCAAACCGAGTCCCGTGCCCTCGAATTTTCGCGCCAGGCTGTTGTCGATCTGGCTGAAAGGCTTGAACAGGTGCTCCAGCTCCTCCGGCGAGATGCCGCTACCGCTGTCGGTGACGCTGATCTTGAGAAACTCCGCGAACTCGTTGTCGGCCAACGGAAAGTTTCGACCCGTCCCGGAGGCGGACAGCTGGCCGACTTCGGCGCGCGGGACGCGGCCGGCGCGCAGCGTCACCCGGCTGCCCTCGTCGGTGAACTTGACCGCGTTGGATAGCAGGTTGTACACGATCTGCTTGACCTTGCGCCCGTCGGCCCGAATCGAACCCAGATCCTCGGGCGCTTCCATGACCAGGCTGATGTGGCGGGTCGCGGCTTTCCCCCTGATGATGGACAAGCTGTTGGCGAACAAAGAAGACAGCTGCACCGACCCCAGGTCGAGCAACATCTTGCCGGCTTCCACCTTGGACAGGTCGAGGATGTCGTTGATCAGGGAGAGCAGATGCTTGCCGCTCTTGAAGATGTCTCCGATGTACCCTCGCTGTTGATCGGTCATGTCGCCCATCAGGCCGTCCCCGAGCACCTCGGAGAAACCGATGATGGCATTCAGCGGCGTCCTCAGCTCGTGTGACATGTTGGCGAGGAATTCGGACTTCATGCGGCTCGCGTCTTCCAACTCGACGTTTTTCTGCTGAAGCGTTTGCTCGAACAGTTTCAGCTCCGTGACGTCGCGCGCTGCGGCAACCACGCCTTGCAGGATCCTGTCGCGGTCGTGGAAGGTGGTCGCGTTGTAGGACACCACCGTGAGCGTGCCGTCTCTGGCGCGCGCCGTGAGCTCGTAGTTGGTGACTTTGCCCTCGCTCAGCACGCGATTGATGCCCGCTTCAGCCCGGCCCGAATCGGTGAAGTAGTTCTTGAACGGCGCTCCGATCAGCTCGTCACGCGTGCACCCGGTTAGCGCCTCCGTCTGCTTGTTGACGTCGGTGATGATGCCGCGTGGATCGGTGGTCATCAGGGCGTCGATGTTGGACTCGATGAGCGAGCGGGTGTAGAAGTGCTGGTCGCGCAGCCGCTGATCGAGCTTCTGCCGCTCCTCTTCGACCTGCTTGCGCGCGGTGTTGTCGGTGCCGATCAGCAGATAGCCGATGATTGTGTCCTGCGCATCGCGCAGCGCCGTGACTGACACCACTGCCGGAAACCGGCTTCCATCCTTGCGGATGTATGTCAATTCGTAGATGTCTTCGATGCCTCGCGAGGCCTTGAACACCAATGCCTCAAAACCTGGCGTAATCGGGGTTCCGAGCTCGACACTGAGCGCTTTGGCGCGCGCTATCACTTCCTGCGGATCGGAAATGTCGGCCGGCGTGATCTTGTTCATCACTTCGGCGGCAGTGTAGCCAAGCATGCGCTCGGCGCCGACGTTGAAGATCTGGATGACGCCCTTCGCGTCGGTGGCGATGCTCGAGAAGTTGGCGCTGTTGAAAATCGCGTTCTGCAGGGCGCCGGCCTTGAGCAGCGCTTCTTCCGCCTGCTTGCGCGCAGTGTTGTCGGTCCCGATCAGCAGATAGCCGATGATGGCCTCGTGCGCGTCGCGTAGCGCCGTCACTGAAACCACCGCCGGGAATCGGCTTCCATCCTTGCGGAAGTAAGTCAGCTCATAGATGTCTTCGATCCCGCGCGAAGCCTTGAACACCAATGCCTCAAAACCTGGCGTAATCTCCGTTCCGACCTCGACGCTGAGCGCTTTGGCGCGCGCGATCACTTCCTGCGGATCGGAAATGGCGGCCGGCGTGATCTTGTTCACCACTTCGGCGGCCGTGTAGCCCAGCATGCGCTCGGCGCCGACGTTGAAGATCTGAATGACGCCCTTCGCGTCGGTGGCGATGCTCGAGAAGTTGGCGCTGTTAAAAATCGCGCTCTGCAGGGCACCCGCGTTGAGCAGCGCCTCTGAGTGTCGGCGGTCTATGTCGAAATCAGCCGCTTCAGCAGTGTTTCTGTGGGTAGTACGCATGTGTCCCGGTTTCTCGTTAATCTGATCCCGGCGCTCTATCGCGCGCCTTCAACAGAGAGTCGGTCGAAGGGGATAAGTGGCTCGAAAGCCGGTACGGCTGCAATTCGGCATGGCCGACGATGAGAGAGCTCTTCTCTCGTCGGTACCTGCAAGAACAAGCCCAGCCGTTGCTCCAGTGCTCCTGGAGGAACTGAAGGGCTCGTACCCCCTAGTTCCCTCGGGCCTCAGGCGGTCGACACCTTCGCATGCGGAGACGCTGTGTCAATGAGATCGGTCGCGTTGTGCGGCCAAACCCCGAGCGGCTGGAGCGCGTGCTGCGAAATGAAGCCGCAGTGCTCGCACACGATCATGACGGCGGGGATGGTCGTTCGTTCAACGCTGTTCCGCTCCATGGTAGCCTGCACTTCAATCCTCGAGTACTCACTCACCGTCCATTGGCTATCGCGGCAGCGCGGGCAGCTTCCTGCGCCGCGAGCCTTGAGAGCGGCGACGATTCGGTGCTTGTCGTCCGCGGAAATTCCCTTGTAGTTGATCACGGTATTCCTCGACTATTTGGTGACTGAGCTGGAAAGCGAGCGCTAGAGGCTCTGGCGGGAGCGAGAACCGGGGGCAACGGCTGTGGATCGAACGCGTTCGGCGGTGCACAAAAATCGTTCCCGGCAGTAAAGACAATTGGTCGATACGCCTCGACGCACCAAGCAACCGCTTGTCGCGAGATCGTTCGGAATGCGCGGGAAGGAAAAGGCCTCGGATGATGGGTATCTTCCTCCGCGAGCCGCACCATTTCACGCACCTGGACGACGATCTCCGACAGTGACAGTCCACGCCGCTGTTCCGCTGCCACTTTTGCTTTTACAGAAAGGCGGAGCGTATCTATGAATGCAAAGAGCGCTTCGTCGTCC
>JALYKM010000314.1 GCA_030774785.1 Gemmatimonadota bacterium
TCTACCTCGGTCTCAAGGTCGGCCTCACCTTCGCCTCGTCGATCCCCGCGGCGGTGATCTCGATGGCAATCCTGAGCGCGTTCAAGGACTCGTCGATCCTCGAGAACAACATCGTCCAGACCGTCGCCTCAGCGGCCGGCACGCTCTCGGCAATCATTTTCGTTCTTCCGGGACTCGTGATCGTCGGGTGGTGGACGGGATTCCCGTTCTGGCAATCGTTCCTCATCTGCCTGAGCGGCGGCGTACTCGGCGTGCTGTTCACGATTCCGCTCCGGCGCGCGCTGGTCACGACCTCCGATCTGCCGTACCCCGAAGGCGTCGCAGCGGCCGAGGTATTGAAGGTTGGATCAGGCACGCGCGGCGAAACGAAGGACGAGACCGGCGAGGCGAGGGAAGGGCTCAGGGCCGTCATCATCGGCTCGGTCGCTTCGGCGGGACTCGCTATTGTGACGGCGACACGAATCGCGGCAGCTGAACTGAACGGCTTCTTCCGCGTCGGCGAGAATGCGTCAACGGGATACAACTTCGCGTGGTCGCTCGCGCTGCTCGGCGCGGGTCATCTCGTTGGACTATCCGTTGGAATGGCGATGCTCGTGGGGCAGATAATCTCCTGGGTCATCGCCGTGCCTTGGCTGACGTCGATGCAGCCCGCGGGCGTCGGCGAGACACTGGCGGCGCATACGACCGTGATCTGGCGTACACAGGTGCGGTTTATCGGTGCCGGCACAATCGCGGTCGCCGCGGTCTATACCCTGATCAGGCTGGCGAAGCCGGTGATGGGCGGGCTCGTGAGCACGCTCGTCGCTTCGCGCGCCGTGGCCACGGCGGACGATACTGACCGCGATATCCCGCCCATGTGGATCTACGTGCTGACGGCAGTGTGCCTGTTGATCTCGGCGTGGCTGGCGTACACCTTCGCGAGATCGACGGTGCTCGCACCCAGTGCAGTGAGTCTTACGTTGATCGCCGTGCCGTTCGTGCTGATCGTCGGCTTCATCATCGCGGGCGTCTGCGGATACATGGCGGGTCTCATCGGCGCGTCGAACAGCCCGATCTCGGGTGTCGGGATTCTGTCGATCGTGATCTGCGCGTCGGTGATCATGCTCGCCGTATCGCCGACTGCGGATACGCGTCCGGCGCTGGTGGCATTTGCGTTGTTCGTCACAGCTATCGTGTTCGCGTGCGCGACGATCTCGAACGACAACTTGCAGGATCTGAAAACGGGTCAGCTCGTCGGCGCCTCGCCGATGCGTCAGCAGATCGCGCTCATCGTCGGCGTGGCCGCGGGCGCGTCGGTGATTCCATTCGTGCTCAATCTTTTGGCGAAGGCGTACGGGTTCGCCGGAGCGCCGAACGTCGACGTGGTTGCGGCGAATCCGCTGCCCGCGCCACAGGCGACGCTCATCTCCGCCCTCGCGCAAGGCGTGATCGGCGGCAGTCTCGAATGGAAGATGCTCGGCATTGGCGCGGCCATTGGCGTCGGCCTTGTTGTGCTCGACGCGATGCTCGGCGCGATGAAGAAGCTTCGAATCCCACCTTTGGCGGTTGGCATCGGAATCTATCTGCCGATGTCCGCGACCTTCGCTGTGATAGTCGGCGCGGTGATCTCTCATTGGTATGATCGACGCAGCCGGTCGATGCCGAACCCTGACCGCGCTCAGAGGCTGGGGACGCTGGTCGCGTCGGGATTGATTGTCGGCGAGAGCATCTGGGGGGTGATCAACGCCGGGCTGATCGTCGGGTTCTCTAAGGACGCGCCGATTGCACTCGTACCGGAGGATTTTGCGCTGGCGCCGTGGCTTGGGGTGCTCGGCTTTGTGGGCGCGATTATTTGGTTGTACGGGTGGATGCTACGGCGGTCGGCAGTGGTGGGACTCGCCCAGGATGGTCGTCTTTAGTAGCGTGGAGGGTTGGCGGGGGCAGAGGTAGATGCATCGCCGCGCTACTCTGATCCTTCCCAACGTTTTCTGCTGCATATACTGCG
This sequence comes from Gemmatimonadota bacterium, assembly GCA_030774785.1. Lineage (GTDB taxonomy): Bacteria > Gemmatimonadota > Gemmatimonadetes > Gemmatimonadales > Gemmatimonadaceae > UBA4720. The sequence continues at coordinate 1,985 of JALYKM010000314.1, forward strand.
AGCGTTCGCAGTGTATGCACACGGCCAAACCATGGACTCGAGCGTATAAGGTATGAATCCAGCGCAGGTTAAGCTCTTACGGGAAATCCTGCGCCGTTGCTATCTAGCGTAGCTTTGCAAGGTACGCGTTCTCTCCGCAGTATAAGCAGGCGGTATAATTACTAGTTAGAGCACCTCGAGCTACTGGACGGAGGACGAGAACCCCGGGCATCGCGATTATTGCGCGCTGATGCGGAGCGCCGCGAAGAGACCGGCGTCGCCTCCGCCGCCATGGAGGCTAACTTCGCAACCGTATTCATGTTTCGAGCAGTGCCACTTTTTGCCGCGGGTATTTTCAGCGTCGAGCGTCCCATGTTCGCGCCGTAGTGCACATAGATTTCCGTCCGCCCTAACGCTACCTCTTCGTCGACACGCCCGGACAAACTGGCCAAGGCATCTGTGGGAGGGGCTGCATCAAGGAAGATTGCCACGGTGCGATTGGCTGGCCCATGCGGAAAGGGGTTACTCGCCAGTACCTCGGCCATTTCCGCGGCGGTGCGCACCACGACGCCGACAGGTTTGCCGGCGTAGGCGAGGAGCCGACGCTCGAGCTCCTTTCGCACGGCCGTCTCGTGGAGCTTGCTTTCGAAGACTACATTGCCGCTCGCAATGTATGTTCGGACGGAGTGAAAGCCGGCGGCTTCGCACATCGCCTTGAGATCCGCCATGGCGAGCTTGCCAGTTCCCCCGACGTTTACGGCGCGCAGCAGCGCTATGTAGGATGTCATCGGTTGAATATGCACTCCGTGTGGCATCATGGCAGGACGGACTGTGGCGCCTGGCGGCGACTCGAAGCAGTCCTGCAAGCGCGTGCTCTAACAAACGTTGCAGCTGCCAAGCACTTTTCGGTGGCGCGCTTCGCGCGCAATTGTTAGATGTGCTTGCAGCTGAACTAAGGCGTTAGGCGACAGCCAACGCCAAACCTGCCCTCGCACCATTGAACTCTCTCCTCGACTCTTGTGTCCGAGCTCCGTCCCGCACACACCCTAAGCGTCTCGATCGCCGCGCCGGCAGCAGACGTCTATGCCTTCGTTTCCGACCCTCGGCGCCTGCCGGAGTGGGCGACCGGTCTCGGTTCCACGCCGACGCCGTTACCCGATGGTGCGTGGCGCGTTGAAACGCCTGCCGGGCCGATGCGCGTCGTGTTTGCGCCATCGAATGACTTCGGGGTCGTCGACCACGTCGTCACCCCACTCACCGGCGTAGGTGCCGCCGTTGACGTCCCGTTGCGTGTCGTGCCCAACGCCACCGGAAGCGAGGTCATGCTAACGGTCTTTCAGCAGCCGGGCATGTCGGACGCGCAATTTGCCACCGACTCTGCGCTTGTGCAGGCAGACCTCGTGCGCCTCAAGCAAGCGGTGGAAAGCCAGCACGCGTAATCAGCGGCGAGTGCCGCATGTGAAACCCGGCAATACCGCCGCCCGTTGGGCCCTTGCCACACAACTCACCGAAAGGGCGGCATGGATCAGCATCGCCTGCGACCTGATTTACTCCGCTGGCATGGTCGTACTGGTCGCGGCGCTTTACGTGATCCTCAAGCCGGTCAATCGGACCCTTGCATTGGTCGCGGCATTCTGGAGGCTGGTATATGCGTTGATGTGGATTCGTATGACGCTCAATCTTTTTGACGCTCTGCGGCTCTTGAGTGGCGCCGATTACTTGCGAGCATTCGAAGCAGACCGTCTGCAAGCTTTGGCGAGGCTATACCTCAGCGCGAGTTTCGACCAGTACTACGTTGGCTTGCTGTTTTGGGGATTGGCAGCCACGGTCTGCAGCTACATGTGGTTCAGGTCGAATTATATCCCCAGATCGTTGGCTTCTTTCGGCGTGATCTCGTCTGGATGGTGCGCGTTCTGTACTTGCGCGTTCATCATTTTCCCCAACTTCGCCAAGGTAGTGAACCTGTGGTGGTTCGATTCGCCAATCGGCGTTTTCGAGATTGCACTGAGTTTTTGGCTTCTGTTTAAGGGATTGCGGCCATCTGGGATCACTGATCCCGACAAGGCAAGCGCTCGAGCCCAGGCCGGTGCAGCCTAATCTTCTCGAAAAGAGCGGTCCGTTTCACCGCCGTACCCCAGAACGCGAAGGTCGAGATCGTCAGCGCGTAGACTCCTTCCGGCGCGTAGGGGAATGAATTCTTTTTCAGCCGATGGCGACTCAGGCTGATGTTCGTCGGATTGCTCTGTCGTTTCCCGCGGTGGAGGAGGCGGACGATCGGTTCGCCTTCTCGGTCCCGAACAAGGGCAAGCTCAAGGGATTCGTCTGGGTGTGGATGGAGCGCGTCCTGCCGAAGAAGCCTCGAGTACCAAACAACGGAGTGATCGCGGTGCGCGTCGCTAATCTGGGCCAGAGGGATGTGATACTGACCTCCGACCCCGCGAAGTTTTTTACCGAGGCGCATTACGACGGAATTCCCAGCCGTGCTCGTCCGGTTGGACGCGGTGAGCATCGCTGACCTAAAGGTGCTCATAGCGGAGGCATGGCGGTCTCAGGCGCCGGCGGAGCTCGCGCAACGCACGAAGAGGAGGCCCTGAGCGGCGTAGCATGTTGGAATGGGGTGAGGCCCCATATCTTCTGAGCCATGCCATTCACGCAACGCGCCCTGGGATTCTTACGAGGACTCGCCCGGCACAACGAAAAGCCCTGGTTCGAGGCGCATCGCGACGAGTACGAGACCGAAGTACGCCAGCCGATGCGCGACCTGATCGCGGATCTCGACACTCGCTTCGCCGAGTTTGCGCCGGAAATCGGCGGAGATCCGAAGCGTTCGATGTTCCGCATCAACCACGACATTCGCTTCTCGAAGGACAAGTCGCCGTACAAGACCCACGCCGCGTGCTGGTTCCACCACCTGAATGCAGCACGTACGGTCGGCTCTGAGGCGGATGCGGGGAGTGCCGGTTACTACTTTCACCTCGAGCCGGGCGGGCGATCGATAATCGGCGCCGGCATCTGGATGCCGCCGCGGCCGCAGTTGAACAAGCTGCGCGGCGCCATCGCCGACAATCCCAGGGGCTTCGATAAAATGGTGCTCTCGATTCCGCGCCGGTTCGGCGGACTCGATGACGAGGGCGCGCTGAAGCGGATGCCACGTGGCTACGCTGAGAACCACCCGGCGGCGAAATGGTTGCGATTCCAGTCGTTCACGAGCGGACGGACGCTGACCGATGCACAGGTAACCAGTGCGTCGCTGGCGACGTTCCTCGCGCGCGAGTATGAGGCGCTCCTGCCGCTGGTGCGGTGGCTGAACGGTGCGCTGGGCTTTAAGCCGGCTTCGCGCCGGTGACCGACGTGCAACGCAAAACCAAGCGATGAACCTCGCTGTCAATCCACCCGTCCTTCCGATGCTCGCCAAGCGAGTCGGCGAGCTCCCACCCGGTGAAGGATGGATCTTCGAACCGAAGTGGGATGGCTTCCGCACACTCATCTTCCGCGACGGCGACGAGATCTTCATCCAGAGCCGCGACGAGAAGCCGCTCAATCGCTACTTCCCCGAGCTGATCGATCCGCTCAAGGCGCAGCTCCCCAAGCGCTGTGTGCTCGACGGCGAGATCGTCATCGCGACCAGTGAGGGCCTCGAGTTCGACACGCTCCAGATGCGACTCCACCCCGCCGAGTCGCGCGTGAAGAAACTGGCTGTCGAGACTCCGGCCTCCGTCGTCTTCTTCGATTTGCTATGCGAGGGCGACAAGAGTCTGTGCGACATACCGTTCGCCAAACGTCGCGCGAGACTAGAGGCAATCCTCAAAGAAGCGGAGCCGCCTCTTCACATCACACCCGCCACTGGCGACAGAGAAACCGCGGCCGACTGGTTTCGCCGTTTCGAGGGAGCGGGACTCGACGGCGTCGTCGCTAAGCCCAAGGACGGAACCTACGAGCCGAACAAGCGGGTGATGCTCAAGGTGAAACACGAGCGCGATTGCGACTGCGTCGTCGCCGGATTCCGCTGGCACAAGCGCGGTGAAAAAACCAAAGTCGGCTCGCTGCTGCTCGGCCTCTACGACGACAGTGGGAATCTCGAGCACGTCGGCGTCTGCGCCAGCTTCACCGACGCCAAACGGCTGGAGCTCGTGAAGTTCCTTGCGCCGTATCGCAAGAAAGCGCTCGACGGGCACCCGTGGCGCGACTGGGCGGAGACACAGCCAGACGCCGACGCGGACCCGCATCGCCGGCCCGGCGCGCAGAGTCGTTGGAGCGCGGGGAAAGATTTGTCGTGGGAACCCTTGCGTCCGGAGCTCGTCGTCCAGGTTGCGTACGACCACATGCAGGGCGATCGTTTTCGACACACCGCACAGTTTCGTCGTTGGCGCAGCGACAAGCGCCCTCGTGACTGCACCTTCGATCAACTCGAAGTCGTACCACCGCAGGAGCTCGCGGAGATCTTCACCCAAGTCCAGGAGGACAAATGAGATCGACAGTTGCGCTGTTCGCGCTGATTGTCAGCGCACCCTCTCCAATGCTCGGCCAAAGGCTCGAGGGGGCGTGGAAGCCGGTTGAAGTCGTCGTCGATAGTGGCCCGAATCGAGGCCGTCACACGACTGATGTGCAGCCCGGGCTTTTGATCTTCACGAAGCGGCATTACTCCATGACGTTTGTCCAGGGCTTCAAGGCGCGACCACTCCCGAGCGATAGCGCCACTAACGAACAATTGGGTCTGCTTTTCGTGCCTTTTACCGCCAACGCGGGAACGTATCGGCATACCGGCTCGACAATCACCTTCTCGCCAACTGTGGCAAAAAACCCGGCAGTCATGGCGGGGAAACCTTTCAGCGTCGTTGCGCGGGTCAGAGGCGACACGTTGTGGGCTACTCCGACCACCGTGGGCGCCGGCGCGAAGACGACGTGGGTTCGAGTGGAGCGACCCTACTAAGCGGAGTGGCCCCGCTCTGGGAATTCCGAGGACTCCCTGATGCGCTCAGCTTGCAGCAGGTGCCGGCGTTGGTGCTTCGAGACGATCTCCAGCCCTGTTCCGACTGTGAAACGAATCACTGATATGAAGGGATTCTTGAATCGGATGCGGTTGACGTCGTAGTTCCCGGCGCGATGGACGAGCTCACGTGCCCTATGGTTGCTGCTGATGAACCGATCGAGAATGGACGGCTCGATCTGTGCGCCGGGCCTGATCTTCCTCGGCGCACGGAGCCGTCTCGTTTTGGACGAGGGCTCGATGTAGGTGCGAATGAACCACTGGCCGAACCAGCCCGGTGCGATCTCCTCAACCACAGCGAGTGGAGGATGCACTAACGAGCTCGATATCGCTCCCACGTACTCTTCGTTGGCGATGCACAGGTGTTCAAGGCACTGGCCAACGCTCCACACGCCTGGACTGGGCGCCCAGTTGAGTTGCCGTGGAGAGAGCGCCTTCGCGAGCGCGGTCGCGCGCTCGTCGGCGGCGTTGAGCTCGGAAATCAGGCGGACGCACCAGGGGGGCGATGCTTCGTCAGGCTGCGTGGTCACATGGCACAATAAACCGGGCAATGCGCCGAGTGGCAACTCGTGGCGGCAGGACGCAATGTTAGACTGCGACGACACCGTTAAGCTCGTTCGGAGGCTTCAATGAAAGACTGCTCGATCCAGCTCACCAATCACCCCGGCGACCTCGGGCGAGTGGCGCAGGCGCTCGCCCGCCGCGGTGTCAACATCAAAGCGCTCGCCGCAATATCCGTCGGAGGCGTGGCGATGGCGCGCATTCTCCCAGATGATATCGTGGTGGCGCGCAGCGCGCTCGAGGCCGCCAACATTCGGTTCACGGAGGGCGAGGTCCATCTCGTATTGCTCGAAAACAAGGCCGGTATACTGGCCAACGTCACGAACCGGCTCGGCGATGAGGGCATCAACCTCGAGGCGCTTTACGTAACCGGCGTCGCGGATGACCTGGTCGAGCTGGCGATCGTCAGTGACAATCCCAAGAAAGCGAAAAAGATTCTCGAAGAGTTCTGATTGAGTAAATCGGTCATCGACGTATCGGAGCTGACGCGCCACTTCGGTGCCACAACGGCCCTGGCCTCTGTGAGCCTGTCCCTGCCACGCGGGGCGGTCTATGGCCTCGTCGGCGCCAACGGAGCGGGCAAGACGACGCTCATCAAACACATCCTGGGCCTGCTACGGGCGGAAAGCGGCTCCGTACGCGTCTTCGGCCTCGATCCCGTCGCCGAGCCGGTCGCCGTGCTGTCGCGGATCGGCTATCTCTCCGAGGAAAACGACCTCCCCGGCTGGATGCGCGTCGGCGAGCTCATTCGCTACTCGCGCGCGTTCTATCCCGCCTGGGACGATGCTTACGCGGAGGAGCTGCGGCAGGCGTTCGCGCTGGACCCCGCGGCGAAAATCAGGAATCTCTCCAAGGGCCAGAAAGCGAGGGCGGGACTTTTGATCGCGCTGGCACATCGGCCGGAATTATTGGTGTTGGATGAACCGTCGTCCGGCCTCGATCCCATTGTCCGCCGAGACATTCTCGGTGCGGTCATTCGTACGATCGCCGATGAAGGTCGCACGGTGCTCTTTTCGTCGCACTTGCTGGGGGAGGTGGAGCAGGTCGCCGATCACGTCACCATGATCCATAAGGGCAAAATCGCGCTGAGTGCGCCGCTGGAAGCGATCAGGGAATCACACCGCGTAGACGGACGCGTTCCCTCCCTCGATGAGATCTTCGTCGCTCGTGTCGGGACGTCCGCCGCCGCGGCCCCCGAGGTGTAATCCATGTCCCCTGCCACCGCAGTCGCCTGGGAATTTCGACAACGGCATCGCTGGGGCTTGATCGCCCTGATCGGCTATCTGTTGGTCCTCGCGACGATCAAGCTCGTGGTCCTCGTGCGCGGGCTCCCGGTTAACCTGGACAGCCCCGAGAGTTTTGCATTCGTGGTGATGGTGCCCCTGACGGCGACGTTCACGTATTTCCTGGCGGTGTTCACGTTCGGGCTCGACGGCGATCTTGCGGCGCGCCAATCGATGTATCCCGCCCGCATGTTCACGTTGCCGATGACGACCGCCGCACTGTCGGGCTTGCCGATGCTTTATGGCACGGCGGCCATGATGATCCTGTGGCTGGCGACGAGACTGTTCGCGCTTTGGCCGCCGGGCATCGAAGTCCCATCAATGTGGCCGGCGCTCCTGGCAGCGTCGCTCCTCGCCTGGACGCAAGCGCTGACATGGATGCCATACCCTCTGCCAGGGCTACGGATCATCGTCACCGTCCTCTGGTTGACGACGATCGACACCATCGCTCTCCTGGCGGTGAATTTCAAAGCCCACGAGTCCCTGATGCTCGCCATCCTGGCGCCGCAGGTTCCGCTCGCGTATCTCGCCGCGCGGTTCGCCGTCGCGCGCGCTCGCCGCGGTGACGTGCCCGATTGGCGTGGTGGGTTCGCGTGGCTCGCGCAGATCGCACGCGTCCCGTCGCTCCGGCGCGAGCATTTCCGATCGCCCGCGAGCGCTCAAACGTGGTTCGAGTGGCGGCGATATGGCCGATCGCTCCCGGCGTGGGTCGCGATGCTTTTGCCGTTCGAGCTGATCTTGCTCTGGGTCGCGGGCGACTCCACGGCGCTCGTCTTCGCCATTCTGCTCGGCGTCCTGCTCACTCCACCTTT
>JALYKM010000315.1 GCA_030774785.1 Gemmatimonadota bacterium
CAGGGTCTACCGTTTCTTCGCCGGCGGGCCATTCTGGGCCACCGCGGCCTTCACGAGCGCCTTGAACGCGGCCGCGTCGACCTTCTCCCCTTCGTGGATGTCGATCGCCCTTCGCGTGTTGCCTTCCAAGCTGGAATTGAAGAGGCGCGATGGGTCTGGGATCCTGGCCCCCCGGGCGAACGTGAGCTTCACGACCTTCGTGTACGCCTCCCCGGTGCAGACAATCCCGTGGTGCGACCAGACCGGAGTGCCCATCCACTTCCACTCCTCGGTCATCTCGGGGTCGGCTTCCAGGATCAGCGCCCGCATGCGGGCCAGGGTCTCCCCGCGCCATCCCCCCAGGTCGCGGATCCGCTGGTCGATGAGCCGGGAAGCGGGTTTCCCGGTCGCTCGCTCACGGCTCCTCATACCCGCTAGGACCGCTCCTTCGATGGGCGGGGACTTGGACTTGGTGGCCGACTTGCGTGGCTTGCTTGCGCGCGACGTGCCCTTGGCCTTCGGCTTCGCCTTGCCTGGCATGCGCACGGGACCTGGCGGCGACTTCATAATGATGGCGGCTCCACGTAGAGGTTCATGATCTTGAGTCTCATTAGGGTCTCCTCCTGGGTTTGTCACGAGTCAACGCCTTAGCCAAGACACTCCTCGATACAAAAACCACGCGATCAACGCACCGGCGACTGCCCACTGAACGGATAGTAGTGCGAGCCCGACGACCTCTGAGAATACGCCACGGCTCGTAAAGTCCCCGGGCAGCAGGAGCGATCCGCCGTTCTGCGGAAATCTCGACCGTCATTCAACAATGCTAGCGCTACCCCAACCCTCGGGCGAGTTTGTGGGCGAGTTTCTCACTACTTTTTGCTACTTCGTGCTGAGGGAAAGTAGGACGCCGACGCCCATTTCCCCTATGAGAACGCGACTTTAGGTATCATTTGGTGTCCCTCTGACCACGAATGGGGTTCAGGGGGTCGCGGGTTCAAATCCCGCCGTCCCGATACAGATAAGTCAAAGCACTGTTGGCATTTCCGCTAACGGTGCTTTTTCTTTGCGACCGGCTGGTCGAGCTAGCCGGCGAACACAGCGACGATGAAAGGGGAGACCTAGAGCGCATTGCCCTCACTGCGTACCTGCGCCCGAGCCATTTTGTCAACGAGCGATCGGAAATCTTCTTCTGGCAGCTCGCTGCAAATCTTTTGCAGGCGGCGTGCAATGTCTTTCCGTGCCTTCTCGAACCTGCGCGCTCTCTCTTCTGCGAGGAAGTCTGATGGGTTGAAATTCTCGGGCGAATCCAAAGCGTGATCCTCACCTGCGGTACGAATTCCGCAGCAGTTTACGAGCCAGCACGCGGCTTCGGCTATGTGTGAGGGCATTCGGCGAACGGCGCTACTCCCAGAAGCATCCTGCTTCGCTTGGTACAAAACAAACGGTGGCCACACGTCTGAATGCCAATAGATTCGCCGAAGCCCTGCCTCGCCGGGGCTCTCTATGAGTCACGACCGGACGTCCGCGAACAGCTAACTCGCCCGGAGGATAGTGCCGTGGCGCTGGAGGCGATGAAGCTTTTTATCTCAAAGGGCGACGAGGCGGCATTCGAACAAGCAGTCGCGCTCTACGTCAGCTCCGCGCGCACGAGGGAAGAGTCGATTGAAACCGTACCGGCGGTGTGCTGCGAACTGGCCACCAGCTTGGAAGGCCCCTGAACGCTATTACTCTTCACTCGCACTCCACAAACAGTTCTCTCCGGCAGAAGAGCTCCATGCCTCCATCGCCCGTACGCAACGTCGCGGTCTTAGTCGGCAGCCTCCGCAACGAATCGTTCACGCGCAAGGTCGCTAACGCGATCATCAAGCTTGCGCCGGTTTCTCTCAGGCTCGAGATCGTCGAGATCGCGCAGGTCTCGCACTACAACTAGGATCTCGAAAACACTCCACCCGCCGATTGGATTGCGTTCCGCGAGAAGGTTCGCCTCCCCGGGCGCGCTATCGGGCTTTGGCGCGAATCACCATCTCCGGCAGATGCTCGTCTTCCTCAACGTTCCCGCGATGCAGTAGCCGGAAGCATACATCGGTGGCGCTGACAAACTGTTCGATGCGAGCGGGAACCTGACGAACGACTCGACGCGCCAATTCCTGCAGCAGTTCATCAACGATTTC
>JALYKM010000316.1 GCA_030774785.1 Gemmatimonadota bacterium
GAGCCTGCTGAACGGCGGAGGTGAGCGCCGCGCGCTGCGCGTCCTGCAGTCCGATTTCACTCTGGTGCTGCATCACTAGCTCCGGGGGAAAGAAGCTTCGCCCCCAATCGTCCGGGCCCGGCCCCGGGCCGCGCTGTCCCGGCGGTGGTCCCTGCGCCGCGAGGCTCGCGGCGCTGAGCACAAACGCGACTGCAAGAATTGAACGTCTCATGGTCAGGTTCCCCTCTTCGAAGGTACAGGAATGATCGTGTCGAGAACGGACGCGCCAAGCGCGGGCATCGCACCGAACAGCTCGCTGCCTGGAGTCCGCAGGAAGACATCCGTCGGCGCGCGCCAGGTCGCGATCGCGGGCGCAATCTCGGACGGCGAGAACGATCGCACACGCGCTATCCAGACCGCGCCGATCGCGACGGCCGCCGCCGCGCCGATCACGAGCGGCCGCACGCGCGGCGTTGCACGCCAGCTCCGACGCGCGCGCGCACGCCCGTAGATCTGCGCGAAGCTCGGTGTGTGCTCTTGATCGGCCTCACGCAGCCGCGCGAAGCGGAGACGAAGCTCGCTCTCGTCCATCATTGTCACAGCTGCCTCGTGTCGCCGATCAGTACGGCGAGGCGCGCCTTGCCGCGAGCATAATGCGTTCGAGCTGAACCAACCCGAACGCCCATCACCGCCGCAGCTTCGTCAACTGTCAGGTCGTGGTAGAACACGAGCTGTAGCACCTCCCGCTGGCGCGCGGCCAAATGAGCGAGAGCGTAACGCAAACTGTCGCAGCGTGAGTCGCGCTCGACCCCCGCGTCCGGCGCAGGAGGCTCCTCCGGCTTCAGGCCGTCGGCTTCGCGCTTCAGCAGCAGTCCGTGCAGCCACGCCTTGCGACGCTCCGACGCGGCCGTCCGACGAATCACGCCGAAGAGCCAGGTGCGGAAGATCGACCGTCCCTCGTAACGCGCACGCCCATCCAGCACTGTGAGATACACGGTCTGCAACACCTCCTCGGCGTCGTCGCGATCGCCTCCGCAACAGGCCATCGCCCAACCGAAGCAGTCGGCGTGCGCCCGCTCGAGCTGTCGTCTCAGCTCGACATCGTCCATTGCACGCTCCTCGGCTTCGGCGGCTCCGAGAATGTGTGGCGTGAGCGCAGATCTCATATGACAGGCACGGTGATTGAACCGGTGGACGATCGTCACCAGGCAGCCGTTGGTTGAGGAGCGCGAATCGCGCGCGACTTAATAGGCTGGCGTGAGAGTCAGGTGGCGCCAACTCGTTTTCGAACGGCTCCGATGTCCCGCACGGGACGCACCTCGACGCATCCGGTTCGTGCCCACGGAAACTGCGACGCAATCCGGACTGCGTCGTCCATGTTTTCCGCCTCGATGAGGTTGAAGCCCGCCAGGACCTCCTTGGTCTCGGTGAAAGGACCGTCCGTGATGGTCAGCCGATTCTTGCGGTTGCGCAGGGATTTGGCTGTGGACGCGCGCTCGAGCATCTGTGAATCGAGCAGCCTGCCTTCCTTACGCAGCTCGTCCGCGTGCTCCAGGCAACTGCGCATCGTCGCGTCAAACTGCGCCGGCGGCAGAGCGTCGAGCATCGTGCTGTCGTTATAGATCAAGACCATGAACTTCATGCTTAACCTCCTTCACGGCATCCGCTCATAGCACAGCAACACGTTCCCATTACCGAAGGTCCGCGTTTTTGTCTGTTTCAGGTTCAGGTTGTCATTGACGCCTTCGAACATCGTCCTCCCTTTGCCTAGAACGATGGGATTCATCACGATCTGGAATTCATCGATCAAACCCTCCTCCGCCAATTGCGAAACAATGCTGCCACTTCCCATGATCGCCATGTCATCGCCGGGCTCTTTCTTCATTTTTCGTATTTCCACCGCCATGTCGCTCTTCACCAGCTTCGTATTATTCCACGACGCCTTATCCAGTGTTCGCGAGAACACGACCTTAGGCAGATTATTCATCCGTTCGGCCACAACCGGAAAACTCTCCATCGCTTGCGGTGTCGGCCAGAAGCTCGCCATGAGCTCATAGGTAATCCTGCCGAAGACCAGCACGCCTCCGCCTTTCGCGTTGTCTGCGGCGAATGCGTTCCACTCCGCATCTACCTTGTGGGCCCAGCTCATGTCGCCGTTCCGGTCCGTAAAGTACCCGTCCAGCGACACCTGATTGAAAACGACTAGTCTCGGCATGTTGCTTCTCCTTTTTCTTATCCCTGTGTGGAGCAGGTCCTTTTGCTACTGATTCACGCCGCTCGCGAGAAAGCCGCCGTCGACCGCGAGCAGATGTCCCGTGACGAAGCTCGCCGCCTCGGACGCGAGAAAAACCGCGGCGCCCGCGACCTCTTCGGGCTGACCGAAGCGCCGCATCGGCGTGCGGATCAACAGCTC
>JALYKM010000317.1 GCA_030774785.1 Gemmatimonadota bacterium
TTTCACGGTCCGTCAGCAGCTGGTCGAATCGAGGCTGCATGCGCGGACTATCGCCGTAAGCTTCCCTGGGCGAACCTCGCGGAGCTCCGCGCCCGACAGGAGGCCGACGCGGTCGATCTTCTCAACCGACGACGCGAATGGGCGAGCGAGGCAGGTGTGCTGCTGTATCGCTGCGAGGTGGATGCTGCGGGGCAGCTCACGTTCGTCAATCTGGATCCTGATTCGGCGCTTGGCTCCGAGAGACCGATGCGAAGCCGTACGCGTTGAGCAGGTTGAGCACGCGGTGCCGGATTCGATCAGTGCTTCTCTGTTGCCGGTACGTTGGTAGTCGCGCCCAGGCGCTCACGATCTGCTGATGCAGGGTCGAACCCATCGGCTCGGACATCCAGCAAAAGTGTGTATGGACTATTAGCCGCGAACTCCTCGCGGATCCGAACCGGCTCACCGGGTTGGGCGCTGGCAAGCTTTGCTTCAACGAGCTCCGCGAGCCGGGCGAGATCCGTCAAGGAACCACGAATTGCGTTACCGCCGAATCCAGCATCTGGCCAGGTCATTATTTCCAGGGATCCGTAAGGCCCGTAATGCTTATGCTGTCCGTCTATCGCGTTTCCTTGATCAGCGACATAGCCGAGCAAGAGGTCAGGAAAGTAAAGCAGGCCTGCGCGAGAGCCCGTCAGGGTCCAGATCTTTTTCTGATCGTCCAGCTCACAAAAGAAGCCGAGCTCGCGCCACTTCTGCTTGATCTGCTCCTCCGTCATTTTGGGTCGCGGTTCTTTCTCACGCACCTTGCTGCGCAGGTAGAGACCAAGGGCGACCAGAATTGCGAAGATGGCTACTGTGAGCACGATTGAATCTATTAAGGACGTATAGTTTCCGTACCACGATCTCTCGGACAAGAGCGACGATGGCAAAGAAAGAGGTGGCGGAAGTTCTCTCGATCGACGGGCACGAAGTCCGCATCACCAATCCCGACAAGCCTTACTTCTCGCGCGGTGTCAAGCTATCCAAGCTCGACGTCGTCCAATATTACCTCTCGGTCGCGAGCGGAGCCGTCGCCGGCATCCGCGACCGGCCCAGCATGCTCAAGCGCTTCGTCAACGGCGCCGAGCGAGAGCCGTTCTATCAGAAACGAGCGCCCGAGAATCGTCCGGACTGGCTGAGGACTGTCACGCTCTCCTTTCCGTCGGGACGCACCGCTGAAGAAGTGGTCGTCGACGACGCGGCGGGACTCGCGTGGATCGTGAACCTCGGCTGCATCGAGCTGCATCCACACGCCGTGCGCACGAACGATCTCGATCACCCCGACGAGCTACGCATCGATCTCGACCCCGGACCCGGCGTCGAGTGGGACGACGTCCGTCGCGTGGCGACCGAGACGAGGAATCTGCTCGAGGAAATGGGACTGCGGGGCTGGCCCAAGACGAGCGGCTCGCGCGGCATGCACGTCAACGCGCGTATTCACCAGCGATGGACGTTCACCGAAGTAAGACGCGCCGCGCTGGCGTTATCGCGGGAGATCGAGCGGCGGGCGCCGAAGCTCGCGACGTCCAAATGGTGGAAGGAGGAGCGCCACGGCGTTTTTCTCGATTACAACCAGAACGCGAAGGACCGCACGACCTGCTCGGCGTACTCCATACGACCGCTCCCTGATGCACGTGTGTCGGCACCGCTGCGTTGGGAGGAGATCCCCGACTGCGAGCCGGCGGATTTCACCGTGCTGACGATGCCGGCGCGCCTGGAAGCCATCGGGGATCCGAACGCTTCAATGGATGATGCAGCGGGCTCTCTCGAGGAGCTGCTCAATCTCGCGGCGCGCGACGAGGCCGCCGGTCTCGGCGATGCGCCGTGGCCGCCCCACTTTCGCAAGATGGAAGGCGAGTCGACACGCGTCGCGCCATCACGCGCAAAGGCGGCGACGAAGACGATAACCAAGGTGGCTACGAAGAAAACAGCGGCGAAATCACGATCGAAGATGCCGCTGATCGTCGTCGCAAACTCGCCGATCAAGGACGCGGCGCTGGCAGGTCTCGAGCGGTGGAAGGCGAGGCATTCCGATGC
>JALYKM010000318.1 GCA_030774785.1 Gemmatimonadota bacterium
GCGCTGCGCAGGGAATCGGGGAGAAGGCTCGTCGCGGTCGGCGCCTGAGGAAGGCCGTGCAGAAAATCCGCGATGGAGTCAACGATCGAATATCCGATCGCTCTGAATTGTTCAGGAGCCAGGTCGCAGGGAGCAGATCTGGTGTTGAGCGGGTCCGTGGTCGCCACGCAAATCTCGAGAAGAGAGTCGGCACGAAATTATCATTGCCCGCGGCTGCCTGGAAATTCCTTCGCATCGTCCTGACTCAGCCGTCGCCAACGGTTTTCGCTGATTGGTTGTCAAAAAAATGAGTGGACGTGAGGGGCTACTATCTTGCGATGGCAGCGGACGCGCCCGGCTTCGAAATCACCCGATCCTGCCTCTAAGAATGGTAGAGACTTTCTCGACCGCAGCTCGACTCACGCGGCGCCTGTCGTGCGCAGTCGCCGCGGCATGCCTCACGATTCTTCTCTCGTCCATGACTGCGCGATCTCTCAAGGCGCAGCAGGGCGCGCCGGACGTGATCCGCGGCAAGGTCACTGACGACTCTTCACACGCTCTCGTCGCCACAGTGATGATCACGCGAGGCCCCGACCGCCTCACCCAGCAGGCGACCACCGACAGCGCCGGAAATTTCAGGATCCGCTTCGAGGAAGGGACAGGAGACTACCTCGTCTACGTCAGCGCGCCGGGATTCTCTTCCGCAAGGCGTCGGGTGCAGCGTTCAGGAGACGAGCGCGAGCTCGTCGCCAACTTCACGCTGCCGCGCACGGTGGTGGCGACGCTCGACGCGGTGAAGATCACGGGACAGAAGCCGGTGCGGGCCAGCAATCCCCTTACCCCGACACAGCCGGAGACGGGATCGTCCGAGAAGTGGCGCGATGGGGTCGAAGGGCAGGTGCCGCCAACCATCGCCGGCGATCTCAACGCCATTGCCGGCACCATGTCCAATGTCACCATGACCGGAAGCGGTCCGGCCATCCTCGGCTCGGGAGCCGAATCGAATCTCAACACCCTGAACGGAATGGGGCTCTCTGCGGGAGCGATCCCGCGCGCCGCCCGCACAGAGACGCGCGTCACCGGCGCCACCTTCGATCCGACGCGGGGCGGATTCTCCGGCGCGAACGTCGATGTGCGGCTCGGACCGGGTGATCGGAATTATCAGCGTCGCAACGCGTTCCTCACCTTTGATCCCCGCTATCTGCAATTCACTGACGCTACCGGCCGATCGCTCGGCGTCACCAGCGGTGGCGCGCGGGGGAGCGTCGGCGCCGACGGAGAGCTGATTCGCGGCGCGATGACCTACAACGTTGCCCTCGACCTCGGCCGCTCACTCAGCGAGCCGTCGACTCTGCTCACCGCCGACGCGAACGCCCTGCTCAATGCCGGTGTCGCGCCCGACTCGGTGGCGCGGCTTATCGCGCTGGCTACCCCGCTCGGCGTACCGCTCGTCGCTTCTGGCGTGCCTACGAATCGAACGCACAATACAGTTGCCTGGCTGGGCCGCCTCGACGACACCCGCGACACGCTGAGCACGCGCGCGCTCACCAGCTACCTCGGGGTTACGCGCGATGGCGCGCTCGGATTCGGTCCGCTCACGGCGCCATCGGCTGCCAGCGAGCGGCGCGAGCGGACCCTTGGCGCACAGCTCACTCTTGGCTCCTATGTCGGTCCCGGTCGCCGAACGCTGAACGAGACGCGCATCGCGCTGAGTGGCGTGCGCACGAGTGTGTCGCCGTATCGGTCGCTGCCGGGCGCGACTGTCCTCGTTCGCTCAGACAATCTCGATGCGGGCACGGATGTGACGTCGCTGCTCCTCGGCGGCGGCTCCTTCCTTCCGACGGAGGAGTCGAGGTGGACCGCGGAGGCGGGGAATCAGACCGAGTGGAACGCCGGAGGACGGCGGCATCGGTTCAAGGGGCTGCTGTGGGGACGCGTCGATGGTCTCAGACAGGAAGGATTCCCCAACGGGCTCGGCTCGTTCGCCTTCAACTCGATCGACGATTTCAATGGCGGACGTCCGAGCAGCTTTTCACGGACACTCTCACAGCCACCGCGCGAAGGAAGGGTGTGGAACGCTGCCGCCGCGCTCGCGCACAATTTTGGGTCGACCCGCTACTTCAGCCTGCTGTATGGGGCGCGCCTGGAGGGCGACGGATTTATCGGCAGGCCCGCGGGAAATGCTGCGCTCGAACAGGCGCTTGGCGTTCGCACTGGAGTGGCGCCATCACGGCTGCATCTGAGTCCGCGGATAGGGTTCACCTATACGTACAATCGCGACAAGGACAATGGTCAAGGCACGATGCAGAACCCGGTGGGCCGCTTTTACCGCTACATGTCGGGGACGCTCCGCGGAGGGATCGGTGAATTCCGCGACCTGCTGCATCCTGGAATTCTGGCCGATGCGTCGGCATCGACCGGTCTTCCCGGCGGAACGTCGTTTCTCAACTGCGTCGGGGCGGCGGTTCCGGCTCCGGACTGGTCGCTGTTCACTTCCGACCCGAGCTCGATCCCGACGCAATGCGTGGACGGCAGCGGAGTGCTGGCGGAGCGCGCGCCGTCGGTAGCACTGATATCCCCGGGGTACGATGTACCGAGGAGCTGGCGCGCGTCTTTCGATTGGAACACCAGCATCAAGCGGATTCTCTTTCGCGCCGGAGTACTGGGATCGTACGATCTCTCGCAGCCCGGGGTGGTGGACGCGAACTTCGGCGGCGTCAGCAAATTGACGCTGACCGATGAAGCGAACCGCCCTGTGTTCGTGTCGGCCGCATCCATCGATCCAGCGAGCGGCGCGGTGTCGGCGGTCGAGTCGAGAAAGTCGGATCAGTTCGGCCGAGTGGGAGTGCGCGTCAGCGATCTGCGCGGATACGGTGGCCAGCTGAACCTTCTGCTCTCGCCGGACGTCTTCGGATTCAGGGGCCGGGCTTCATTCTTCGGCTCCGTGGCCTACACGCTCCAATCGACGAAGCGTCAGTACCGCGGATTCGATGGAGCTGCCTTTGGCGATCCCCGCGCGCGCGAGTGGGGGGCCGGTCAGAACGATGCGCACCACATCGTAGTGATCTCGGGAGGCTTCGCCACCGACAAGACCGGCACGGTGACGCTGTTCGGGCGCGCGCAGTCCGGAATGCCGTTCACTCCGCTGGTGCAGGGAGATGTGAACGGCGACGGAAGGAGCGGAGACCGCGCGTTCATTCCCGATGTCGCGAAGGAGAGCGATGTCGCTTTGGCCGATCAGCTGCGCGCGCTTCTCGCCAGTGGGTCGCCGACGGCGAAGGCGTGTCTGCTCGAACATCGTGGGACTGTGGCGCCCCGCAACGGATGCCGCGGGGCGTGGACGCAATCGCTCAACATCCAGTGGCGGCCACCCCTCCCCGGGAAGTGGGGACGACGGGTCGCGCCGAACGTCTACCTACAGAATGTGCTGGCGGGCGTGGATCAGCTCGTTCACGGCGGCTCGCTGCGCGGCTGGGGCTCGCCGGCGATACCCGATCCGGTGCTGCTCGTGCCGCGAGGGTTCGACGTCCCGAATCAGCGGTTTCTGTACGACGTGAATCCGCGCTTCGCCGATACGCGCCCCGGCCGCACGCTTCTCAGGAATCCGTTCCGCATCGTGATCGATGTCTCGTTCAACCTCTCGACCGACTACGACCTGCAGCAGTTGCGGCGCGCGGTCGAGCCGGTGAAGGGAGCGCAGGGCTGGCAGCGGCGGTCCGCCGATTCACTGGCGGCGTTCTACCTTTCCAAAACATCGGACGTCTATCGGCTTTTGATGGAGCAGACCGACTCGCTGCTGCTGACCACTTCGCAAGTGGCCGCGATACAGCGCGCCGATTCTGCATTCTCATCGCAGATTCGCGCGCTGTACGTCCCGCTGGGTGAATTTCTGTCGCGAGGGCAGGGAGGCGCGGGGAAAGCGGAACTGGACAGCGTGCAGGCCACCCAGAAGACCTACTGGAAGATTTTCTGGGAGCAGCCTGAGACAGCGGGGGCGGTTCTTAGTCCGGTGCAGCTGGACCTGCTTCCTTTCTTCAAGGCCATGCTCGCCACGCCGAAGAAGGAGCGGGAGCATAGCCAATGGTCGTTCGGCAATCCTGTTCTGTTCGCGGACAAGCCGAAGACGACGACGCCGTAGGAGATTCCAAGCCTACTTCTTCGACCGCAGCAGCAACACGCCGCAGTGGACATCGACTGCGTTCAGTCGCGGACGAGTCCGCCGCGACATCAGGATGTTGTGACCGGGACGGCTCGGATCGGGGGTCGACATCAGTAACCGCCACTGGTCAATGCGATAATCGGGTCCACGATGCAAAAACGCGCTCGAGAGAGCGCGTTT
>JALYKM010000319.1 GCA_030774785.1 Gemmatimonadota bacterium
CGGCGTCTACTCCGCCGTGGCCCTGTTCACCCAACGGGCGCGGGGTGTGAACCCTACCTTCGCCCTCACTGCCGAGAACGCTCAGGCCGTCGCAGAGGTGTGCCGGCGCATGGACGGGCTGCCACTCCGGGCACTTCCCACCGACTTCCCGCCCGCTGCCAGCTAAGCCACCACCACCACCTGTCGCGCATCGCAGCTACACTCCGCCTTCGTGACGATTGAGGGCACCGGCCGGTGCGCTTGTTCTGGTCTTCTCGCTGTCCAGTTGTGGTCGGCCGTCCGCCCAACTAACCCACACCACAAGTCGTCATATTGACAAGATATGGAGGAGGGTGCTAAAGAGTTACTCCCGGGGTGTGAAAGGTTGAGATGGCGGTCCCCATACCAGCTTGGTCGCGAGCGCTCCTCGCGGTAACTGCAAGTTCCCTTTGGCTCACGTTCGGGACAGTAACGGCTTTGGCCAACCAGGCTGGTTACTATCGCACGGCGGGGACTGATCTAGGGTCTGGTGCCACCATCGAGGGGGCTGCCAGCGTTCCAAGCGACGGTGGAGTGATAGCCACTGTCCGTATACAGAGCGACGACGATACGGGCCTCTACCAATTTGGATACATCAAGGAAGGGACGAACTTCACGAGCGACTGCGGCTCTCACTGGGTGGGTTACATGGCTGAGCGTAAAGCAACCAATGTTACATATTATCTCTGCGACGTGTCTGCCGCAACGTTCGGCAATAGTCATCACTTCAGCGTCAAACACATAATTGGTCAAGGCTGGGAAGCTGTTCTCGACGGAAACAACAACTCCCCATTTGATGGTCCATTTGGGCTCGGATTCGGCCAGGGGAACGCTTTCGCCTCCGCTGAATACAACGGCACCTCGCCGAACAGCTACGTCTTGACGTGGGGACCGAGCGGAGGCACGAAATGGCAGTACGAGAATAGTAGCGGTTGGTACACGGTCACTTCCGCCACCCCGTACAACGAGGGTGGTTGGTCCATCGGTGCCCTACCATCTCCGTTCAACATAAGCCGGTAGCGAAAGGCGACCATCCAATGACCCTCAAGACCGCAAGAGGAAGGGACCTGATCCACGCAAGGACGGTGAAAGCCCTGCTTAGCAATGTGGCAAGGAAGGCGAAGTCCCGATTCCTGGTTGCAGCCATGGTCTTACTCGCCGTCGTCGCGACGAGCGATACGTCGTCGGGAGCGGGATCGGCCACCCAGACCAGCGACCCAGCCGCCAAAATCCTGGCAGACATTGGGTCGCCTCGGCTCGACTCCTTGACCATATCGGGCACCACCATTGAGGTGAAAGGAGAGGCCTCCGGCCCTAGCTCTGACGCGACACGAACGCTCTGGTACGAGGCGGTCGCAGCCGCAGCCTACGCGCAAGAAGTCCCTGGAATTGAAGTTGACCGTCAGGTGCTCGATACCTCGGAGTCGGTCATTGCAAAGGAAGACGATTCGATAACTCCGGATGGGCCAGATGCCTTCGCGCCGTTGACGAGGTCAGATTCCGATTTACAGAACGAAATTGGCACGCGAGCGCAAGCGGTCGATTCCAAGTTGATAGATTTCCAGTACATCAAGCTTTACGGCGGGATAGGGGAAATCGTCGTCCAACCGGCCGATGTCGTTGCGTTCACCGCGGCTGCTGGTGAGAACGTCAGCGCCTTACTTGGCGATCTTGCGCAGAACCAACAGCCGTACCTCGTCACAGTTGTGGATGACAACCTCGATCCTTATCTGGTTCTCGGCTACAACCCCTCCGTAGGCGGGACAGGTCAGGGGGTCGCCTGGCAAGCGCCAGGGGCCAAGTCAGACGCTGTCTGGGGGGCGCCGGTGCCAACAAAGTAAGCTGGCGGGTTCAAGGGGTCATACTTGTCCCGCACCTCCTTAGCCTGGTCGCCGGGTTCCCACGAGACCGCTTGCGACTGTGGCGCCAGGGGCATAGGCGAGCACGATAGACTTTTACTCGCGTCGGGGCGCCGACGATCGAGGTCCACAATGGATAACCGAATGACAGTATCTGAGTTCCGCGGAGTTCGAGGGTGAGCACCGTCGATTCGAACCAACGGGTTGGCGCTGGCTTGTTCGACGGCTTCCAGGGATTCCGAACTGTTACCCCTGAGGATTACGGCGAGGTCCTCACTTCCGGCATGCTCGTTCCGGATACCAACGTGCTCCTTAACCTCTACCGCTACAACGCCAAGACCCGAACTGATCTTCTTGCCGTACTCGAGAGGGTCGGGGACCGTCTTTGGATTCCACACCAAGTCGTGGCCGAGTTCTGGAGGAATCGGGAAGCCGCCCTGCGGGACCCGTCGGACATGGCAGAGGCGACTGTAGAAGCCCTAGAAAATCAGGTCCAGCAGGTGATCAGCATCCTGCGACGTTGGGCCAACCGGATCGCCCTTCCGCAGGATCGTCTCGATGAATTGAGAGAGACGGTGGAGGGCGACTTCACAGCCTTGACGACCGTCGTGGATGAGTTCACCGATGCGACTCCGGACGAGCCGACCTGGGACACGAACAAAGATCCGGTACTCGTTCAACTGCAGGGTGTCCTGGAAGGTCGTGTCGGGTCTCCTCTAGATCCAGAGTCTTTGGACGCAGCCGTCAAGGAGGGACATCGTCGGATCCAAGCCGGCCTTCCGCCGGCCTTTGCTGACAGCGGCAAGGTTGGAGACGACGCTGTTGGTGATTACCTCGTCTGGGAACAAACAATCCGAGAAGCCGAGACGCGGCAGGTCGACGTCCTTCTCGTCACAGGTGATGTCAAGGACGACTGGTGGCGGAGGGAGCGAGGCGAGATTCGTGGGCCTCGCCCTGAGCTGGTCGAAGAGCTGAAGGCACGGGCTGGGGCCCGTCTCTTCATGTTGCGCCCGGAGAGTCTGCTCTTTCACGCAAGATCCGTCCTCCAGGTCGAGGTCAGCGCCGAGTCCCTGCAAGAAGTCGAGCGAGTCGATCGTTTCGTGTCCATTGGCGGCTCCGGAGGATGGACGACCGCATCATTGGACGCTCTGCTCCAGCGCCTCGCTGTCGAAGCGCCGGTGCAAGAGTCGGCCATCGAACTCGCTGCTCAGCAGGATGGCTTCGTGAGCAGGGAAGAGGTCTACCAGCTCGGAGGATACGATGAGACCAGGACCCTCCGAGGTTTCACGAGACCGGTGCGGAGGATTGCGCAGACGTTTCGTGACCAAGGGATCATCCCACCCGGGGCGATTGAGCTTCTTGAGGCTGAGTACGACGCTCAAGTCAGCTATGTCCAAGCGGCTGGATTCCGTGTGCCGATTGAGCTCGTTCCTCTTCTCTCGGAGATAGCCCAGGGATCGTAGTCGTTCAGCGGAGAATCATCGGCGTCAATGGACGCCTCGCGCATCTGACCTCGATCGAACGGAGCTAATCCTCGGGCGTGTGCAGCGTCGAGCCGATGAACTAGAAGCGTACGCTTCGAAAGTACGTCTGGGAGGGCCTCGCGTTGGCTGAGATCGAGTTCACTAAGGAGTAGCAAGTCGTACTAGGACACAATCCAAAACGGCACGCACGTGTTCTCGCTGGGCCTGGAACGGGTAAGTCCGCGGCACTTGCCCGAGGAGACCGACCGCGACGATCGCGAGGGCGCTGGCATGAGCTTGCCGGGTGGGTGGACCTCAATCAGTCGGTCGGTTCAGCTGTTGATTCGGACTTCGTCGCTGCGGGCGGTTGGTCAAGCTCGGCGATCTGAGTCGGTTCGACGCCGACGAGTTCAGCCACGACCTCTTCGAACTCATCCTTCTCGGACCCCTTCTTCAGCTGCGGCGGGGCTGCCTTCCATGCCCGGAGCCTCTGAAGCACTTGCTCATAGAAGTTCTCGGACGCGCTGACGACGCTCTCCGAAAACGACCCTCTCCCGCTATCGCGCTTACCCCCCATGTTCGAGGTGGTGCTGAGGACGAACCCTCGGATCTCGCGCCCTTTCTCAGGGTGAAGAAGGGCCGGCTCGGCTCGCACAGCCGAAAGAGGTGCCGCCAGTGACGCCGAGCGCCAAGCCACTCGGGCTTCCACTTTCAGATCCTCCGGCGCCGTCTGCAACTGGCGGAGCAACCACGACACCCGCCCTTTCGAAGTCCCTTCTTTGGGGGCCTCGATCGACGTTGACGCGATCACTTGCCGCGAGCGCAGATCAGCCGCTATGGAAAGAGGCCCGGCAACGTCGGGCACCTGGAGGTCTGCGTACAGCCGACCAGCAGCGACGAGCGAATCGACTAGCGCCTGTCGGCGCGCCGAAGGCGTTCGCTCCGCAGGCGTCAAGACCTGCCGCACCTCTCTACCGAGAGCTGTAGTGAGCATCAGGCCGACGTAGCGAACGAGGTCGTCCCACTTCGCCGCGATGGCGACAACGTCGGGATCGGTCTTGCGGAGCGTCTGTACGCGGGCGCCGTCGCGGACCGATGTCCAGCTCGAACCCATTCCGTCGAACGCGACTGCGCCTGACCGGGGGTCGCTCAGGTACCTGATGAGCTCGCCGAGGATGTACGCCTGGTCTGGGTCCTGGATCCCTCGGTAGTCCTGCTGAACGGTCGCGATCGTCAGCAGATCGATCCACGACCAATGATGAAGTCTCGTCCGGCGGAGCTTCCGTCGATCGATCTCGATGGGGTAGTCGGTCGAGGAGCTCACGTACTGATTCGAGATCGAGATCACGGCTTCGAATTCGGTTTCCTTCGCCAGGTCCAGGTAGGCGTTCATCTGTGCGGTGTCCAATCGACTCGAGGCCACCTTCGCCTCGACCAGCGCACTCCACGACTTTCCGGCCCGGGTGACGACGATTACGCCATCGGGTCGGATCGTCCGGCCCTCGCCCAGTTTGAACGGCACTTCGATGAACGTCTCGATCCTTCCCGACGGGGCGCCGAGAGGCTTTAGCAGCGAGAGCCCGAACTCGGGCACGGCCCCCATGACCGCAAGAAGTGCCGACGCGAGTCGTCGCTCCTGGGCTTCGACTCCCGAGGCCGACGAGATCGGGATAAGCCTTGCAACCGGCCACTTCTCGTCCTTGATCATCGTCCCTCCTCAATGCCGTCGAGAAGCCAAGCACCCCCACACCGGCGACGCAAGACTCTCGGGGCCTTCGCCAGGATCCTCCCATTGACTCACCAAAGGCGGGGGTGCGAGTCTGAATCGTTCATGAGTGCGGGAGGGCTTCGTGTACCTGCTCAAGCAAGAGCCCACAGAAATCGAGGGCAAGTGGTCCGTCGAGTTCGAAAACGACGGCGTCGCGCTGCGACGCTACTTGACCTACAAGCAAGCGATCGAGTCCCAGCAACTCATGGATGCCGACCATCCCTCTGAGTTCACTGACCATGAAATGAAGGTGCTCACGTTGCCGCCCGACTGGAGGCCGTCGAGGAGGCAGAGTCGGAGGGAAGGTAAGTCTCACATCAAATTGGCATGATCGAAGTCTGGGACACGCTGACACGGCACAGACAGCCATGCTAGCTGGAGAGGAAGGCAAGCTGAGGCTTCGGGTTCCGCTGGGAGAGGGCCGAGATGCCGCCTTCCAGGCGGAGTGCATGAAGGGGATGGTGAAAATCCCATGGGCAACCCGCCGTATACGCACACTTGGGCAGACGCCCGTAAAACCCTTAGGTATCTGGATCTGCCGATTACTCTCGAAGAGGTCGAGCCAGCCGCTCGCGAAGAGCTGGCAGACGCTCTTCAGCAACTTGAAGACTGGACCCCAAAAGAGGCGAGGGCGTGTCTTCGTCTCGATTCGGATTTGAGCAAGAGTTTCATGAAATCCATTGGCGACGACGCGTGGTGGACGTCGCGGGCGCGCCCCCTAGAATCGAAGCTCCTGGTCGCTGTCATGTTGGGGTTCGTCGCAATCGCTGTGGCAATCCTCGGGAACGCGCTATTCGTCGCGCTGACGTCAAGCGACACTTTCGCAGTCAGGATTACGCGTTTGCTGGACGATGGACTCCTCATGTTCATCGTCTTGGAGATTGTGGAAACCGTTCGGCAGCAGGTCACAGCCCGCGAGCGGCTTTACCGCAATCTCGTACGCAACTTTCTTGTCATCGGTATCGTCTCCGGCATCCGTCATCTACTTGCCGTCGGGGCACAGATAACACTCGGCTACCCCGTGCCGTATCCAACCACTCTAGCTGCTCGCCGATCACTCATGATCGAGCTAGCCGTGAGCTCGGGGGTCGTGATCCTCCTCGTGATCGGCTGGAAACTTTCTGGAGGCACTGAGTTCGACGATCCCCTCGAAAGGTGGCGGAAGAAGTCCTGAGCGTCAGGATAGTTCGAGGATGCGCGTTGCAAACGCGGCTTTGCGACTACACCGAATCATCTCCTGAGATTCGCGAACAACCCGGCGCAGAGGCCAATCTTCTGTGGGCACTAGAGCGGGGCGCGCAGCCACAGCGTGGCGACACTCATCAGCCGACAGGCCTCGTGCCAGGGAAGGACCCCGCGTTATGCGGACGCGACCCATGCTGACTTCGACAGCCGAGCTCAAGGCGTGACTCCGCGGATTAGGAGACGTCTCAGACCGTTTTCAAGAGCGTCGCCTTCGAGCGGAGTCGCTCGCAGGGTTCGAGCGCCTCATCGTCAATGCGGCGATCGTTGACCACGGGGAGGCGGTGCGTTGGGGTAGGGGATCTGTTCTCGCTGCAGCTCGGCCTTGAAAGCACCTGGTATGTCACGACTCCGTTCAATGAGATGTGGGTACTCGCCTCGTCAAGGAGATGTGGGTACTCGCCTCGGACTAGCCCGGCGGGCGTGCCGGTGGAGCAGCTACCTCCGTGAGCCATCGCTTCGGGGTTAGCCCGTTGATACGACGGTGCACACTCGCCGAATTGGCGAAGGAACGTTTGGCCCGCGGTGGCGTTGGCCCGAGTGATCCCGTGCACACTACTGCCTACTTGCCGGGCGGGGTCGTATCAGCCACCTCGGGAAGAACACCCACTCGCCCATCCTCGGTGACAGGCCAAGAAGGATGGGTACGGGGCGCGGGGTACTAAGTTCGGCCTGGACGGTGGCCCTTTGGCTTCCATCAAGGACAACCGCTGGCGCTGATTCTTCGCGTGCGACGCAGATGAGGGGCGGGAGGACTTGGCCTGATCTGACACGCGCAACCACCGCATCGAAGGATCGCTCCGGATTGTCGCGAAACCCTTGAATCGCATCCTGAGGCCGAAGAGTGGCCTTGGTCCATGACCTGAAATCGCCGAGGTCCATGAGGTAAAGGAGGTCGCTGGCGAGCAACTCGGCGCGATACCAGGTCGTTTCCGCCAACGGGAGGCCGTTCAGTGTTCGGCCGTGGCAATGATCTACCAAGATGGCGCGAAGCGCCGCGGCCTCCGGAGAAGGGGCCGGGCCTTCCATCAAGACGGACTCGCTCAAGCCCTTGGACGCAAGGTCATCTCTCACGCACTGAGATTTGTCCCCATGTGGGGAGGCGTAATCCGCGGCGAGAAACTCGCGGATGAACTCGCTCTCCGGGATCTGTTGGATCAGGCGCATCTGGCCTCCGGTCGCCATAACGCTCTGGGAGTCAGAGAACCGTTCATGGGCGGATGATGGTGTTTCGTGGCGTTGGTCGCCTCACCCGTGCCGCCGGAGCCCCGGATGATGCCCCATGACTCCTGCCGCGTGTACGCCCAGATCCCGGATCGTGTGCGGCCATGTGCCACGATGACCCAACTGCGGGAATTGCCGGCCGGCGCCCGACGGGATCTAATCCGCGTCCTGATGTCCGCGTCCAACGTCTATGCCGATCTCAGCACTGTGCTGGAGTGGATCGAGGTCTTCTACAACCGCCAACGCCGTCACTCGACGCTCGGTCACCTGTCGCCCGCGGAGTTCGAGGGAGACTACGCTCGTGCCACTACGTCCTAACCGAAATGTGTCCGTGAAAGCGGGGGAAGCTTAGTCGGAAGAGGCGCTCACCATTCCGATCCCGGGGCCAGATGAGCAGTAGCCTAGGTGGATCCACCGCCCGCCGGCAGTTGGCTTCACGGACCAGCATGACGCGGTTGCCGAATAGATCTCGGGTCTCCGCAAGTAACCCGCCGTCCCAAGAGGCTGTGTGCGCCCGTAAGTATCTAGCAACTATAGACTCACCCGCATCACGGATGTATGTATGCCCGCTACCCAGATATCCCCCGCCGGATCAAGAGACGCGGAGGGCGGAACAGCTGAAGCCACCCCTTCAGATATGTTTACGGAGCCATCGACGCTGCCGGTCGTTGAGTCTAAGTGTGAGACGGAGGCCATTCCTTCTTCGCCACTCACATCTAGGGTGTCAGAACCAATGAACCAAACACCTTCGCTAGCGGCTGCGAAGGGGGCGAAGCCGCCAGGGAACGTGAGCGGCAAGACCTCGTTGGTGCCAGAACGCTCGTCGACGTGGATGGCGGTGCCGGACCCGGCCGCCCATACATTCCCGGCAGCCGCAACGAGTAGATCTGGTTCGGCCCTGACGTCAATCGTTCCGATCACCCTCTCGGTCTCAGGATCAATCCGTACCAGCTGACTGGAGCCCACGACATCTGACACAACATCTGATTCGAGCGCCCAGACAACATTTCCGTCGACTGCGATAGCGGTCGCCGTGTTAGGCCCTTCGGGTAGGCTGATTGTGGCGGCAACGCTGTTGGTAGCTGGATCAATCTTTAGGATCACAGCTGCTCGATCCCGGTGGAATGCTCCGACAGCCCAGACGGCGCCTGCCCCAGCGGCTCGCACTTCCCCATCCAATGGAATCGAGGCGATCGTCGAGCCAGTTGTCGGATCGATCCTCAATAGGCGGGTGCCTGCGTTTTCCGCCACGGACACCCAAATCGAACCGCTGCCCTCCACGAGGTAAGTCGCTGTGCCAGGGAGGCTCACGCGCAGGCCCACGTCGTTGGTGGATTGGTCGATTTCGACGAGTTGATCGTTGGAGGTGCCTTCTGGGGCGCCCACGACAACCCATGTCCCAAGCGAAGACGCGGCGATAGCCCGCGGTGGCCCGCCCAGCTCGATGGTTGCGATGACGCTCGGACGCACATTCGTCGTACCCGCGATGCTTCGCTCGTTTTCGCTCGTCGGGTGGAACGCGAGCCACAGCCATCCAAATGTCCCGGTCGAGACTAAAAGCGCCAGAAGAATCGTGAGCGACCGCAGAAGCGCGTTGGAGCCAGTTCGGCGATTGGCCAACAACCCTTCGATCTCATCCAAGGCCGAGGAGGCCGGTTCAACATCGCCAACCACCTTCCTCATCGTGGCACGAAGCCTCTCCTCAATACTCATAGTGCACCTCCCTGCGAAGCCGAGCGACTCCTCGGCTGGTGTGACTCTTGACGCTTCCGACGGAACAGCGGAGGACATCAGCAGTCTCTCGCTCGGTCAAGTCTTCGTAGTACCGAAGGATTAGGCAGGCTCGTTGTCTCGGAGACAGCACGCGCATCGCGCGCCACAGCATGTCTCGGTCATCGATCGCATCTCCGGTAACGTCTGGATCTTGAGGGGACGATGATTGGAGGCGGCGCTCGATCGATTGTCTTCTACGAGTGTTCTTCCAGCGGTTAATCAACGATCGCCGCAAGTATGGCCACATGTCTTCAGGGCTGAGCGCGGCCATCCGGTCAGCGGTCCGAAGAAACGTGTCGTGCACGAGGTCCTCAGCGACTTCACGGGAACCCGTCAAGAGCACTGCTAGACGCAGCATCGCCCGATAGTGACCCTCGAAGGCGAGGCGCCACGCCTCAGACGCCGAAGGACCGCTCTCACTCGTCACCCTCATACCTATAGAACACTCGAACTGCGCCTTGAGTTGTCACCAACAGCCCGATTCGGCGCATGGCGGGACACATCGCTGCTCACACCTCGGCTAGAGACGCCAGGAGCGCTGATGTAATCGTCTCGCCAGCGGCCCGGTCCATCCCAGCCAACACTTGCACTTCGATGCCGAAGGAGCTGCCGGCCCTGATGGCCACCGGGTCTCCCGAAGCGATCATCTGGCTGCCCAAAGGCACGAAGCTTGGTCGTTGGAGCACCACCGTCCATCCATCGCCTCGGGAAGGGGAAAGGAAGCTTGCGATCTCCTGGTATCCGGGTCTGGTCGAAGCTCCAACGCGTAGAGGGGCCTCAGGCATGATCACGGGAGGGCCGCCGGCCGGGTCCTCCACGATAGACAAGCTAGTTGCCGTGACTGATGCCATCCGAAGCTCATCCACTTCACGGATGTGGGTGTAGATAGCGCCATTTGACAGTTGCCAACGGAGCCAGCGAGTCAGAGGGGGGTCAGGCCGCTCGTACAGTTCGACGAATCTCCCGTCCCTACCCTCAAGCACATCTATGAGGACGCTGCCGTCCTGGAGCCCCTGATCGATGGTCGTCGGCACGAAATCAAAGGATCTGCCTCCGATTCCATTTCGAAGAGGGGACGACAGCCACGGGAGAGGACCGAAGTCAATAGGCAACTGAAGCTCGAACATAGGACCAGCCGTTAGGAACGAGAACCGCACCGCCCGATTGACAATATCCATACTCACTCTCCCTTCTCGAGGAAGCGATCATGGGGCATCGCTGCGCTCAGATGGACAGGAGCAGGACCGAAGCACCAAGCAGAAAGAGCATTGGTACCCGCAAGGCCCGCTCGAGACCGATTCCGGGACCGGGACCGGCCAACGGCCCTTGGAACCTCCTTTTGCGAACTGAGACGAAGGCAATCGCCGCCCCGCGCACTAGTCCGTATGTCAGGCATACTAGACTCACCGCTTGGGGGTGACGTTGGCACGCAGCGACCGCCAACATGCCATAGAAGGCAGGAGTTACCACAAAAGAGCGGACACCTATGCCCAGCTGCAAACCCCAGAGAAACGCCGTCCTTCGCATTGACTTGGTTCGGGTGAGCGACCCAGGCACTTGACACGAGCGCTCGGGAATCCAAACGCAAAGCGAGGGGCACATGACCGCCAAGGCGGCCACGGTTCCCAGCCCGACTACGAGGCCGACTCGCAGGGAAGCTGTCGAGTGAATCATCAGCCACGCGGCCGTTGCACCCAAGCCGAGGGCGAGGCCACCCAACCCTGTACCGAGCACAAGATAGGCGAGGGGTGAGAAGCGGTCTGTCTTCGTGCCGCCGACCGGCGGGGGAGCCAGCACGTGGCTGACAGCCCAGCCTCAGGCGCCGTCGAATTGACATATCCCTACCGAGCCTGCCAGCAGCATCCCAAGAATCGTTGCGGTACTCACCGTATGCTCCTCTCAGCATGACTGGAGACTCTTGCGACATAAGCACCGGAATCTGCCCGTACAACCTGTGCAGTATGGAGCTTGGGAAGGCCCTGTGCAGCAGTCGCAGCAGATGTCAATGTGTCCATACTCAGTGCAGCAGTTCTCGGTCCAACAGTTAGGATCGGAGTCTGCCCCACAGGCGAGTCCAGCCCATGCATGCGTCGACGGGTCGACTCGCCGACTAACACCTGGGTCGCTAGTCTGGCATTGAGCATTGCTCGTACAGTGTTGGTCTGGACATTCGGGAGAAGGTCCGCACCCTCCTGGCAGCTTGTGGAGCGGGTCCTCTTGATCGCAAGTTGAGTCGGCGCGGGAAGAGTCGGTGGCCCAGAGGAATCGCGTGAGCGACAAGCCAACGACTGCGGCCACTTCGGCGGTTCTTATCAAGAACTGCCGCCGAGACAGGCGGCGGACGATTGCACCAGAGACGCGAAGTAGCATGAGGTCTACCCAAACCAAAGCCCGCGTCGTGGCAGGGGCGGAGGTCACCGCCCACCCGTCAGGAGGGCGATACATCCGTCGCTCGGAAGGAACCAGCCCGGCCGGCACAACACGATGGAGGTTCCTATTCTGATTTGGGGGACCAGAGGAGAGACGAGTCGACATCGTGCGTCACCTCCTTGGCGAGGATGCGTCCGTCGCTTGCAAGTCTGACAACAAGCGGAGTCGCCGTGACACCAAGCGAGTTCCACAGCTCGCCCTCGTCGAAAACGGCAGGCTGGCCGGTATCTCGGATGGCTTCGCGGAACTGACGGCTAGCTCTCTTCGCGACAATAACGACGGGCTCCCTAGACCCCTCTCGACCGCTTACGTCGGAGAGAAGGCGCTGGCACGTGGCGCAGCTCTCCATGACAAACGCAACCAGGCTCCCGTCGGGGAGGCGTTCCGTCCCAAGAGCCGCCAAGATGGTCGCCAAGCCTTTGGTCGGAAACCGACCGCCAACTTCGGGTCCACTTGTGATCGCGCCGCGGAAACGGGACGGGTGCATGAGCGCGACTTGCCGCATGAGCCCAAGAAGCAGCAACGAAACGCCTCCCAATGCCGCCCATTGAAGCATCTCATTCAACAAGACTGTTTACTCCTTCACATCAACCGTCACTCGGCCACGCGCTTGGCGGTCGGCGACCCTCACCGTCGCCAGCACGACTGCGAAAAGGAAGGTCGCCCAGACGAACGCAGGCACTGTCAAACCTTCTGGAGCAGCGGTCACCATGACTGCTGAAACAACTAGTAGAAGATTCCGCGAAACCAGGCTCTCTCGAGACTGTGCGTTCAGCAATCTCCAGAAACATCCACAACTGCCAGAAGGCAGATAGTGTACATTCCAGGCCGCCATCGAATACACCACCACGAGGACGCCAGCAACCACACCTCCCCAAGCGGGTGACGCCATCAAAAGACCGATGGCGAGCGCATCAGCGAGCAATGAAAGCGTCATCAACATACTCGCGTGTCGCCTTCGCCATGCGCTGACCAGGATGACAGGGTGCCACTCTGGCGACCTCGACCACAATGTCTGGGCACACTCGGCGAGAGCAAGACCAAATATCACAACCAAGAGGAGGCGCACTCCACCCAGGATGCTCACTGCCGACCACATCCCCCCACCACCCGACTGCGACCGCCCCAAAGCTCCTTGGAAGTCGGGCTCATTTTCCTTTCCGCAACATCATGCCGCTACGTCGTCGAGAACGCAAATCGGCGTTTATGAAGCATGCCGGCTGATGCCGAGAGCCATGCACGAAGCGTCGTGGGCATCGGCGGAGCCTTCGCGTCCCGGATTGCTCTGCCCCCGAGCGGCTCCAACATCGTCGATGCCGCTCACAAACTGGGCCACAGTCCGGAGCCTAGTAGCTGCGTGTGACCCGTTCGCGAGAGTTGCAGACATGACACCCGAACTCGACTCCGGATCTTGCAGGTTTCGCGGATCTGGCGCCTCGTATCCTAGGAATGCGCGAGAGCACCGATGCCGTCACCGACAACAATCTCGACGGCTCCCTCTCGGGGAACGACGTTGTTCCCCCCCGAGCAGGGCGTCGGGACGTGGGACGCCGTCGGGGGGATAGCGAGCGAAGGCTTTGGTCCGGGCTGCTCAGGTCCCTCATTCCCGATTCCCGAACTGCCTAAGGATGTGACGTCACCGGTGGGGAAAACGTGCACTTGGTCGCTCGGGGCGACGGATCGAACCGGACAACCGGTGCGGGTCCTCCTGTCTAGACTGGCAGCACTCCCTGAATCGCCGCAAGCATCTCGTCGTGCCCCTGGGCATCAGCCCAATACCGAAGCCGTCTTGCAGTCGGAGAGAGGCCCTCTCTACTAGACATCGAGAAGTAGTCAGGCGTGCTGCTGTGAGGGATGAAAGCGGCCGCCATGGCAAGAGTGAGCTTCTCCACGCTTAGCCGCGTCGAGGATGGCGCTCACCCGGACCTGTCGACATTCATGAGCCTGTGCGCTTGGCTCGGTGCGGATCCCACTCGGTTCTTCGCTCCGACATCGCGTCGTAGCCAGAGCCCACTCGAAGAAGCCATCGAACATCTCGTCACCGATCCTGCGCTCAACCCCGCGGCGGCAGGCCGGATCGCGTCAGTCGTCCGGGACCTCTACCACGCGCTCGCACGCCCTCCCGCCACGTCGTCCCCGGCTCCCCTCGCCCTCCACCTACGTGCCGCGTCCGTGATGAGGCCGGGCGTGCCCGAACGTCTGGCATCGCTCCTAACCGACATGAAAGAGACTCTCGAACACAAGCCACTCACATGACCCTTCGCCGGGGGTTCCGCGCTGAGGCCGAGCGAATCGCAGCAGGCCTTCGAGACGACCTCGGAATCCATCGCGCCGACCCTCTCCCGCTCGACGACGCCGCCGAGGCGCGAAGCGTCCGACTCGTGTCGGCTGCTGATCTGATCGATCCGGATCGGCTGGCGGAGCTTGAACGCATCCAGGCGTTCTCCTTCTCTGCATGTACGTTCCATATCGATGGTCACTCCGTCATCGTCTACAACCCGATTCGGTCCGAACCCCGTCGCAAGAGCGACGTCGCGCACGAACTCTCGCACCTGCTCCTCGAACACGAACTCACCGAGATCCGCGAGGTCGCCGGCGTTCCCTTCCGCACGTGTCGGGCAGATCAAGAGGAAGAGGCGACGAACCTCGCGGGAACGCTGCTTCTGCCGAGGCCGCTGCTCCTGCGCGCAGTCGCCCAAGGACTAGGGCCCGAGGGAGTCGCTACCGCGTACGGTGTGACTTTGGAGATGGCGCGGTTCCGGATCAACACGACAGGAGTCGCCACGCAGATGCAGAGAGCTCGAGCACGCCGGGCACGCTGAACGCCGCGCATCGCTTGTCCGCCAAAAAACTCAAGGGCCACGGCGGAATCGAACCTTGGGACACCAGAGTTAGTAGACCGCTGCTGCCGCGAGGTCAGGCTGGCCCGTTCGCTGTCGATCTTGGCGAAAGCCGTCATCGACTCGAGCCCGATCAGCTCGGCGGGGATCGCACCTGCCGTTACCGGGTCACCTAAACGAGTGCGGCGTTGACGAGATGGTCAGTCAGCTCACCCTCGTGCTGATGCCGGCTCCCCGACCGGACTGCGCGCGAATAAGCCTGGGCCGGGACCCGCTGGCCGAGCCTCGACACGTAGAAGGTGATCTGCAGGCTGTTCGGCTGGCCCCGGTCGTTCGTCCGACGAAGCATCGGTCCTGATGAGGGCTCAGTCAATCGTCATTGCCATCCGTGCGATTGCGCTTGTTCCTGATGAGCGCCGGAATCAGGCGCAAGAAAATGGCCACGGAACCGACGCCGATAATCGACCCAGCCACGACGCCATATAGCCCATGACTCCATACCGACGCCCCTGAAGAAACGAATGCAGGAGAGGATGAGAGCCAGATACTAGTCATCCAAGCGAGCAGCGGAAGGCCGGCAACAACTCGCCAGATCACTGGCCGTTTGGTTGACCGCTTGTCAACCTGATTGACTTCTTGACCCACAGGTCGAACCGCAGCCATTATCCGGTTCTTAAACAAGAAGAAGATCAAGCCTCCTACGAGTAACGCGACGACGTTACCCAGGAGTTGCTTTTCCCCTCCCGTCACAGCCACTATCCTGTTGCCGCGCCTTGGATCAGCCAGTCCAAGATGTCACCGGCGCGGCGAGCTGCCCATTTCCCCTCCGGAGTGTTAAGACCTTCGGCAAACTCCTCCCCAAATCCAGCTGTCAGAGCGCCAATCGTAGCTTCTCTCTCTTCCTGTAGGGCTGCCTCGTCGTGTCCCCGGATTCTGCGCGCGACCCTCCGAGTCGGGTATTCCTCTGTGCGTCGATGACCTCGAGGAACATCGCCGCCTCATCTGCCAGGAGACCGAGGAGAGCCGTTGGAGCGTCCGCAGTCATCCCGAGGCCGAGGCGAAGAGAATCCATCGGGCGTTCGTCGAGAACATCGAGAGCCACCCATCCCTCTTCGCGCTTCGCGTAGCCGCGCTCCGGTTCGCTCTCTAGCTCTGCCGACTTCTCAGAGACCGGCCAGAAGAATCCGAGCGTTCCCTTCTCGAGGACGTCACCGATCGCCACGTGCATCAGAGTATGGTGCAAACGTGATCACCGATGTAGGCGAGGCCTCGTGCCTAGTTGATGGTGAGCTTCGTTCCCGCGCGATGTGCCACCATCGATATCTCGGCACGAGAAGAACTCCATTCCCGGACGAATCTCGAACATCGAGCCATCAGATCCGTATTGTGCCGCGCGGCTGCCTGGTTTTGGGTCGGTCGCCCTGGACGATCCCTACCCAGACGGCCTGAGAAGGTTCTTGGGGTCGACACCGAGCAGTACATCGTGATCGTTCGAGGCGTTCACCGGAGGCGCTACGGCTTGCGTAGTCGAACGATCGAAGCGGTCCCGGCAAGACTATCGATGATCTGAGAAGGGAGAACGGGGCGCGCTAGCGTCATCCAGCTCGACGACTGCCAAAGAGTGTGACCGATCTCGTGGGGTGATTCGAACGGTTCATCGTGGTATGACCCAGCAACACGGCGTTGACATCGGGCCGGTGCGGGTGGTCGGGGCACGCTCATTCAACGAGGACGGGTAGGACTGGGTAACAGCGTCTCGACCGTACGGGAGCCAGGCGATCCTCGGAGGCGTCGAACGCGCCACGAAGGACCTCTGCTGCCGTAGTAGCGGCGCACCGTGCCAGCCCCTGGAATCGGCAGGTGTCCGTGCGATCTGTTGGGAACCAACAGGTCAGGAGAGATGTGGTGCAGGGCCTGCGCATGGGCCACTGATCGAACAGCTACCCATGAAGTAACTGCGGCCTGCTCACACCCGACATACC
This sequence comes from Gemmatimonadota bacterium, assembly GCA_030774785.1. Taxonomy (GTDB): domain Bacteria; phylum Gemmatimonadota; class Gemmatimonadetes; order Gemmatimonadales; family Gemmatimonadaceae; genus UBA4720. Next base: position 16,600 of record JALYKM010000319.1, read on the forward strand.
TACTCCTTTCTCCCGACGCCATCCTCGATGTCTTGTCTCACCCACGCGTCCACGTCCTCGATCAGCCAGGCATCGGGCCCCAGGTCGAGTGGGTCCTCTCCGCGTGAGGTGTTTGGGGGCGAAGCGCCATACGGGCTCGAACGATCACCTCGGATCCGAGCCCTCCATCAACCTTCTCGGGGGATAGCGGAGGAAGCCGCGCCGCAGGCCCGAACGTGGACAAACCGGCCCCACCAATCAACTGACCACGCGGCGACAGCCGCGGCTGGCGTTGACCACCCCGACCGAGCGAGGCGCCGGCAGGCGGCGAGCGATGCCGACCTGTTAAGAGGAGTCGCTCGGAGCGCGATGACGGTTCTGCGAGTTGGCTAAGCCTTGTCAGCCCGTAGATAATCCGCGAGATGAGGTTTCGGGACGGAAATCGGGCGGGTCGGTGACCACGCTTTCGGGCCCGCACTTCGCTGAAGGAGAGAGCCCACCGAAGCCGGTTCAGTTCGGCCACTCGTACTTCGTAGTGAGCGTGGCCGCGTCACAAGTATGGATCGCCCAGAGGCTGAGGAAGCCTCGCCGCCTCCTCGCAACATCTGAGGTTTCGTTCCCTAGAGGTTCCGGGAACGAGCCTGAAGCGATCTTTAAATGTGTTCACAGCACGGCTCCGGTCCGGTCCCGAAAGGCGCTCTCACCGATCGACGGCGTGACCCTCGTTGGTGTAACCCCCGCTGTAGTCGCGCGAATCGTCGTGTCCGCCAACCTCTCGATCGAATTGAGCGAGCGGCTGATCCCTTGGGAGACAACCATTCGCTCCGGGGCGCTCGCGCTGACCGCGACGCTCGCTCCTCATGCGCTCCCAGTTGCCGCCGCTGTCTCGACGGTGGTTAGCGAGGTGGTGAACTCGCTTCCACACGGAGAGTCAATTGATGGTCCAGGCTTCCGACTTGACGTCAACCTCGGTGGCAACGGTTTGGTCACCGGCTATCACGTCTTCCTCGATCCCTCGGTTCGCCCCCGACGCCAGCAACCCCTCTCCGTTTCAAACAGACAGGTACTGATCAATGGGAATGCTATCAACGAGGCGTCCTATTTCGCGCTGGAAGTGAGGGCGTTTCCGGTTCAAGGCCGGGACGCTGCCCACCGTGAAGCCTGGTACAAGCTGCTGCGATGGGCTGAGGATGATGCTACTGGCGCCGCTCGAGAAAAGAACAGCCGCGCGAGGTCTCACGCTCAAGACAGGTTCCGCGACACCCTACGCGGGGTAGCCAGACTCATGGAAGACGATCTATCGTTCCTACCCTCCGAACGCATCAGCATAATCCAAGAGTCTTGGACTCGGGTGAGTCCGCAACTGTCCGTTGAGAGGCAAGTCCGCGAAGCGGCTGTGTCCGCACCGCTGGGTGCGCTCCCCTTGCGCCCGTCTGAGCTCCCGCAGATACCTTCGAAGGCAAAGGAACTTTTAGGCGTCGAATCCAACACTCAACTCTTGCGCGAAGTAAAGGCATACCGACAAGCTCTTGGCGAAATTCCACCCGATCTCGCGCAGAGCGACGGATAGGGCGCACACAGTACGGCTAGGATTGATGGCTTGGGCGCAGGTGCAGTCTCCTGCGGGACTGGGAGTTCCTGTTTGAGTAGCTGAAATCGACAGACGCGGTGATCCGCTATTTGCACCGAGTCAGTTCGATGCCGGCCGTTCCGATAAGGCAGGAACCAGTCCGCTACTACGAGCTGGCCGCAGCAGATGCCGCCGCCCCACCAGGACCCTTGGACCCGCGACTGCTGCGACCTGGCATAAAGTCGGCCTCAACTCCGGTCTTGCCGCAGGCTCCCGCGGGCTTCCAGAATCGCCATTGTCACGTGCTCCTGCGAATTCTGTTGGAGGATATTGCGACTGTCCCTCGACCAGAAGCTTTCGATGAGGCCAACATGCTAGAAGCTCTCGCCCCAGTGGACACTCTGCCGGTGGGGTATCGGACTGAACTGGGCGGCAGTCTCCTGTCATGGCTTCGCGAGGTGGCTGCCGAGGATGCGGACCAAGTTCGCTGGCGCTTTCGGAGTGTCAAGTTTCCTGGCAGACCGCACCTGATCCTCGCGGCGGCAACCCGATGGGATGAGGTGGTCAACAATACCTTCTCGATGTTGGTGACCATTCGACATCGGGAGACGTGAAGCCCTACAGGGAGAAGGGACTCTGCTAACTGTAGGCCTATTGCTGACTCCTCGGCGGGATGGACGACGCCCCTCGGATACCACCATAGCCGCGGTGCTCGGGGATCTCCAACTCAGCGCGGAGTACCGCAGGGAACTGGAGCGCCTGTGGCCTGTCCGGCCGGCGCCCGACTGACGAACATGCGAAAGTGACCGGTAGGTACAGGGGCCCCGGCAGTCCTTTTCGTGTTCCAAATCATGCTGGCCCGCCCGATGAACATAGAAGCGTTCGCTTCGGGAGTACGTCGGGGAGGGCCGCGTTGGCTGAGACCAAGTTCACTTAGGAGCAGCAAGCCGTCCTGGGACACAATCCAAAGCCGCACGGTCCTCGCTGCGCGGAAAAGCCGGCTCCGTGTGCTCCAGAGCCGGGCACGGTCGATTCTCGGAGCTAGGCGGGCGTTCAAGGATCGCATCGTTGAGAACAATCCGGTTTGCGCGTGGAGGCTCTATGTGATACGCATAAAGCCAAGCACTTTAGAGGGATGTCGGGGTAGGCGACCAGGGTGGCCGGTTTAGTATTTGTCCCCCGAGCGATCGTGGCTTGGGTACTGATCGCGACAGCCGTGTGGAAAATTCGGAATCCGATCAGGTTTCGAGCGACGGCCCGGACCCTCCTTCCCAGCTTTCGGGAGCTTGATCATTTCGCGATGGGGGTTCTGCCGCCTATGGAACTCTTATGTGCCCTAGGGCTACTCACTCCAGGGGTCACTGGCGAAGTGGCTTCTGCGTTCGCTGCGTCGCTACTCATCTCTTTTACCATTGTGCTTGCGACCGCGAGGAACTTTCGTGCGGGATGTGGATGCTGGCGAAGCGACGCATCAGTGCCACAGTCGAAGCCGTTCTTCCTCGCCAGAAATGTCATCCTGGTCGTCCTCATCTTCACAGCCATTCGACGCGCACCCTTCCCCGCGGGTCCTGAGATGCTATTCGAGTTAGGTCTAGGCATGGTCCTGGGAATTCTGCTCCTCCAGCTGCCGGAGCTACTAGGAATTGGAACGGCCTTGCTGGATCGAAGGGTCGTACGGACGCGATGACATCGTTCTTCTGGTTCACGTATGTGTCATTGTGGGCACTCTCGATTCTCACGTTGTTTGGAACACTGCTCCTTTACCGCCACCTCGGCACGATGCTCATGTCAGGTCGTCAACGAATCGAACTGAAGGGCCTCGATAAGGGCGCCCTTACACCAGCGCTAGGGCTCAACGATCCGGAGGGGAAACCCTTCATCCTCGATTGGCGACTCGATCCCGCCGGAGGTAAGACAGGCTGGATCGTCATCCTTGCGAGCGCTCATTGTCCCATTTGCAGTGGTCTGTGGGAGAAGGACGTACCGACGGAAGCAGCTGCCCTGTGGCCGGATGCGAGTCTCGTTTGGATTGACACCGAGCTCCGGAGTCGTCCGTCGGAAGCCTCATCGTGGACTATGGCCACAAGCGGCGATGGTTCCGCTGCCTCCATGCTGGAGGTTCCTGGCTTCCCCTTTGGCTACGCCATTGATGCGACTGGTCGAGTGGCGGCGAAGGCGCTGGTCAACAACATGGCCGACATCGGCCGACTTGTTCATGTTGGGTTGCGTAAGGAGCTTCCGCCCAACACGAGGGCTGCACCGCCCCCCACGGGTGTCCGCTCAGAGAAAGACTCGGGTCAGGAGGAGGTCGTGTGATGTCATCCGACATCGACCACATTGCGATTTCGGTGGCTACTTCTATCGATCGTCGTCGGTTCCTCAGAAGAAGCGCGAATGTGGGGTTCTATGTGGCTTCTGTTACAGCGGCCGGAGGGATGATGACGATCCTGCGCGAGTCGGCGGCTCTAGCTGCAGTGAATCGTGAATGCGCGGGAATCGGTAACACGGGCTTGGGGTGCCCAAATAACGGTACTAGCGGGTATCCATGCGGCCCTAGTCGGTGCTGCAATACGACTCGGCCCGGCACTCCAGGCGGGTGCGATTGCTCGCGTTCAAGCTCCGCCGATTGCAAGACTCATACTGACGATCAATATTGCTTTGGCAACGACTTTGGCTTTTGGGGAACAAGTTCGGGGTCTCCCGGGTGCTGGACATGCACATCGTCTTGCTACAAGTGCGGGAGCGACCCACCTGCGTCATGCAAGAACGTCACGACTTGTTGCGATTGTCGGACAGATGGCTCGGCTTGTAACGATCCCATCATAAGTAATGGCCACGGGCGGTGCATCGCATACCATGTGAGTACCGTTTCGTGCTAGGCGGGTGGTGGTTGACTTGGCAATGGTTCTGCTGGGTCTCCTAATCGGTATTCTGGACAGTGCCTCGACCTGAGCCGCGAACGCGCTGTATAGCGCGTGGGGGGCCGGTCGGCTTCCTTCCAGGACTTGGAGGGCTCTAGAATTCACTGCGGGAGCCCTCGGATCGGGAGCCATCTTCTATGGCGTCGTTGGCGGCCTTGGATCTGTGGCAGCGTTCGTTGAGTTCGGTCATATCTTCCTCGGCTTCTTGGCCCTCTCCATCTTGGTTGGAGCAATCTTTTGGCACATGAAGGGACATGGACCCGTTCCCTTCGGTCGTGAGGGGAGCCAGGCGCGAAGGAGATACATCGCGACTCCGCTTGGTCAACTCTACTTTGGAGCAGTGATGGGCGTGGGGGTGTTGACCGAAATCTCAACCCCACTCGTCTTTGGGGGGATGGCGATGGCTGCCTTCCTCGGGTGGCCGCAGGCAATCACGTATGGCGCGGGGTTTGGCCTCGGCCGTGCAGCGGCTTTGTGGGTGGGCTCCCTGGTTGCTCGACCGGGAAGCTTGCATCTGGTCGCGGGCAGCTACCTTCAGGCTAAGCGGTATGCGAGGTGGCCGAACGTCTTGGTGTCTGTACTGATGCTGGGCGCGATCCTGGGGTACCGCATTTGAACGAGACCAAACGCGACCAATGTAACGAGACGAGGGCTCGGGGGAAAGTACATGGTGGGAACACATGCAGGGCATGATTCACACCTCGGAAGGTGGTCATGAATCCAGGTATTGACGGCAGCCCTTCGCCAACCGACGCAGAGCTCCTTCGGGCTTGCTCTGATCGACCAGAGGATTTCGGCTTGTTCTACGACAGGCACGTGAGAGCGGTTATGGCCTTCGTATACCGTCGCACGGCATCGGCCGAGATGGCTGCGGACGTAACTGCAGAGACCTTTGCTCAGGCATTCCTTTCGAGAGCGCGATATCGGGACGGCGCCAGTGACGCTCGTCCGTGGCTCATGTCCATCGCTGGACACACGTTGGCGAAGGCCCTTCGAAGCTCACGGGCGAGTGAGCGAGCCCGGAGACGGCTCGGGATGGAACGTCTCTCCATCGATGATCTCTCACTTGAGCGTATCGAAGAGCTGGCTGACTTTGCGCCCCTCCGGGAGGCGATCAATCAGGCTCTCGCCGCTCTCTCGCCTCCCATCGCACAGGCGCTTATCCTCCGGGTTGGTCATGAACTGCCATATACAGAAGTCGCCGCCCGGTTGCATTGCTCCGAGGGGGCGGCACGGGTGCGAGTAGCGCGGGGTCTCAAGCAGATCGAGGAGAAGATAGGAGTGGCACGGTGAGCGACGACCCATTTCCGTACGAGGCGAAGCTTCGAAACGCGCTAGTCTCGGCTGCTGATGCAGCGCGAGTGTCCGACTCGGGCGTCTCGCGGCCTGTGATCTCGGCCAAGGAGTTGCTGCGATTCCCAAACTGGTCAATCCGGCTAGTGATCGCTGTTATCGCCGTGCTTGGGGTGGGGCTGCCCCTTGTCGCGTTGAGGGGCCTAGGAAGCCACACCACCTCAAACACGGGACCCGCCTCAAGCACCCTGGTAGGAGCGCCGTCGGCGACCGGCTTCGTGCAACTCGAAAGAGGGATCACTGACGTGGCAGCGGGAGAAGGAGCTGTCTGGGCCTCAGGGCCCAACACTGTATATGAGATCGATCCCTCCACAGACGTAGTTACTGCAAAGATTCCTGTTGTGGGCATAGGCGACTCCGGTCAGATAGTGGCTGGTGCGGGAGCGGTTTGGGTCTCGACCGAGTCGGGCGACATCGTCAAGATCGATCCATCGACGGATAACGTCGTTGACTCCATCACACTCGGGGCGTCCATCAAGGGCATCGCCACGACAGGATCCGTCGTATACGTAAGTCAAGGATTAGAAGAGACGAGTCGGCTGGTTGTTATGGATGCGGGCTCGGATAGTGTGGTCAAGAGCTACGAAAACCTGCCCCAGAGTGCCGGAGGCTTGGAGGTCCTTAACAACGGGCTTATTTGGGCGGCTTCAGCGTCAGGCGGGGGGTCGGGAGTGCTGATTGACCCCGAAACCGGTACCGTTACACGGCCGTCTGTTTCTGGCGACGCACCCGCCACGTCGGCTGCAGGTGATTACTGGATCGCGCAAATGGATGGCTCCGTTGCCCGGCTCGACCCGTCAAGCAACACTGTTGTGGCGACGATTCGCATTTCGCGCCCAGTGGATGTTCACTCCGGGTTGGGCGGAGTCTGGGTCTTGACCGCTACTGGATCGCTTTCACCCGACGTTTACAATCCCGATCTAACCAAGCCGGCGATGCTGGTTCTGCTCGATCCCGCTACAAACCAGGTTGTCGGGGTGCCGGTTCCAGTTGGCATTTCTCCCGTGCACGTTGCCGTCGGAGAGGGAGCCGTCTGGGCCGCTCAGTACGATTCGGGCGGGCTAACCAGGGTTCAACTGCTGAACCCCTGACGATACGGGAGGACCACCACTCCATCGGACGCGCCGGGCCGAAGGGCCCAGCAGACCCGGGTGAGTCCCCCAAGGAGACTGCCGCGCGATGAGGCCCCGAGTACGGCATTGTCGGACTCGGGTGATCGGGGTCAGGCGCAGACCGGACGCCAGTGGCGCCGAACCGGCCCCTCTCACGTTGGCCAGCGACGTTCGCCGGCGACGAGCTCGCGCAGAACGTAATGTGGGGGGTCGCTTCGGCGCAATACGCCAAACGGTGATGCAGACACTGAATCCTCACCTACAACGTTTGCGCATTTTAGGTCCTCACGAAGACCAGCTTCGAAATTGCCCGGATCAAATCAACCAGAATACGAAGGGCTTAGGCTGTCAATTCGCGGACTGACGTTTGCGAGGACGCCCTCGCCGTACTCCGCTTGTCGCGGTCTTCGCCCCTCGAGGCTTTCGCGTCGTCTTCGCCGCTCCGATGCGCTTCCTACGACCACGCGATGTCGATGCGGTTCTCGGCGATTTGGACGTGGGTGATTTGGACGTGGTGGTAGCACTCACCCTCGGTCGCCCTCGCTTGGGCGTACGGGCATTCTGCAGGAGCTCGCCCAGGTGTTGGGAGCAGAAGTCCTTGAGGTGGTTCTTGTTGCCGACCTTGATCGTGACCGTGGCCACCGCGGGCTTGCCGCAGACGTCGCATACCAGCGTGATCGCCTCCAACAGGACTCTCCTTTCGTCGGCCCGATCGTACTCGACGTAGGCCTCGTACCGCGACATCCGAACACCGGGATCGCCCTGGCCCTGCCGGAGTCACGCTCGACGCGAACCACATCCGGGGCAGCGGGCAACTCAGAAGCAGTGGATGGAGCGAGGGGCCCCGAAATGGTCGACAACGATGTCTGTGATGAGTGTGAGAGCCACGACACGCGGACGGTGATCCTTCGTGTCCGCGGGCGAGAGCTCGAAAAGACCCTGTGTGGCGAGCACCTTGCCGTCCTTCTCGAGGGGGCTCGACCCCTCGTCTGCGATCTCCGACCACCGCGGAGA
>JALYKM010000320.1 GCA_030774785.1 Gemmatimonadota bacterium
TTGGCCAGATCCTCGCGTTTTCCTTCATCGCGACCATGTTCTTTTGCCTGTACAAATTTTTACCACACCGGAAAATCCGCTGGAAAACCGCCCTCATCGCCGCGCTCTTCACGAGCGTGATGCTGGAGCTCGCCAAACGGGCCTTTTCGGCCTATGTACACTCCTTCAACCCCGGTTCCTTCTACAGCGGCACGGTCGCTGCATTGGTGATTGTGGTTATCTGGGTCTACTACGCCTCCTTTCTCTTCATCATCGGCGGCGAGGTAGCACAGGTGTTCGAGCTTCGACGCGTGCGGAAGAAGCAGCGCGAGGCGTTCGAAGATTGAGTATTATTGGCGATGTTGCCGGGTCTTCCGGCGAACCCACTTTTTGGAGGGCGTCTCGTGCGCAAGTTAGCAGCAGTCGCGGCCGTGCTGGCCGTCGTCTCCATCTCGGCTTGCAAGAAGACCGGCGAGGGAGAGTACCAGGTTGAGAAGCCTGTAGTTGGAACCCAGACGGACACGGTTCACACGCCGACCGTTGACGTTGGCGTCGACACCGCGAGCGTGACGGTGCCGAAGGTCCAGGTGAAGAAGGACACCGCGACGATCAAGGTTCCGACGGTGAAGATCAATCCGCCTAAGAAGTAACTCCTCACCTACTGGGCCCGGGCACCTCCGGTGTACCAAGGGGAAGCCCCGTCAGAAATGGCGGGGCTTTCTCTTTAACTGCAACTGAAGACTACCTGGTGGGGGCTGTCAGCGGGCCGGCTGCCGGCTGCGTGCTCGCCCGGATGCGGTTTTGCCAGACGCGATATTCTTTTGAAGTCTGCCACGCTAGATGCTTTTGAGGATCGGAGTCACATAATTTTTTACGCGAGCAAAGCCCGCAGCCATCAGCCGGTCCGCTCACAGCCCCCAGCAGGTAGTCTTCATTTCGCAGTCAAACTCCCGTGCCCTTCAACTCGAAGTTATATTTGGTGTGCCCCAGGCCCCGGAGGGCGTGAGCCCGCTAACTCCGTCAGGACCCCGAAGGTAGCAGCGGCATGCGGTGTCTAACGTTGCTCCGTCAGGCCTGGGGTACTCCCGCCTCGTAATGTCTCTCGCACTAGCCCGCAAATACCGCCCGAAGAGCTTCGCTGACGTAGCTGTCCAGTCGCACGTGTCGAACACGCTGCGTGGCGCCATCGCCAGGGGACGAGTTGCGCACGGATATCTACTTTGCGGACCGCGCGGAGTGGGCAAGACCACGCTCGCGCGGGTGCTCGCCATGGCCTTGAACTGCGACAACAAGCGCGACGACGGCGAGCCGTGCGGAACGTGCATCTCGTGCCAGCGAATCTGGAGCGGTTCAGCGAGCCTTGACGTCGTGGAGATCGACGCCGCCTCGAATCGCGGAGTCGACGACGCGCGGGAGCTGCGCGAGAGAGCCATGTATGCCCCGTCGGGCGAGGATCGCTTCAAGGTCTACATCGTTGATGAGGCGCACATGTTGACGCGCGAAGCGTGGAACGCGCTGCTCAAGATTCTCGAGGAGCCGCCACCACGCGTCATTTTCGTCTTCGCGACGACGGAGCCCCAGAAAATCGCGCAGGCAGCGGCGCCGGTTCTCAGCCGGCTCCAGCGCTTCGATCTCAAGCGCATCGGATTGGGCGACATCGTCCGGCGGCTCTCGACCGTTCTGGAGAAGGAAGGAGTGAAGGTGTCGGACGACGCGCTGTCGATGATGGCGCGGGCCGCCGATGGCTCAATGCGTGACGCCCTGAGCCTTGCCGACCAGGTGATATCCATCGGCGAAGGACCGGTGACGGCCGAGCGGGTTCGGGAGGCGCTGGGTCTCGTGCCCGAGGACGAGTTCATCGCGATTCTCGACATCATCGCGGGACATCGCGCCGGTGAGGTGTTCAGCGCCGTGAACAAGCTGGCCGATGCCGGTGTCGATTTCGGCGTATTTCTCTCCGGCTTCGCCGACATCCTTCGTGCCCAGCTCACCCTCGTGCTCAACGGGAAAGCCGAGGGAGTCTCGGCCACGGTCGCGGCCGCTCTCAAGGAGAGACGCGAGCTCTTCGCGGCTGGCGATCTGCTTCGGATGATCAGCGCGGTCACGGCGCTCGAGCCGACGTTCAGAAAGAGCGGTCAGCAGCAGCTCCTGATCGAGATGCTTCTCATTCGAATGGCACTGCTCGATCGAACCGTTGCACTCGAGGACCTGCTCAAGGGACTGGGAGCGGAATCGATATCGAGCGCCGAGGACAGGGAGCCGCCAAGCGGGTCGGTGCGTACCCAGCAAGCGCAGGCGTCGGTTGCACGGACGGCGCAGCGCTCCACGACCCGGCCGGGCTATCCGCCCCAGCTTGAGGTGCCCAACTTGCTCTCCGCTGCCGGTCCGACCGCCGCAAAGCCGGCCGCTCCCCCGCCCAACGAAGGCCAGCTGCGCGAAATGAAGCGTGCAATGGACGCAACGGCACAGGATTCGAATCGGAGCCGTATGACCCCCGAGGCCCTCAAGGAGGAGCGCATCGGTATCCTTCGGCAGAAAGATCCGGCCCTCGGCGCGGCGATCGACGAGCTCGACCTCGAGCTCCTAGACTAATTATCCAAAGTTCATAGTCATGGCTGATTTCACGAAGATCTTCGAGCAGGCGCAGCAGATGCAGGCGCGGATGCAGCAAATGCAGTCCGAGCTGGAGAAGCAGACGGTGACGGCGGCCGCCGGCGGCGGAATGGTCACGGTCGAAGCGGACGGCAAGGGAACGATCACGCGCGTGAAGATTGACCCTGGCGTCGCGGATCCGAAGGACGTCGAGATGCTCGAAGATCTCGTTCTCGTCGCCGTCAACGAAGCGCAGAAGAAAGCCGCCGAACTGGCCAAGGGCGAGATGGGCAAGCTCACCGGCGGCCTCAACCTCCCATTCAAGCTGCCTTTCTAGCGTGGGGGCGATCGACGATCTCGCTGCCGAACTGTCAAAGCTGCCCGGGATCGGGCGCAAGACAGCGCTCCGGCTCACCTACCATCTTCTGAAGCAGTCGCCGGAGCAGTCCAAGCGGCTCGCTTCGGCTCTTTCGACCCTGGCTGAAAAGGTCCGGCCCTGCCCGCAGTGCTTCAACCTGACGGAGGAGGAGCTGTGTTCGATCTGCCGTGACGCGCGCAGGGATACGGGAGTCATCTGCGCAGTAGAGGAGGCTTCAGACATCGGCGCTATCGAGCGGTCTGGTGAGTTCCGGGGCGTGTATCACGTCCTGGGTGGCCGCTTATCCCCGCTGGACGGCATCGGGCCGGAAGATCTCACCATTCCACAGCTGGAGACGAGAGTGTCGGCTGGAGTCGTCCGCGAAGTGATAATTGCCACGAATCCGAGCATCGAGGGAGAGACCACCGCGCTGTACGTTCAGCGCAAGCTCTCGCGGTACCCGCTCACCGTCTCGAGGATCGCGCGTGGGTTGCCGGTTGGTGGTGATCTCGAGTACGCCGATGGAGTCACCATCGCTCAGGCGCTGACTGCCAGGCGGGCAATGTCGTGAGCAGACAAAAGGCGAGCTTTGTGGCCGTCGGATTTCTGGGTGGTGTGGCTGCCGGCAGCCTGGTGTGGAGTCGAATGCAGCGCCACTACCGCCGTAATCTCTTCAGCAAGTCCCCGCTCCGTCGGGTCGCCGCGCTCGGCTATCTGCGCGCGCGTCCTACGGTCGACACCGCGCAGCTGCTTCGCGAATACGTCGCGTGGGAGCCGACGGCCATCCTTCGCGACCGAGGCGTCCGAATTCTGAAGCGCCTCGAGGCGACGCTGTGACCGGAGCACGATGACCGTCGGCACGGCAAACTGGTCGTTCACGCAGGACGACTTTACCTCGATAACCGAATCCCTGAAGCGCTTTCTGGGCGAGACCAGGTCGAGCTGCGCGCTTCTGGTCGATCGCTCGGGACAGCTCGTGACGACTGTAGGCGAGGCTCCGGGCCTCGACACTACCGCGTTCGCGTCGCTGACGGCCGCGGACTACAGCGCCAACGACCAGCTCGCGAAGCTGGTCGGCGAGAACGACTTCTCGAGTCTGTTTCACCAGGGTGAGAAGGAGTCCATCTACGTCGCGGATATTGCCCGTCGGCTTCTGCTGGTAATAATCTTCGATTCACGCACGACTGTCGGACTCGTCCGCCTGAGAATCAAGGACGAGATCGAGGAGTTGACGCCGCTGATCGATCGTGTATTCTCACGCGGTCGAGACAGCGCCGCGTCCGCCGGGCATCTGCTCGAAGGCGCGGATGACGAGATCGACAAACTCTTCAACTGGTGAGGAAGAGCTAACAGTGTCGATGATCAACTACGCCTCGCGCGAGATCAACTGTAAGATCGTTTACTATGGTCCCGGGCTTGGCGGAAAGACCACGAATCTCGAGCACGTCTACGGCAAGGTCAAGCCGGAGACGAGGGGCAAGCTCATATCGCTCGCCACGGAAACCGAGCGCACCCTCTTCTTCGATTTCCTCCCCGTGGACCTCGGCACGATTCGCGGCTTCAAGACGCGCTTCCATCTGTACACGGTGCCCGGCCAGGTGTATTACAACGCCAGCCGCAAGCTCATTCTGAAGAACGTCGACGGAATCGTCTTCGTTGGCGACTCCCAGGCGGAGAGGATGGAAGCGAACCTCGAGTCGATGCAGAATCTCTACGACAACATGTCCGAGTACGGATACGATCTGACGCAGATGCCGTTCGTGATCCAGTACAACAAGCGCGACCTGCCGAACGCGGCGCCGATCGAGGACCTGCAAGCTGCCCTCAATCCAGGGTGGGAAGTAGAGGACGCGAGCAAGCACCGTGTGCAGCCCGATCCCTATCACGCCGGGCAGAACCTCGTCGAACAGGTTTCCGGGGGAGAGTGGGTGGAGCGTGCGCCGTATTTCGAAGCGATAGCGGTCAACGGGGATGGCGTGTTCGATACGCTGAAGGCTGTGAGCAAGCTGGTGCTGAAGGCGCTCGCCTAGCGGCTCGGAGAAGCGGCGGGTGAATCTCCCGAACACGATCACGGCCGGCCGGATACTCGCCGCGCCCTTCATCGCAGCGTTGCCATTCATCGCCGCGCCGGGAGCACGATTAATAGCGTTTGTCCTCTACATCGTCGCCGCCGTGACTGATTACTACGACGGCAAGCTCGCGCGCACCCGGAACCTCATCACGGATCTCGGCCGGCTGCTCGATCCTCTCGCGGACAAGCTGCTTCTCTTCGCGACTCTGATTCCAATGTTCGTGCTGATGGCGCCCCCGACTGACCCGCTGGTTCCGACCCGAGCGGAGAGCATCGATGCGGCGCGCCTGCAGTTCGTCACGCCGTTTGGAACGGTCGGTCTTCCGTGGTGGGTCGTGGCGATCGTAATCGGTCGCGAGATCTTCATGACCGTGTTCCGCCATGGGGCGGCGCGGCGTGGCGTCGTCATCTCCGCGATCGCTCTGGCCAAGTGGAAGACCGGCTTCCAGTCCGTCTGGGTCGGCTCGGCCTACTTCTGGTTCTTTGCGGCGACTCTTGCCAGGGCTGAAGGCTGGAACAACGCCGCCTGGAGCGCCTTTGCGAACTTCAACGGCATCGTCGGAACGGTAACGATGATCGCATCGGTATTTCTCACCGTGTACTCTCTCGCGGTCTATCTCCGGCGCTACGCCGGGGTATTCGGGTTTTGAGCTCTCTCCAGGTCGAGCTGATCACCATTGGTGACGAGCTCCTCCTGGGCTTCACGATCGATACGAACGCCGCCCACATCTCGCGCACGCTCGCGGCGAGTGGGGTCGAAGTAGTCCGCCGAACTACAGTGGGCGACCAGGCGGAGAAGATCGCGCAGGCAGTGGCCGAAGCGCTCGACAGAACCGGCGCGGTAATCACCACCGGCGGACTCGGCCCGACGAGCGACGACCTTACCAAGCCGGCAATCGCGAAAATCTTCGGGCGCGAGATGAGGCTCGATGAAGCGCTCGCCACCAAGCTCGAAGAGCGCTGGCGCACGCGCTTTCCCAACAGCCGCTTCCCGGCGACGAACCGGATTCAGGCGGAGATTCCCGAAGGAGCGCGAATTCTCACCAATAGCCACGGCACCGCACCTGGGATCTGGCTCGAGGACGAGAAAGGTCGCTGGGTGGCGATGATGCCCGGGGTCCCACGCGAGATGCGGGGGATGCTGGCCGAGGAGCTTCTCCCAGCGATCAAAGAGCGTGCGAAGGGAGGGGAGAGCGTCGTTCTGTCCGGCACACTGCGTACGACGGGGATCGCGGAATCGGCAATCGCCGAGCTTTTGGGACCGGACTTTCTGGGCGGGCCGGATACGCAGCTGGGGTCGTTGCCGCTGGCCTATCTTCCAGGAGTAGCCGGCGTGGATCTTCGCGTGACAGCAAAGGGATTGTCGCGCCCGCGCGCCGAGAAACTGATCAGTGAAGCGATCCTGAAACTGAGGAGTCGAGTCTCGGAGTATGCATACGGAGAGGATGACGCGGATCTCGCTGCCGTCGTTTTGGAGAAGTGCCGGGCGGCGGGCTCCAGGCTCGCCGTCGCCGAGAGCTGCACGGGAGGAATGCTGGGAGAGAGGCTTACGAGCATTCCCGGCTCGAGCGATGCGTTTCTCGGCGGCGTGATCGCTTATCACAACGATGTGAAACGGAATGAGCTGGGCGTCCGGGCTGAAGACCTCGAGCGATACGGGGCGGTCAGCGAGCAGGTGGCGTTGCAGATGGCGTCGGGGGTGCGCGAGAAGCTGGGCGCCGATGTCGGGGTTTCGGTGACAGGGATTGCCGGACCTGGCGGTGGCACGGCTGAAAAGCCTGTAGGATTGGTGTGGATTGCCGTGCATGCTTCAGAAGTGAAGGCACGGCGTTTCCATGTTGGAGGAGATCGCGCAGAGATCAGGCAGCGCGCGTCTCAGGCTGCGCTGGAGATGGTGCGGCGCGCGCTCTCAAGCGGTTAACTTAGGGACATGAGACATTCGAAGAAGAAAGAGGAGCGGACGCCACTGGCCGAGCAGGACGTCATGGGCTCTGAGAACGACTTCGCTCCCGGCGGGAGTGAAGGCGGGGCGCAGGGTGGCGACTCGTCGTTCGATGCCTCGGGCGTCACCGCGGCAGCCGACGGAAGCGGCGCCGCGGGAACGGCAAACGCTGGCGCGACAGAGAGCGGCACCGAGTCGGATGTGGCGAGCGAGCGAGACAAGTATCTGAGACTTGCCGCCGAGTACGATAATTACAGGAAGCGATCGGCAAAGGAGCGGTCTGACGCCGGAACGCGCGCCCAGGCCGACCTCGTGCGCCAGCTCATCGAGGCGCTGGATGACGTTGCGCGCTTCGCGCACGTTGATCCCGCCACGACGGATGCCGCGACGATCGTGCAGGGCGTCGACATGGTCGAGAAGAAGCTGCTCAAGTCGCTGGGCGGTGCCGGCCTCGAGATCATCAATCCGGTCGGCGAGACCTTTGATCCAGCGCTCCACGAAGCAGTCGCTACCGAGCCCACGTCGGCCAGGGAAGACGATCACGTCGTCTCTCGCGTGTATCAGCCAGGATACGTGTTCAGATCGCAACTGCTTCGGCCCGCGCGAGTGGTCGTGAAGCAGTGGAACGGCTGACCGTCTTCGCGCGCTGATCGGACATGGCACAGACGAAAGATTTCTACGCCGTTCTTGGCGTAAGCTCCAGCGCCTCCCAGGACGAGATCAAGAAGGCCTACCGGAAGCTCGCCAAGAAATACCATCCCGACGCCAACGCAAACGATGCCAAGGCGGGGGAGCGGTTCAAGGAAATCTCGGAAGCGAATAACGTCCTCGGCGATCCGGAAAAGCGAAAGCAGTACGACGAGATGCGCCGGCTCGGCGCGTTCGACGGAGGCGGATTCGGCGGGTTTGGTGGGGGCGCGAGATCAGGGCGCGGAGCCGGCGCTCGCGGCGGGGCGCAGACCATCAACTTCCAGGACTTCGACATCGGCGGGCTGGGCGGGCTCGGCGATCTCTTCAGCTCGATGTTCGGCGGCGAAGAGACGCGACAGAGCTCGCGGCCGCGCGGGCCTGAGAAGGGACAGACCGTCGAAGCGACCCTCGACATTCCGTTCCGCACAGCCGCGCGCGGCGGAAAAGTGCCCATCGAGCTCGAGGTGAGCGAGGAGTGCAGCACCTGTCACGGAACGGGCGCTGCTCCCGGCGCTCAACTCAAGATTTGTCCCGAGTGCAACGGGCGCGGGGTGATCTCATTCGGTCAGGGCGGGTTCGCGGTGAATCGCCCGTGCCCAGTCTGCCTCGGCAGAGGGCAGGTTCCGACCGAGCCGTGTCCAACGTGTCACGGGACTGGAGAAGTTCGCGTCCGGCGGAAGGTGCTGGTAAACGTTCCTCCCGGCGTCGATACCGGTTCCAAGATCCGGCTCAAGGGGCAGGGCGGAAAGGGAAGCGCGAACGGTCCGCCGGGCGACCTCGTCATCACCTTCAACGTGCTGCCGGACAAGTTCTATCGGCGCGATGGTCTCGATGTGATCGCGACGGTGCCACTCAACATCGCGCAGGCGACGCTCGGAACGAAGATCAGCGTGCGTACGCTCGACGGGAAAAAGGTGGCGATCAAGATTCCACCGGGTACTCCGTCGGGGAAGCGCTTCCGGGTGCGCGGCCAGGGGATTCAGAAGGGAGACAAGAAGGGCGATCTGATCGTCGAAGTGTCGATTCAGGTTCCCGAAAAGCTGTCCGATGAACAGGAAAGGATGATGAAGGAGTTTGCGGAGTCGGGGGGCATGAAGTACTAGCGGTCTCGCGGCTCGGAAAACTTATTCGGCAAGGTCTTATGAGAATCGGGATTCTGGGAACCGGAGTCGTCGGAAGGACACTCGGCACCAAGCTCGCCAAGCTCGGTAATGATGTTCGGATGGGCTCGCGCAAAGCGGGGGGTGAGAAAGCAAAGGCATGGGTGAAAGAGACGGGCGACCAATCATCCGAGGGTACATTCGCCGACGCGGCCGCGCATGGGGAGATGGTCTTCAACTGCACTTCCGGAATTGCGTCGCTCGAGGCGTTGAAGGCGGCAGGTGCGAAGAATCTGCAGGGCAAGACTCTTGTCGATGTCTCAAATCCGCTCGACTTCTCAAAGGGAATGCCGCCGACGCTTACGGTTTGCAATACCGATTCCCTCGGCGAGCAGATTCAGCGCGCGTTCCCGACAGCCAAGGTCGTCAAGACGCTCAACACAGTGACCTCCGCCCTGATGGTCGACCCGGCGATCATTCCCGGCGTCCACACGATGTTCGTGTCGGGAAACGATGCGAAGGCGAAGGCCGAGGTCATCAACATCCTGAAGACCGGATTCGGCTGGAAGGAGGTCATGGACCTCGGCGACATCAGCGGCGCGCGCGCGCAGGAGATGCACCTCGCGCTTTGGGTGCGTCTCTACATGAAGCTCCCGACGCCGAACGTGAACGTTTACGTGGTGCGCTAGAGGGCAGCACAGCAGCCGGCACGGACGGTTTTCCAACCAATTATTGCGGTAAAAGCTGAACCTCCTACTATTGGGACAACTTTGACAGGAGGCTCCGATGCAGGTCCACCGGACGGCTCTCTTCGCTGCGGTTTGTGCTTTCGTTCTGACGGGGTGCAGCGCTTCATCCGCCGCGATATCCGAATCTGACCGCGGTGCAATTCGGGCGGCGGTCGACGATTTCACCAAGGTCATGCTAAGCGGCGACTTGGCAGCAGCTGCTGCTCATTGGGCGGAGGATGCCACTGCGTTGCCGCCCCACGCCGCGGCGGTTCACGGAAGGCCAGAGATCCAAAAACTTTTCGCGAGCTTCGGCAAGACAACTGCTTTCAAGCAGGATGTGCTCGAGACCGAGGGGAGGGGAGATCTTGCCTACTCACGCATAACCTTCGATGTAACGTTTACGCCGCCGGGCGCTACGACTTCGATCACGGACAAGGGGAAGGGAATTCTTGTCTGGGGCAAGCAGCGTGATGGGACGTGGCTCGTTACGAGGGGAACCTGGAATTCGGACCTTCCACTACCCAAATGATTTGAGTATCCGCCTTGAGTAACCCAGGGCCTGGTCCTAAAACCCAGCACGCCCTGGCGTTCATTGCAGTCACGCTGCTGCTCGACTCGATCGGGTTTGGACTCATCATGCCGGTGTATCCGCGACTGCTCGTCGAGGTCACCGGGCAGAGTCTCAGTCGCGCGGCAGTGTACGGCGGATGGCTCGGCTTTGCGTTCGCTGCGATGCAGTTCGTATTCGCCCCCGTCCTCGGGAATCTGTCAGACCGCTTCGGGCGGCGACGCGTTCTGTTGTTCGCAATCGGTGCGCTCGGCATTGACTACATCATCATGGGATTCGCGCCGACGCTGGCGTGGCTCTTCATCGGCCGCGCGATTGCGGGTGCCGCTGGTGCGTCGTTCACGCCGGCCTACGCCTACGTCGCCGACATCAGCCCGCCGGAGAAGCGTGCTCAGAACTTCGGGGTCGTCGGCGCCGCCTTCGGAATAGGCTTCATCATCGGACCGGCGATCGGTGGACTGTTGGGCACGCTCGGATCCCGCGCACCGTTTTTTGCCGCCGCGGCGCTGAGTCTCATCAACTTGTGTTACGGATTCTTAGTTCTGCCGGAGTCACTTCCCGCGGAGAGACGTCGCGCGTTCGAGTGGCGGCGCGCCAATCCTCTTGGCACTCTCAGTCAGATGAGGAAGCATCCAGTGGTTCTCGGACTTTTGTGCGCTCTCTTCCTCTGGGGACTGGCGAATCAGGTGATGCCCTCCACCTGGGCCTTCTACACCAAGTTCAGATTTGGGTGGTCGGAGGCGACTATCGGAGCCTCCTTCGCGACCGTCGGACTCGTGATGTTGTCGAGCCAATTGATCGTCATGCGCCTGCTCGTGCCTCGATTGGGTGAGCGGCGCGCAGCTCTCATTGGGATCGTCTCGGGAATAGCTGGCTACGCCGGGTTTGGCCTCGCGACAGCGGGCTGGATGATGTTCGCGTGGCTCGTGATCTGGTTCTTCGCGGCGATCGTCATGGGCACGACGAACGCGCTCATGTCGCGCCGGATCAGTTCGGACGCACAGGGAGAGCTCATGGGAGCCGTCGCGAGCCTGTTCTCGCTCGCCGCCATCATTGGGCCGCCGATCATGAGTCATCTTTTCGCGCGATTCACCGCGCCCGAATCGACCGTTCACGTTCCAGGTGCGGCGTTTCTCGCGGCGGCGGTGCTCGCCTTCGGCTGTCTCGTGATATTCTGGCTCTCTACGCGCGAGCCTGCAGCCGAGCCAGGCGCAGCCGCGGCTGAGTCGGGACTTACAGCCGCCTGATCCAGATATTCCGGTAGCGGACGGGGTTTCCGTGATCCTGAAGACGTACCGGTTCCTGTGGAGGATGCGCGATGTAGATAGCGGGCCTGTCGTTATAGGTAATGCCGTAGATCTCGACGTTGTTCTGAATCAGCACGCCGTTGTGAAAGACAGTGACGCGCGCCCGGTCGATCACCTTCCCCTGCTCGTCGAATTTCGGCGCGTGAAATACGATGTCGTAAGCCTGCCACTCTCCCGGCTTGCGCGACGCGTTCACGAGCGGAGCGTATTGCTTGTACACGGCCCCCGCCTGTCCGTGATAGTAGGTCTCGTTGTTGTAGGAATCGAGAACCTGTACCTCGTATCGACCCATCATGAACACGCCGCTGTTGCCCCGCTCTTGTCCTTCGCCTTTCGGCACGGCGGGGGTCGCCCACTCGATATGCAGTTGAGAGTCACCGAAGCTGTCGGTGGTCAGGATATCCCCGGTACCCGCCACGACCTCCATGTAGCCGTCCCTGATCTGCCATTTTGCAGGACTTCCGTTGCTGGTACGCCAGTGCCAAAGGTTCTTGCCGTCAAAGAGGACGATCGCATCCGAAGGAGGATCAGCGCTTGTCTTGCCCGGTGTTATGATCGGGGGCGCCGCTTTCGGCGCAGGGAAGGGCGCCGCATCCTGAGCAAGCATTGCTGCGGGAACCGCCACGAAAAGAATGACAACGGCGAGTTGTTTCACCATGGGATCTGTGGTGAGCGGTTAATCTTGATTCCGAGGGAGTGCCAGCGGGCAAACTGCTCCATCGCGACCTCAGCGACAAGTCCTCGGTTAGCGGCGGACGGAGGGGCGGCAGGACGGTTCCGAGAGGGCGGCGATTTTTTCTCTTGCGTCTTTTGTTTTCGCAGTCCAGTTTGGCGCTGGCCGCGCGAGACGCTTCGGGCAATGTAAGCGGGATCCGTGCGACGCGGCCCCACCAGCAGCAGGAGCAGTCATGCGTGAAGGGCTCCGTCGTCTCTATCGCTCCCTAGCCCTCCTGGGAGCAGCGGCATTCCTCGTGTCATGCGGCGAGATCGTGCAGCCGTCATCGACGTCATCCATCTCCCCGCACGGTCCAGCTTTCAGCGTCGTCACCGCGCAGAGCTTGTTGTCGCGATACGTCGCCCTGGGCACCAGCAACAGCCAGGGCGTGCAGTCGGCTGGCATCTCGGCGCCGGGACAGAATGCGGCGTGGCCAGCGCAGCTGGCGAGCCGAGCGGGTGTGCCGTTCGAGGTGCCGCTGATTCAGGATCCGGGATGCGGTCCACCGCTCCTACCCCCGCTCGCTGCCGATCTCATTCTCGTCGGCGCGTTCGGCAACAATCTCGTCACCGCGGTGATGACGACGTGCGCTCCGCTGCAGAGCGGCGTCACGCTGCCGGCGAGCAACCTCGCGATCTCGGGATCGAATGCATGGGACGCGCTCCACAGCACAGTCGAATCCATGATGTTGGTCAGCGCGCGCAAGGGAGAGCTGTACAGCCGCGTGCTGCTTCCAGGACAGACGCAGGTCACGGCCATGCTCGCGAAGCAGCCCACGTTCGTGTCGGTCGAGCAGGCAGCGAACGAAGTTCTGCCCGCGAGCACGGGCCGCTTTTCCGCGGCAACTCCGTACGCGAGCTGGGCTCCGGTCTACGACTCGATACTTGCCGCCGTCCAGAGCACCGGCGCTGGCGCAGTGCTCGTCGGCCTGCCAAACAACGCCGCGACCTTTCCGAGCATTCGCCGCTCACGAGAGTTTTTCTCGCAGTGGCCGTATCTGCTGACGCTCGGGATCTCGATGAGCATCAACTGCTACTTCAGCTCCAACTACCTGTTCATTCCGGGATACGTGCTCACGCTTTTGTCCAAGGCACCGACGACGGCGACGTGCGCCGATGTCCCGGGCGCGGCGGATTACGTGATCACGCCGAATGACATGAATGCAATCAACGCGCTGATGGCGCAAATGAACGCGCACATTCAGGCGAAGGCGAGCGAGAACGGCTGGGCGTACTCCAGCCTCGAGGCGCTCTACGGCTTGCCGAAGCCGTCGTTCAGCATGTACAACGTGCTCTTCTCGAGCACGCCGTTCGGTCCATACATCAGTCTCGACGGCGTGCATCCGAGCGCACAAGGGCAGGCGATTCTCGCCACAGCTGCGGCGCAAGCGATCAACGCAACGTACGGCGTGGCGATCCCGTGACCAGAGACGGCCGGACATTCTGGTAACACATAGCTGAGAGTCCGATCAGCACCCAGCAGCCGAAAGATGACCACGTTCTCACGGCGAGGCCTGTGTCTCTCCATCCTCGTCTGCGCGTCATTCCGAGCCGCGACCCTGCTACCTGCGCAGGAAACCGAGCTCCCGCTCGATCGCTTGACGCCGGCGGACGCTCGGGCGCTCGTGGACCGGAGTATCGCCAACGCGTCCCTCTCTCTCGAACGCGTCCTGGCGGTCAAGGGTCGGCGGACGATCGACAACACGCTGCGGCCGTATGACGAGCACCTGATCCGCTTCAATGCCGGCCAGATCGTGGGCCTGCTGCAGGGGGTGCATCCCGATTCCGCTGTGCGGGCGGCGGCCGCCGACGGTATGAGACGACGTGACTCGGTCTCCACGAGCTGGCGACTCGATCCGCGACTCTACCGCGCGTTGAGCGCTATCGATACCTCCGGGGCCGACGCGGAGACCCGTTACTATCTCAAGCGACGGCTCGCGAGCTTCCGCCGCGCTGGCGTCGATCGCGATGAGAAAACACGTACGCGGATCGCCGCACTGCATGGTGAGCTGACGCGTCTCGAGCGACGTTTCGACGAGAACCTGCGCCCGGATACGACCCCGGTGGTATTTTCGAATCTCGCCGCGCTCGACGGCATGCCGGCGGATTGGCTGAAGGCGCAGCCACGTGGTGCGGGCGGCGAGGTCATGGTGAGCGGCGATCTGCGGCTGGTGATCCAGAATGCTCGCAACCGGGAAACGCGCGAGCGGGCGTACGTCCGCCTCCGGAACCGGGGAGCACCCGCCAACCATTTCGTCGTGGACAGCCTACTTCGCGTGCGTCATGAGCTGGCCACGCTGCTCGGCTACCGATCTTGGGCGGCGTACCAGTTCGAGGACCACATGGCGCGCTCCCCCGAAGGCGTGAAGCGTTTTCTCAACGAGTTGCACCGGCTCTCGCAGCCAGCCATCGCGCGGGATCTCGCACACGCGGCCGCGCGCGAGAAGGCTGGCTGACCCGCGCGCAACCCGGCGAGCCCGCCTTATTGGGTCCCGAGGCGGTCGTGACACTGTTTCATGAATTCGGTCATCTGTTGGAGTACATCCTGGCGGTGCGGCCTTGGTTTGGGACGTCGGGGCTGCCGGCGGAGTTCGACTTCCGCGAGGTTCCCTCGATCGTCTTCGAGCACTGGGGTCGTGATCCGGCTGTGTTGCGGACGTTCGCGCGGCATTTCCGCACGGGCGAGCCCCTGCCCGACAGTCTTGTGCCGTCACTCCGGCAGCCAGACGAGAATCGCGCCGGTAGGGGGACGCTCGGCGCTCTGGTCCGAGCATGGATCTCCCTGGCCCTGCACGAGCGATCGTCCCCTGCGGCTGACATCGACTCCATCGTGCGGTCGGCCGAGGCGATGGACCTCCCCTTCGAGCTTCCCCGCGTCGAGATGCACCCCGAAGCGTCGTTCACGCACCTGGTGGGCTATGAGGCGGCCTACTACACCTATCTCTGGTCAGCGGTGATCGCGGAGGATCTGTTGAGTCGGTTCACGTCCGGCCTGCTGGATCCTGTCATGGCGCGGGCGTACCGCCGCGCCATTCTCGACCCAGGAAGGTCGGCGCCAGCGGAGCTGCTTGTCGAGCGCTTTTTAGGCCGGCCATTCACGCTCGAAGCGTGGGCGCGAAGCATCGATAGCCGCTGAGTATGAAGCCCATGTCGTGGAACGCCACTCTCGTCGCGCTCACCGGCATCGACCCGCGGGTGGATCGGCCGTGAGCACTCAGCGCGACGCTTCTGTGCGGGGGCGGAACAATACTGTCCCTAGGGCGGCGCCCCCCGCGAGTGCCGCGGCAAGACAGCCGAGGGCTGTCACGACGAGCATGGTAGCGCGCTGCGCTGCTCCCGGCGCGCCAACCTGCCAGCCGGCGAGCTCCATGACGAGGTAGACGACGAGATACGCTCCGGCCGCCGCGAGGCCCGTCGCCAACGTGAGCCGGCGCTGCTCGGACGCGCTCAAGCGCAATCCAACGCCAAGAATCCACGCGGATACCGAGGCGACAACGAAACTCGCAGGGATGAAAAGCATTCCATAGACGATGTGAATCGGAGGCGCGGGTCCCGCCCCGCGCTCGACGATGCGCTGCTCGAGCCAGGTGAGCGTAAGTCCGACCGCGAGCGCTACGGGTCCGAAGCTCAGCGCGCCAGCCCATCCGGCGTGACGCAGGTCGGCGGTTCCCATTCGACGCGCCAGGTCGCGCGCCCACGCCGTTGATGCGGCGATCATGCACGCGACCGCGATCACCCCCGCGAGAACGTTGCGCGTCATATGAAACGCGCCGGGATTCGGCGAGCCCACCACGAGTGAGAAGGCCATGCCGACGAAGAAGCCACCGAACAGGTATCCGCCGGTGAGCAGCGCGATCGCCAGGGGTGTGTTGCGAGAGCCTGTCAACGCGGTGCTCGTCATTGCCTGGTAGCTACGATTACCGAGAATCGAGATTCCCTTCTCGATAAAGCCTACGGTGGTTGCAGCGTATCACGCTGCTAGACTTTATCACGCTGCAAGGACCGGGAGATCAGGACGTTTCTGGCTTGCGGCTTCTATGAATCCGCCGCCCAGAACGCGCTCACCATCGTAGATCACAACTGACTGTCCCGGCGTTATGGCGGATACTGGTTCGTCGAGCGCGAGCTCGATTTCCCCTCCATCGAGACGAACGATCTCGGCGCGCGCGAGCGGAGCCCTGTGTCGAACGCGCACGCTGACAGCATCACCGACGCCAGGTGGGGCCATCAACCAATTCACTTCGCGTGCAATGATTCCGTTGCCGAGCAGCTCGTCTCGGGTTCCAATTACAACGGCGCGGTCCTGTGGGCGGATTGCAATCACGTACATCGGTGCCGCAAATCCTCCTGGCACTCCCCGCCTCTGCCCGATGGTGTAACGCGCGAATCCATTGTGCTCGCCGACGATCATTCCGTTCGCCGTCACGATGGGACCGCGTAACAGCGCCGGCGCATCAGCCGGCAGCCGCTGCTCGAGAATTCGCGCGTAGTCACCGTCAGGGACGAAGCAGATCTCCTGGCTCTCCGGTTTTTCAGCTATCACCTCGAGTCCCATCGCGTGCGCACGCGCGCGCGTCTGCGCCTTGTCCAGGCCTCCCACCGGCAGGAGGAGACGCGAGAGCACAGAGCGGTCGATGCCCCAGAGGAAGTATGTCTGGTCCTTGTTCTCGTCCACGCCGCGGACCAGCTCGCCGCCAGCAACGCGCGCATAGTGGCCCGTCGCGATCCAGCGAGCATCGATTGCGTCCGCTTTCTTCAGGAAATCGCGAAACTTCGTGAACGTGTTGCAGCGCACGCAGGGAATCGGCGTGCGGCCGCGCGCGTACTCGTCGACGAAGTTGTCGACGACGTCGTGTCCGAAGCGGCTCTCCAGATTGAGCACGTAATGCGGGATGCCAAGCTGCTCGAACACCCGTCTCGCGTCGTTAACGGAGTCGAGCGAGCAGCAAGGGCGATCGGGGACGTCCTCTCCATGGCAAAACAGCTTCATCGTGGCGCCGACCACGTCGTATCCCTGCTCGACGAGGAGTCCCGCTGCCACAGATGAATCGACACCGCCTGACATGGCGACGAGCACTCTTTCGCGCATCACCAC
>JALYKM010000321.1 GCA_030774785.1 Gemmatimonadota bacterium
GGAGCTTCTCAGCCCACGCTCTGCCTCCCAGCTCGTAAACCTTGTGACCAACGCATTCCTCGGGCGCCAGCCGGAACATCGTGTAGAACGCCTTGTTGGCGGCGCGCACACTGAGCGCCGCGTCGAGCACCAACAGCGCTTCTCGCGCCGAGCTTTGACTGTTCATTCGTGGTTTTTACTGAGGGGGGCGGTTCTGGGGAAAAAGAGGACGCGCTTCTTCCTATAAAGGTGGACGATTCCGCTGCTGTTGTGTATCGGAAGAGGTCGCATTCCGCGTCAGCCGGGTAAGGGTTGACCTAACCGCGCCATTTCCCCGATTCTGACCGTCGTGATCCCGCAAAACAAAGCGGTCCACCTCTGAGGGTGGACCGCTCTCTCTGTTCGGTTGGGACACAGTCTACTGGTCCGCCACCTTGCAACAAGCATTTCCGCACGGTGCCCAGACGCCGTCGTCTGCGCCAGTCCACCTGAAGCGAACGATAGCTGGCACAGAGATGTCATAGTGTATTGTGCGCTTTATGTAGCGTCACGGCGTCGGTGATGGGCCTTTCCCCGGCGGATGCGGCGCTGAGAACGGATAGTACTTTTTGCACGCGACGCGAAGCGGCTCACCCCTGAAGGAGCGAGGCGCTCTTAGTCTTTCTCCTAACGTCTTACCGCGTTGGCCGCCCGCCTAACGGAGATGTGAGGCCGCGATGATCCAGGCCAAACCCTTGCACGATCCTGGCAAATCTCGAGCTCTCGCGAACACCGTCGTACATGCGTCCCGCGAATGGCTGCCAGTTCGGAGTAATCTCGCGGGCACGCAGCGCCGCCTCCAGCGCCGCCAGCGCCCTGGAAGTGTCGGAAATTCCTAGATAGGCGAACGCGTGTGCCGTGTTCAACATCCAGGTGTCGGATGGAAGCTCATCGAGCCTGCGCCTTATCGCGGCCGCGCGGGCGGTATCCCCGATGAAGGCAAGTACAAAGGCACTGACCCCATTCCAAGGCACGTCGTCGTCGCCGGGTCCAACGGCCGCGCGAGCGTCAGCCAATCTTCCGACGTGGAGGCGGTCGAGCGCCAGCACGTTGTGCGCGGTCGAAAGGGTTGAGTCGAGCTCCCATGCTCGCCTGGCCTCCTCTTCCGCAGCCGCGTAGTCGCCCGAGAGAGACAGCATGTGCGACAGCCAGACTGATGGTGTACCCGCCAACGGGTCGAGCCTTCGCGCGATCCGGAACTGATCCCGCGCAGCGAGGATCCGCCCGGTAGCCATCAGGTAGCGTCCGTACTGGGTGTGGGAAGTTGCCGAAGTCGAATCCGCTTCGAGCGCCCGATGAAACTCTTGCTCTGCGGCGGGCCAACGGAATGCGTGCATGTGTGCCAATGCGAGCGCAGCGTGAGGCTCGGCGAGGTGCGGGTCGAGCGCGAGCGCACGGGTTGCTGCTGCTGTAGCGCGAGCTTCTACGTCGCGCGCAGGTGTTGCGGCGAAGTACGGGAAGAGTTCCAGCGCCTCGCTCAGTCCAGCATAGGCGCGCGCGAAGCCGCTGTCTTTCGCAATTGCCTGACTGAAGTATGCGGCGGCTCGAGAGACGCCTTTGCCGCGACGCTCGAGGAGGTATCGGCCTCGCAGATAAAGGTCATATGCCTCGACATTATTGGTCCCTGAGCCGCTACCCAGCGGCCTGGGCACTTCGCTCCGGCCACCAGACAAGGTCGGCCCGAGAGCGCTGATAATCGCTTTCGTGATCTCGTCCTGCACGGTGAAAATGTCCTTGCTCTCACGCTCGTAGGTGTCGCTCCACAGAGTAAGACCGTCTGCTGCGCTGGTAAGTTGCGTGGTGACTCGAAGGCGACCAGAGGACCGGCGCACAGTTCCCTCGAGCACAGCGGACACTCCGAGCCGTTTGCAGATTTCTCGAACGTCCAGATCGCGCCTCCCGCGCATTGCAAACGCGGATGTTCTCGAGGCAACGCGTAATCCCGGGACTTTCGTCAGCTGACTCGTGAGCTCGTCAGCCATTCCCTCGGCAAAGTAGGCATTCGCCGTGTCTCCTCCCACGTTGAAAAAAGGAAGCACCGCCAGGGACTGCGTCTTTGAGATCGCCGACGTCTGCACCCCGAATCGATCGACAATGCTGTGACGTCCAGCGATGGCGGCCAACACGAGAACGGCGAGCGACACAGCCGTGATTATCTGCACCCTCCGACGAGCGAAGGGCGATCGTCCGAGTGGGGAAGCTGAAATCGCAGCGAGGGAGGCGAGTACTTCGCGGGCCGACTGCGGCCGGTCGTCGGGATTCTTTTGCAGACAACGCATCACGAGCGCGACTACAGGAGATGGCAAACTCGGCATTCGCCGCCCGAGCGACGGGGGGCTCTCGGTCACATGAGCGACCATTAGCTGCTGCGCCGTTGTCTTGTCCTTGAACGGGTGGCCTTCTCCCAGCAGTTCGTAAGCGAGGATGCCCCAGGCGTAGATGTCGGTTCTGGGATCGACCGAGTCGCCGGAGATCTGCTCGGGTGCCATGTAGTCGGGCGTGCCGACTATAGTTCCCATGACGGTCAGAGTGGTCCGCCCACCGATAGGTAGCGGAGTGCCTTTCGTATCCGTTCGTGACGCCGATACCGCCTTGGCTATCCCAAAGTCGATGACCACGGCGGCATCACCCGCCAGCAGTACGTTTTCGGGTTTAATGTCCCGGTGGACTATCCCCGCCGCGTGGGCAAACTCCAGCGCACATGCAACGTCGTGCAGTATCGAAAGCGCCTTGGCAGTGGTGAGCGGTCCGGAGTGTTGCATGCGGCTCCGCACCGATTCGCCACTGATGTAGGGCATCGTGTAGTAGGGAAGGTCCCCCGCTGTGCCCGCTCTCAAGATCGGCACGATATTGGGGTGCTGCAGCGAGGCGGCGAGCCTGACTTCCTTGGCGAAGCGCTCGGCGCTGAGGAGCGCGCCGAGGTCGCCACTGAGAACCTTGACCACGACTTTGCGGCCAAGCTCTATCTCCTCCGCGACGAAAATGCGAGACATGCCACCACCGGCGAGCTCGCGCTCGAAGGCATAGGCGCTTCCAATCGTGCGTTGAAGCTGCTCGCGAAGTTCCATCCGTGCGGCTCCGGCGGCACGAGGTAGTTAGTGCACGACGAACGTAGAGGCCGGTCGTGTACAACGCAATCAGTCTTCAACACTGCCAACGGAAAAGAAATGGCTCGCTCCACACGGAGCGAGCCATTCACTCGAGCCGCGTAGCCTCTAGGCTGGCTCTACCTACGAATCCGGCGGGGTCGACGATTACGTCATGCAACGGCAGTCACGGAAGACCCGCACGGCTTCCTCGCGCTTGATGCGACTCAGGGTGATTGGCGTCTGAGTCCTGGCGTGCACCCCTCGGCGACCAGGTGAGTATGCGGCTAGAGTCGCGCTTGGGACTCGCCTGAATCTGGATCGGCGTTGAGCTGGTTGCCGCGAACCTCGCCGACAATCGTTTCGATGAGATCGGCGGTGGACGGCGATTCGATCCCGGACGACGACCTGGAGGTATCGATGCGGTATGCGGTCACGATGCTCTCAATGTGATCGCGCGATAGAGCATTCAGCTCGCCGCGGAGAATTTCCTCGCCCTGTGCGTAGACCTGGAATGGGTCGAGGACTGGACGGGGACTGAGCGGAGCGGGAGCTGGAGATGGTGGAGCCCTGCGAGGAGCAGGGGCTGTGAATCGGGCAGGCTCCGGGTCCGTCGCTGGGATTTCGCGCGGCCCCGCAGCGAGCGAAATCGCCCGCGCGAGCGCTCCCTCCAGATAGACCTTGCTCAACCCTCGCGTCCAGTATTCGAGGTTAGCGCGATTCGGCTGCGTCGTCTCCCTCCCCGATTCCAGAACATTCCCTTCTTCGGCTACCGGGAGGAACTCGATCCAGCCCTCCCAGAGGCCTTCGTCGACTTCTCTTCCCGCTGCTTGCGCGAAATAGCTACCGCCGCGTGGCGTGGCAATTGGTTCATCGAACTTCACGAGGATCTCCGCCATTGATTCTCCCGGACAAGGCACCAGAGACACGTGCAACCTGCGGACCGCTGGGCGCAAACGAAAAGCGGCCTACCCGAAGGTAGGCCACCTTCCCAAGCTGCTCGGGCTGATTTAGGCTGGCTCTTCTACGTACGAATCCGGTGGGGTTGGGATCGGATCCGACAGGTTGTAATCGTCGGACTCCATCGGAATCACCTTCGATGGCGTCTCCGGACGCGGAGGCTGGTCCGCGGGAATTCCGGTCACCGCGAGAACAATGCGGCGGTGAATCGGATCGACCTCGAGAACTCTCAGATCGAGATTCATTGTCTCGTAGACGATGTCCGCGGGACTGTTCACGGGCTGGCCGAAATTGAGCTGGCTCACTGGGACGAAGCCCTCGATGTCGTTGCCGATGTCGACGACGACGCCCTTGTCCATCAGTCTCACCACCTTGCCCCCCAGCTCGGTGCCCACCGGATAGGTCTCCCCGATGCGGAGCCACGGATCCTCAGTCGCCTGCTTCAAGCCGAGCGAGATGCGTTTGTTCTCGGCGTCCACGTTCAGAATCACGACATCCACTGAATCTCCCTTCTTGACGACTTCAGAAGGATGCTGGACGCGCTTTGTCCACGACATGTCGGAGATGTGGATCAATCCGTCGATTCCCGGCTCGATCTCCACGAACGCGCCAAAGCTCGTAAGGTTGCGAACCTTGCCGTTGAGACGCGTTCCGACCGGATACTTCTCCGGCAGCATCATCCACGGGTCCTGCTCCGTCTGCTTCATGCCGAGAGAGATCTTCTCCTCGTTCGGATCGACCTTGAGCACGACCGCTTCGATCGCTTCACCGATCGACACCAGCTTCGAAGGGTGGCGCACGTTGCGTGTCCAGCTCATCTCACTGATGTGAACGAGTCCTTCGATGCCCGGCTCGAGCTCGATGAACGCTCCGTAGTTGGTGATCGAGACAACCTTGCCCGACACTCTCGTGCCGACCGGATACTTCTCGGCGACATCCTTCCACGGATAGCTCTGGAGCT
>JALYKM010000322.1 GCA_030774785.1 Gemmatimonadota bacterium
GCTTCGTGATCGTGAGTTGGGCCAATGCCATTCGGGTAGAGCAGCACCGTGCAAAGTCCCGTTATGATCCACGGCCAGGGCCTGATTGCATAGTGGGCGACGTTGAAGAAAAGCGTGGCGAGAACCCCATCGCGCTCCGTCTTGGCAGAAAAAATTCGCTGCGCCACGTAACCGCCGCCCCCCGGCTCCGCACCCGGGTACCACGCCGCCCACCATTGGACCGAGAGGAAAACCGCGAGAGCCAGAAGCGGCATCCATGCGTATGCTTCGATACCGGTTGGAGTGACTTTCACAGGTAGTACTGACAGCGCGGCGTCGGCACTTCCAAAGTGGGTCGTCAGGCCCGCTTTGAGATTGTCCATGCCGCCTACTGCGCGCACCGCGTACACGGCGAGCACTATGACAGCGCTCATCTTGATGACGAACTGGACGAGATCGGTCCAAAGCACGGCCCACATCCCTGCGCCAGCCGAGTATGCAACCGTTATGATGAAGCAGATCCCGACCGCGATTATCTCTCCGGGGACATTGAATCCGAGAATGCTGACGTCGCGGAGACCGAGCGAGATCGTGAGGATCTTGATCATCGCCTTCGTCACCCAGCCAAGGATTATCAGGTTGATGGGGATGGCGAGGTATAGCGCACGGAACCCGCGCAGCACGGCCGCTGGCCGACCGCTGTAACGGATCTCGGCAAACTCCACATCGGTCATGACGTGCGCGCGCCGCCACAGGCGGGCGAAGAAGAATACCGTGAGCATCCCGCTCATCAGCATGTTCCACCACAGCCAGTTTCCGGCGACGCCGTGCGCGGAAACGAGGCCAGTCACGACGAGAGGCGTATCGGCCGCGAACGTCGTCGCTACCATCGATGCTCCCGCCAGCCACCACGTTACCTGACGGCCGGAAAGGAAGTACTCGTTGAGGCTCTCACCTCCGCGTTTTGTGAAGTAGAGCCCAATGCCCACCGAGAGGATGAAGTAGGCAGCGACAATCGCCCAGTCGATCGCAGTTAGCGCCATAAGTGCGGGATTGAGGTGGCCAGGCAAGACGCTTGCGTTTGCATTGCTCGCTCGCGTCGGTCTACGTAAAAGAACGCAAAAGAGTATCATTTGGTACCACCAACACGACCAACTTACCGGACAAATATCGATGATGCGATACCATCGGCTGCTCGTAGTGCTCCTCCCACTCTGCAGCGGCTGCGTTGTCACCAGCAAGCAGATCGACCCTACGTCCGAGCTCGCCGAGGCAAAGGTCAGGCCTGGCATAACGGTTCTGCTGCGCGATAGCATACAACTGATTCGCGGAAAGCGCATCGGGCTCCTCACCAACCAGACCGGCATCGACGAGAAGGGAGTCTCCGACATCGATCTGCTCAGAGACAAGAGGGCTCGCGGCGCCGGAGTGAGTCTGGTTCAGCTCTTCTCTCCCGAGCATGGACTGCGCGGAACGGAAGACAGGCAGAACATTGCCAGCGGCATCGACGCGAAGAGCGGATTGCCCGTGTATTCACTGTATGGCCAGCAGACGGTGGCGCCACCCGACAGCATTCTTCGCTCACTCGACGCGCTCGTCTTCGATCTGCAGGACATTGGCACGCGCACCTGGACTTACGTCGGCGCGATGGTCTACTCGATGCGCGCATCGGCGCGCGTACGGAAGCCCATCATCGTGCTCGACCGGCCGAATCCCATCACCGGCTACATCATCGAAGGCCCCGTTCTCGACAGCTCGCTCGCGAACCCGGAAGACCCGGCTCCCGGGCGGCCAGGCCAGGCATTCGCGCTCTGGCCGGTTCCGCTTCGGCACGCGATGACGATTGGGGAGCTGGCGCTCTACTTCAACGATGTACTGAAGATCCGCGCCGACCTGCACGTCGTTCCGGTGCAGGGGTGGCGGCGGGATGTGTGGTTCGACCTCACCGGTCTTCCGTGGGTCAAGCCGTCGCCGAACATGCCGTCCCTGCAGAGCGCAATGCTGTACCCCGGCCTGGTAGCGTTCGAAGCGACCAATCTGTCGGTGGGGCGCGGGACGCCGGAGGCATTTCAGCGGGTCGGCGCTCCCTGGCTCAACGCGGCTGCCACCGTAGCGATCCTCAGGGAGCGCGAGATCCCAGGGGTTAGATTCTTCGTCGAGAGCTTCACACCCCAGAATCCGACCGACCAGAAATACGGCGGCCAGACGATCCCGGGAATCAAGATCACGGTAATCAATCGAAGCAATCTGCAGGCGGCCCGGGTTGGAGCGAGTCTGCTGTGGGCAATCAACAAGACGGCGGGAAGCAAGCTCACGATTCGGAATCGGGACTTCGACCTCAGGTTCGGGTCTCCGTCGGTCCGAGAGGCGCTCCTCAGGGGAGATGATCCTGATGCTTTGATTGACCGCGAGTACAAGTCTGCGTACGCTTTTCGAGAGGCGACACGCCAGTACTTGATCTATAGGTAACTGCAACTGACTTAACTGCAACTCGTTCCATTGGAGTTTATCCAAGCACATCTTTTGCAAAGCTTTGCGCTCGGTAATCCAACAAAACTCTTGGAGGCACAGCATGCGTGTTCTCATGGTCTCGCTGTCGATGCTGGCGCTCGCGGCGTGCGGCCCACGGCAGGTTGAAGTGCGCACCGGTCCCGAGCCAGCGGCTGATGTCGCGATTCACCTGACCAATAATCTCAGTCAGGCGGTCAACGTTTATGTCGTGAGCGGCGGCAACGACATTTTCGTCAAGCAGGTCGCGGCCAACAGCGTAGAGCACATTCCGGTCGCCGGTGTTCCGGCGGGCGCGACGGTGAATCTGCGCGCGGTCACGGTAGATGGAACCCGCACCTACACCAAGAACAGCGTCACGCTCTCCAGCATGTACGACTGGCGGCTGCCGTGACGAACATGCGTATCGACAGTTGGGGACGCTGCTGGCAATAGATCGTTGAAGGGCTTAATTTTACGGGGCCGTCGTGTATCTCACGCCGGCCCTTTTTTCTGCGCCGTCAGCCGGTGGTGCCGGCACGTCGGCTAGCTATTGCTCACCGCCGGCCCCAGCTGAATGCCAACTCCCACGGATTATGTGAAAAAAGGAGCGCTCCGCGTCATAGAGCCGGCGATCAGCTTCCTCGCACGCCACAACGTCAATCCAAACGTGATCACAACCGTCGGAACTCTTCTGACGGTCGCAGCCGGCGTCGTCTACGGGACTGGCCACATCATGACGGCCGGCTGGCTGATGGCGGTTACCGCGTTCTTCGACGTGGTGGATGGCGAGGTGGCACGAAGAACGGGGCGATCGACGGTATTCGGCGCGTTCTACGATTCCACTCTCGATCGCGTAGCCGACGGAGCGCTGATGGCGGGCCTGACCGTGTTTTACGCCACGAATCCCGCGCACCACAACATCTACATGGTCGTGATCTGCCTCGTGGGGATCATCGGGACGTTTCTCGTCTCGTACACGCGAGCACGGGCGGAATCCCTCGGAATCGATGCGAAGGTCGGGGTAATGCAGCGGCCTGAGCGCATCGTGTTGTTGTCGGCGCCGCAGGCGCTGTTCGGACTTTTCTGGAACGGGTGGGTCCTGATCGGGATCATCATTCTTCTCACCGTCACGGCGTGGATCACGGC
This sequence comes from Gemmatimonadota bacterium, assembly GCA_030774785.1. Lineage (GTDB taxonomy): Bacteria > Gemmatimonadota > Gemmatimonadetes > Gemmatimonadales > Gemmatimonadaceae > UBA4720. Next base: position 3,616 of record JALYKM010000322.1, read on the forward strand.
GGTACAACGGATCGCCTTCGTGCATCGCTTTACGCAGCACCCGGAAGCGAAGGTGTGGACCACCAAGGGCTCTGGGCTGGCCGACGTCGTCGAGCCAATCCGAATAATCAGCGATCCGACCCCTCCCCCGAAAGCGGCGGGAATCGCGGCTACACGTCGCGCGCAATCCTAATCACATACGGAGAAAAAATTGGGCAGATCGTCCTCTTCTGGTGACGCCCCTAAATCGATAGCCCCGGCCACCGGCCGACTGGGCATACTGACACCGGGACTCGGTGCAGTCGCTACCACATTCATGGCGGGAGTAGAGAGCATTCGGCGCGGACGCTCCAAGCCGATCGGATCACTGACACAGATGGCAACGATCAGACTGGGGAAAAGACCCGAAAAACGGGCGCCATTGATCAAGGAATTCGTCCCTCTGGCGAAACTCGATGACATCGTTTTTGGCGCCTGGGATCCGATTCCCGATGACGCGCTGACCGCCGCAACGAAGGCGGGTGTCCTCGACCAGCGCGACATCGAGCCGATCGCTGATTTCCTGCGCAAGATCAAGCCGATGCCCGCGGTGTTCGACAACAAGTACGTCACCCGTATTCACGGAACGAACGTGAAGAAGGGGAAGACGAAGCGCGATCTGGCTGAGCAGCTGCGGCAGGACATTCGCGATTTCAAGTCGAAGAACAAGTGCGACCGCATCGTCATCGTTTGGTGCGCCTCAACCGAGATCTTCATCAGGCCGGGCCCGCAGCACGCGACGATCGAGCAGTTCGAGAAGGCGATGGAGAAGAACGACGATGCCATCGCTCCATCGATGCTCTACGCCTACGCGGCGATCATGGAAGGCGTCCCCTTCGCCAACGGCGCCCCAAACCTCTGCGTCGATACTCCGGCGCTGATCAAGCTCGCGCAGGACCGCGGTGTCCCGATTTCCGGCAAGGATTTCAAGACCGGACAGACGTGGATGAAGACGATCGTCGCGCCGGGCCTCAAGGCGCGCATGCTCGGGCTCGCCGGATGGTATTCGACCAACATCCTCGGCAACCGGGATGGAGAGGTACTGGATGATCCTCAGTCGTTCAAGACGAAGGAGGAATCCAAGCTCAGCGTCCTGCATACGATTCTGCAGCCCGAGCTCTATCCGGACCTGTACAAGGATTTCACGCACGTCGTCCGGATCAACTACTACCCGCCGCGCGGTGACAACAAGGAAGGCTGGGACAACATCGACATCGTCGGGTGGATGAACTACCCGATGCAGATCAAGATCAACTTCCTCTGCCGCGACTCGATTCTCGCCGCGCCGATCGTGCTCGACCTTGCGCTGTTCTCCGATTTCGCCCAGCGTGCCGGGATGAAGGGAATCCAGGAGTGGCTCTCGTTCTACTACAAGAGTCCAATGACCGCGCCCGGACTGCAGCCGGAGCATGACCTTTTCATCCAGCAGACGAAGCTGAAAAACACCCTTCGCCACCTGATGGGCGAAGACCAGATTACCCACCTCGGTCTGGAGTATTACGCCTGATGCTTCGCCGCCTGGCGTTTCTACCGGTGCTCGCCGTTCTGCTGCTCGCGGTTCTGCTCGCGAGCTGCGGGCCCAATCCGAAAGCGATTGAGCTTAGGCTCTGGTCGGACAGTTATGCTTTTCGTGTGACGATGGACCCGATGCCGCCACTCGCGATCGAGCCCGTCGTGTACCGGATCGTCGTGCAGGACAAGAAGACCGGCCAGCCGATCGAGACCGGTGAGGGAAGAATCTTCGCCACGAGCGCCGACAGGGCGAACACCAATGACGGCCTGAAAAAGGAAAAGGAGCTCGGCACCTACTCCGGGCGGCTCTTTTTCGCGACGACAGGCGATTGGGCGGCTGCAATCCAGTTTCGGCGGGAGAAGGATCCGCGCATGCCGCTCGAGCGCGTAGACTGGATCCAGGGCGTCCGCCCCGCCAGCGAGCCCGGGACCTGACATCAGACATGCGCCACTTCTTTAGAACGCAGCTGGTCCCGACCGAGGTGCTCAGGATCGCGGACGAATTCTTTCCCGAGATCGGGATGGAGCGCAGCGGTCACACGGCGCGCTCTCGCACCTTCGCCGGTGATCTCGGCACGCTTCAGCTGAGCGTGCGCAAGGAAGGCGGGCACTACACCTTCGTCGAGATTTCTTCCGACCAGATGGGCGAGAGCCGGCTCGACCGCAACGCCAAGAAGTTCTTCGTCCAGCTGCACAAGGCGGGCGATCCACGCCACCGCATCGAAGCGGCGTACTAAAATGGCGCGGTCGAGTACCGCCGCCTCGAAGCCGGCGAACATGCCACAGGATTCGATTCGCTCGAGCAGCAGCGAATCATTGTCACGCGAGCAGAAGCTCGAGCTCTACTACTACATGAGGCTCACCCGCTCCCTCGAGGAGCGGCTCGTGAACCTTTACCGGCAGACCAAGGTCGTAGGCGGTCTCTTCCGCTCCCTCGGCCAGGAAGCGGACGCGGTGGGAAGCGCGTATGCACTCGACCGCACCAAGGGTGACGTTCTCTCGCCGCTAATCCGCAACCTCGGCTCGATGCTGGTGCAGGGTGCGAAGCCCAACGAGATCATCAAGCAGTACATGGCGAAGGGCGACTCGCCGACGCGTGGCCGCGAGCTCAACATCCATTACGGCGATCTCGTCCGCGGTTTCATCGGCCAGATCTCGCACCTGGGCGACATGGTGCCGGTGATGGCGGGCGTCACGCTCTCGTTCAAGATGCGGAAGGAAGATCGCGTCGGCTTGGTCTACGTCGGGGATGGTGCCACTTCGACCGGCGCGTTTCACGAAGGCATCAACTTCGCGGCGGTTCAGAAGTGTCCGCTCGTCGTCATCGTGGAGAACAACGGCTACGCCTATTCGACGCCCCTCAGCAAGCAGACCGCCGCGAAGCAGCTAGTCGACAAGGCGATTGGGTATGGAATCCGGGGTGACCAGGCAGATGGCAACGACGTGATCGCGAGCTACGAGGCGACGAAGCGAGCGGTCGACCGGGCGCGCTCAGGTGGCGGTGTCACGCTGATCGAGCTCATTACTTACCGTAGAAAGGGGCACGCGGAGCACGACAACCAGTCCTACGTCCCACCCGGGGAGATCGACCGCTGGGCAAGCGAGAACGACCCGATCGACCGCTACGTGAAACGGCTGCTGAGTGAAGGATTCGAGCAAGCGGCGCTGGACGCGATCGATGCGCGGGTGAAGGAGGCGATCGACCGCGCGACCGACGAGGCTGAAGCGTCGCCTATGCCTGACCCGACCGATGCGCTCGTGGGGATCTACGCCGACCCGCCGACTCTCTCTCCGCTCTGGTTCAGAGAGGGGATAAAGTCGGCGGTGGAAGTGCACGAGCGCCCCGCGAGCTGGGGAACGCACGATGTCTGAGGTCACTTACCTCGAGGCAATTCGCGAAGCGTTGTTCGAGGAAATGGACCGCGACCAGAACGTCTTCTGCCTCGGCGAAGACATCGGCGCGTACGGCGGCGCGTTCAAGGTTACGGAAGGACTGATGGCGAAGTACGGAGAGCAGCGAGTGATCGATACGCCGATCTCCGAGGCAGCGATCATCGGCGCGGCGGCTGGCGCCGCCCACATGGGCATGCGGCCAGTGTGCGAGATGCAGTTCATCGACTTCATCTCGACCGGATACGACATGCTCACGAACTACGTTGCGACGGCGCGATACCGGGCGATGTTGCCGTGCCCGATGGTGGTGCGCGGACCGAGCGGCGGGTATGTGAGAGGCGGGCCGTTTCATTCGCAGAACCCGGAAGCTGCATTTCTGCACACCCCCGGCCTCAAGATCGTCTATCCGGCCACCGCGAGCGACGCCAAAGGATTGCTCAAATCAGCGATTCGCGACGAGGATTGCGTGCTCTACTTCGAACACAAGTACCTCTATCGGCGCATCAAGGAAGAGATGCCGGCGGGCGATCATCTGACGCCGATCGGAAAGGCACGGATCGCCCGAGAGGGCAGGGATGTCTCGATCATCACCTACGCGGCGACGGTCTGGAAGGCGCTCGAGGCGGCCGAGCAGGTTGAAAAAGAGGATGGTTTGTCCGCGGAAGTCGTTGACCTGCGCACGCTGTTGCCGATGGACGACGAAGCGATCGTTGCCACAGTGAAGAAGACGAATCGTGTTCTGATCGTGCACGAGGACACGCGCACCGGCGGCGTGGCGGGAGAGATTACGGCCAGGATTAACGAGAGCGCCTTTGAATGGCTCGACGCGCCGATTCTGCGCGTGACGGCCGCCGACGTACCTCTGCCTTATTCTCCGCCGCTCGAGGACTATGTGCTTCCGCAGACGTCCGACATAGTCATGGCGCTGCGGAAGCTTGCTGCCTACTGATGGCCTTGCCGGAGTCCCATAACGAAGGGATTCTCGCGCGAAATATCGGCGTCGGCTGCGTCACGACGGTCGCGGGTTTTTTCAGTGGTGGAATGATTGCTGTAATGGTGGCGAAGTTTGTCGGCAGCATGCAGGGATGTAAGCCTCCCGAGGGGCTTCCGGCGTGCAATTGGTGGGTGTATGCTGGTATCGGAGCGGTTGTCGGAGCGCTCACGCTGCCTGTTCTTGCATTGAGACGTCTGAGCCGGACCCGGCCCGACGAATAAGCGAACGAGGGAGAAGCGGTGGCACGAGTAGACATCATCATGCCGCAGATGGGCGAGTCGATCGCCGAGGGCACACTTTCCAAGTGGTTGAAGAAAGTAGGCGACGAGGTGAAGCGCGACGAACCGATCTTCGAGATCTCGACGGACAAGGTCGACGCGGAGATTCCTGCGCCGGCCGCGGGCGTGCTCGCGGAGATCATCGTCAAGGAAGGCGAAACCGTAGCCGTGCAGACTGTCGTAGCGCGGCTCGAGACTGAAAAGGGTGCCGCGGTTTCAGTTGAGGCTGGGGCGCCCGCATCCAGCGCGGGAGCGACGGCTTCACCGACGGCGGAGAGCAAGCCGCCGGCCACGCCCTCGTTTCCGCCGGCCCCCCAACGGGAAGGTACGCCGGCGCCGGCTCAATCCCGTCAGCCATCCCCCGCTCCCGCCATCGCCGCATCACACGCGGGGAACGGGAACTCCTTCGAGGATCGGGTACGCACCAAATCCTCGCCCCTCGTGCGAAAAATCGCTGCGGAGCACGGGCTGAACATTGCTTCGCTCCACGGGTCGGGTGTCGCTGGTCGAGTGACCAAGCGCGACATACTCGGCTTCATCGAATCCGGCGCGCTGATCCCGGCAGCTCCTGGAGTGCGCGCCGGCGGTCCGTCTGGTGGCCACGCGCTTCCGATGCCCGAGCCATGGGCCGGGGATGTCGTCGAGCCGATGTCGAAGATGCGCGCGCTCATCAGTGATCACATGGTGGCCTCCCGGCACACCTCGGCGCACGTCACTTCGTTCATCGAGATCGATTTCACTCGGGTCGCGCGAATCCGCGCCAAGAAGCGCGCGGAGTTCGAGGCGGCGGGTGCCCGCGGCCCGCGGGCAGATGGGCAGAAGCTCAGCTACATGCCGTTCATAATCAAAGCGGTCACTCAGGGGCTTCAGGCCTTCCCAGTGATGAACTCGTCGGTCGCCGGCACGAACGTCATCTACCGAAAGCAGATCAACATCGGTGTCGCGGTCGCGCTCGACTGGGGACTGATCGTTCCAGTGATCAAGCGAGCGGATGATCTCTCGCTCTCCGGAATCACGCGCGCCCTCAACGATCTCGCCGCCCGGGCTCGCGCCAAGAAGCTATCTCCTGAAGAAGTTCAGGAGGGAACGTTCACCATCACGAACCCGGGTGTATTCGGCTCGCTGATGGGCACACCGATCATCAACCAGCCGCAGGTCGCCATCCTCGGCGTCGGCGCGATCGAGAAGCGCCCGAAAGTACTGCCAGGGGTTGATGGGGAGGATACGATCGCGATTCGTACCTGCGCTTATTTTTCAATCTCCTTCGATCATCGCGTGATCGACGGCGCGGTCGCCGACCAGTTCCTCGCGTTCGTCAAGAAGACCATCGAAGCATTTCCGGAGACCGGACTCTAAGATGCCACGCGCTCTTACCATACAGCGTTCGACCGTCCCTTCCGCTGAGCGAGCGAACTATACGAAGCGTCTCAAGGTGCTTCGAACGCACTACGCCGCGGCGAATTGCCGGTTCTGGGTGTTCGAGGAATCATCGCTTCCCGGGGCATTCATCGAGTTCACGGAAGCCGACGACGAGCGGACTCTCACCGTCGCGCACGGCAACGCCCCGTACAAGACGCTGGATCCCTCGCGGGTCTATCAGGAGGTCGAGCTCTAGGATGCCGGCGCGAACGATCGAGGCCGACGGCCAGAAGTGGGAAGTTTACCCCTCAGGTTACATCACTCAGTACACCCAGGACGAGTACGGGCTGATCTTCTCCCGCGGATCGGGAATCGATCGCGAGGTTCGCGTTACCCGCTATTCGCCCCAGGGAAGCCGCTCACGCGAGCAGGCGTTCGCCGAGCTGTCCGACGCGCAGCTGAAGGAGCTGTTCGAGCAGTCGCAGCCAAGCTTCACGTCGCCTGAGGCCGGTTACGCGCGGTGAGCGCAGAGCCGGTGGGGGCGGGGTTCGTCGATCTGCATACTCACTCGACCGCCTCCGACGGCACTCTCCCACCCGAGCGAGTGATCGAAGCTGCCGAGCGCTGCGGCCTGAAGGCACTCGCACTCACTGACCACGATACGATTGGGGGAATTCCAGCAGCGCGCGAGGCGGGCGAGCGACTGGGCATCCGCGTAATCGCGGGTGTTGAGCTCAGCGCGTTCCACGAGGATCACGAAGTTCACGTGCTGGCGCTTCACCTGTCACATTTGGAGACTCTCGAAAAACGGCTGGGAGAGCTGCGCGCTCTGCGCTTCACTCGCGCCGAGAAGATCGTCGACAAGCTGAACGCCCTCGACATTCCGATCACGCTCGACGAGGTTCTCGAGCAGTCGAACGGGGGAGCCGTAGGCAGGCCTCACGTTGCCCGCGCTCTCATTGCTCGCGGTGCAGTGCACGATTTCCGCGATGCATTCATGAGATACCTGGGTGGCAACGGCAGCGCCTTCGTCGAGAAGGACAAGCTTTCGATCGAAGACGCCATCGCCATCGCGCACGAGGCGGGCGCCCTCGCGATCTGGGCCCACCCGGGAGAAGGGGGACGACGCGAGCGACTGGAGCCGCTCGTGGCCGCGGGACTCGACGGAGTCGAGATCAGACATCCGGGCCACTCCAGGGAAGACATGAAGCGACTGCAGGCTCTCACCGACTTCTTTGGTCTCGTCCCGAGTGGCGGATCGGATTGGCACGGGGCGGCCGAGGGGCCGCGTCGCCTGGGAATGATGAGCGTCCCCGCGGAATGGCTGGAGCGGCAGGACGAGAAAGTCGCTTCGCTCACTTCTTCGCCAAGCGCGTGAGGATGGCCCCCGAATGGAAATAGATGGACGCGTAGCCCTCGTCACCGGGGCAGGAACGCGTGTCGGCCGCGTGATTGCTCTGGCGCTCGGCAAAGCCGGCATGCGTGTGGGGGTGCATTACGCCGGTTCGGAGAAAGGCGCGCGCGAAGCCGCGGACGAGATCATTGCGGCGGGAAGCGATGCCCGCACTCTTCCCGGAGACCTTACGGACCCCGCAACCGCGCCCCGACTGGTCGAACACACAGCCAAGCTCTTCGGATCGTTCGATGTTCTTGTGAATTCAGCCGCGGTGATGCTCCGCACGCCTGTGGGCGAAGTGCTGGTCGAGGATTGGGACGCGATGTTCGCGCTCAATCTTCGCGCGCCGTTTTTTCTGTCTCAGGCGGCTGCGCGAGTGATGCGCGACCACGGTGGCGCGATCGTCAACATCGCCGACCTGGCGGCATTCGAAACCTGGCGAGGATACATTCCCCACTCGATTACCAAGGCTGGGATCGTCCAGATGACGCGAGCGCTGGCACACGCGCTTGCGCCGAAGATTCGTGTGAACGCAATCGCACCCGGCCCCGTCCTCCTCCCGGAAGGTTCGACGCAGGAGCAGGCGGACAAGCTTATCGCCACCACGCCGCTCCGTCACCTTGGCACGCCTGAAGATGTGGCGCAGGCGGTGCTCTATCTGCTCAGCGCGGATTATGTCACAGGCGAGACGATCATCGTTGATGGGGGCCGTCACGTTCGCTGTTGACGCGGCGCCGCCGGCGCCGGCGCGCGGGTAGGTCGCGTTATATTTCAACGATGGCGATAGTGCGCGACTATGATGTTGTCATCGTCGGTGCGGGGCCGGCGGGAATGACCGCCGCGCTCTACACCGGCCGCGCGATGCTGCGCACCGCGGTGCTCGAGAGGGGATTCCCGGGGGGAGAACTGCTCAACACCGAGTACCTCGACGACGTGATCGGGTTCCCCAAAATCCTCGGTTACGAGCTGGCGGAGAAATTCGCCTCTCACGCCAAGCAGTTCGGCGCCGAATTCTTCGATACCACCAGCGTCATCTCGGTGACAAAGATGTCCGACGGCTACTTCCAGACGGAGGCCGAGAACGGCGACATTTTCCGCTCACCGGCGGTGATCGTCACCGCGGGCGGAACGCCCATCAAGCTCGGAGTGCCGGGTGAGCTCGAGTACGCCGGCAAGGGCGTCTCCTACTGCGCAATCTGCGACGCCGCGTTCTTCAAGCAGCAGGTCGTGGCAGTGGTTGGAGGTGGTGATGCAGCGGTTGAGGAAGCCGATTTCCTCACGCGTTACGCGACCAAGGTCTACCTGATTCATCGGCGCAATGAGTTCAGAGCCTCCAAGATTCTGCAGAAGCACGTGTTCGACAATCCGAAGATCGAAGTGATCTGGGACACGGTCGTGGAGAAGGTCGAGGGCGATCCGGAGCAGGGAATGACCGGGCTTCGACTACACAATCTCGTGACCGGCGGCCGCGAGTTCCTGGACGCGACCGGGCTTTTCATCTTTATCGGGTTCCGTCCCAACACGGGGGTGATCGCGGGACATTTCGAGCACGATGTCATGGGTTATGTCCTCACCGACAACGCGATGATGTCGTCGATCCCCGGCCTCTTCGTCGCCGGCGACCTCAGGGCTCAGCTCACGAGGCAGGTTACGACGGCGTCAGGTGATGCGACGACCGCGGCGATCGCGGCCGACAAGTACATCACCCGATTCAAGGAGATGGAGAGCGAGGGCCTGAGCGACGCCACGCGGGAAGCATTGGAGAGCTCGCATACAAGCGCCGGAGGCTACACCTGATGCGCTCCCGGCGCAGCACAGCGAAGTAACACCGGTGATAGTCCAGACTTTCACCGTCGGCGCGTTCCAGGAGAACACTTATCTGGTCGTGGATGACCACACCAACCGCGCGGTGATAGTGGATCCTGGCAGCGAGGGAGATCGCCTGGTAGAAGCGATCGACAATTCAACGGCCAAACTGGAAGCGATCTGGATCACTCACGGGCACGTCGACCACGTCGGGGCCATAGCGTCGGTGAGGAGACGGTGGGACGTTCCGATCTATCTCCATCCTCTCGACCGCCGGCTCTACGACGCCGCCTCGCGCCAGGCACAGGTCTACGGCGTTCCGTTCGAGGAGCCTCCGCCGCCGGACCGTGAATTCGTCGACGGACAGCGGCTCAAGCTGGGCGATGTCGAGCTCACTGTAATGCACGCGCCTGGTCATTCACCCGGCCACGTCGTTATCCATGGCGATGGCATCGCGCTCGTTGGAGACTGCCTCTTCGCTGGATCCATAGGAAGAACCGACCTGCCGTTCTCGAATCCCCCGCAGCTCGCTGCGTCGCTCGAGAGGATATCTGCCCTCCCGCCCGAGACGGTGGTATATCCGGGGCACGGCATGGACACCACGATCGCTGAGGAGCGGCTGTCGAATCCGTTCCTCAACGGCAGCGCCCGCATTGTCGGTCGCTGATCTGGGAACTCACACACAATTACGATGAGCGAAAAGACTCGCACCGAGAAAGACCCACTCGGGACTCTCGAGGTTCCGGCGGACGCGCTGTACGGAGTGCAGACGTTGCGCGCCGTTCAGAACTTCCCGATCAGCGGAATGCGCCCGCTTCCCGCGTTCATCGACGCGACGGTGCGAATCAAGCGCGCGGCAGCGCTGACGCACAAGGAGACGGGACGACTCGATCGGAAGATTGCCGATGCGATCGTCAAGGCGGCGGACGAAATTCTCGCCGGCAAGCACCGCGAGGATTTCGTGGTGGACGTGTATCAGGCGGGCGCTGGAACGTCGCACAATATGAACTGCAACGAGGTCCTTGCCAATCGCGCCAACGAGATCCTTGGCGGAAGGCGCGGGACGTACACGCCAGTCCATCCCAACGACCACGTCAACATGGCGCAATCGACCAACGACGTGATTCCGACCGCGATCCGGCTCGCCTGTCTGACGGAACTGTCGGGATTCGAAAAGGCGCTCGAAGGACTCGCGAAAGCGTTCGAGAAGAAAGGGAAGGAATTCGACGATGTTCTCAAGTCGGGGCGCACACATCTGCAGGATGCGATGCCGATCCGGCTCGGGCAGGAGCTGGAAGCGTACGGCGGCTCGCTGCGGAGAGGGCTCAAACGAGTCGTGGAAGCCGCGGACTATCTGCGCGATTTGGGGATCGGGGGCAGCGCGGTCGGCACCGGAGTGAACGTCGAGCCGGAATATCCGAAGCTGATGGTCAAGTATCTCCGTGAATCGGCGAAGGTGGAGCTGCGGGAAGGCAAGGACCGCATCCAGCTGATGCAGAGCATGGGAGACGTCGCCGGCTTCAGCGCCCAGATCAGGGTTCTCGCTCTCGATCTCAGCAAGATCGCCAGCGATCTGCGCCTGCTGGCCAGCGGTCCGCGCACTGGTCTCGACGAGATCCGCCTCCCGGCGGTTCAACCCGGCTCATCGATCATGCCGGGCAAGATCAATCCGTCGATTCCGGAGATGGTGAATCAGGTCTGCTTCCAGGTGCTCGGCAATGATTCCTGCGTGAGCGTCGCCGCCGAGCACGGACAGCTCGAGCTGAACGTGATGATGCCGGTGATCGCGCACAACGTTCTATTCTCAATGATGATTCTGCGGAATTCCGCGCGAGTGTTCGCCGAGAAAACGGTGAAGGGCATCGAGGCAAACGAAGAACAGTGTGAGTACTGGCTGGAGCGCTCCGCAGCGCTGGCGACAGCACTCGCGCCCCAGATCGGCTACGCCCGCGCGGCTGAATTGAGCAAGCAGTCGGTGAAGGAGAACGTTCTCATCCGCGATCTGGTCAAGCGGGAGAAAGTCCTGCCGGCAAAGGAAATCGACGAGGTTCTCGATCTGAAGAAAATGACCGAGATAGGGGTGCCTGGTGGGAAGCACGGGGGAGTAGGTGCTGGCTAAGAACTACAAACTGAAGACTACCTGCCAGGGGCTTTCGGCGGGCCGGCTTACGGCCGCGGGCTAGTCCTAAACCGATCCGAGTTAGCCCGCAGCCATCAGCCGGCTCGCTGACAGCACCCAGCAGGTAGTCTTCAGTTGTAGTTCAATAGTTCTGGGTCGCGGACCCTTGTTTCAGCCCGCCCAAAACCCTATCCTGAAGACATGCGGATAACGACCTGGGCTGAGTACGGGGTGATTTGTGTGCTCAACCTGGCCAAACGGAGCGAGCTCGGGCCGGTCAACGGCCGCGAGATCGCCAGACAGGAGCGCCTCCCCGCCGATTATGTCGAGCAGATTCTTCTCAGGCTCAGGCGAGCTGGTGTGATCGCGAGTACCCGCGGGGCGCGCGGGGGGTACGTCCTGGCGAAGCCGCCGGCCGAAATATCCATCCGGGATGTGATCCACGCGTCCGAGCTCGAAACGTTCGACCTCCACTGCGTCAGTCATCCGGTCGAAGAGGAGCGCTGCTCCGCCTCGCACAGCTGCAGCATCCGGCCCGTGTGGGTGATGTTGCAGCGCCGGATCGACGACGTCCTTCAGGGCGTGAGCCTCGCCGATTTGCTGCACGACGAGCCGACGGTGCGCGAGCGAGTCGGCTTGCCGAGCGTCGAGCGGAGCGGCCGGGAGAAGGCTGGCCTGCCGATTCTCGAGACGGTCTGAATCGAGCGGACTGATGCAGAAACGGCGCGCCTGTCTCAACAGACGCGCCGTTCCCTTTTACGTGCCGAAGGGGGGACTCGAACCCCCACGGGTTTGCACCCACTGGCTCCTGAAGCCAGCGCGTCTACCAGTTCCACCACTTCGGCATCCTACACGTCGAAGATAGAAACCGCGAATAGTGAAGTCAACGCGAGCGCCCTTTCTCAACATTGTTGTTGCGTCTAACTTGAGCACGAAGTCAAATGGCAGAGACCGTCGAGAAAGATGCGAGAGAGTCGATAGCGCGGAACAAACGCGCCAGACACGACTACCACATCCTCGACACCTGGGAAGCGGGAGTCGTTCTGACCGGTAGCGAGGTCAAGTCGCTTCGGAACGGAAAGGCCAACATCGCTGATTCGTACGCGATCGTTAAGGATGGTGAGGTTTTTCTGCTCAATCTGCACATATCGCCTTATGAACAGGCGAGCTACTTCAATCACGAGCCCACGAGGACGCGGAAGCTCCTGCTGCATCGCAAGGAAATCCGCAAAATGATCGGCGCGGTCGAGCGCCAGGGGCTGACGCTGATTCCGCTGGAGGTCTACTTCAGGCGCGGAAAGGCGAAAGTCGCGCTCGCGCTTGGCAAGGGCAAGAAGCTCTACGAC
>JALYKM010000323.1 GCA_030774785.1 Gemmatimonadota bacterium
CTTTCTTTTCCTTGGAGACGCGGGCGTATCCGTAACCCGGCAGATCGACGAGCACGAACCCGTTATTCACCCGGAAGAAATTGATCTCGCGAGTGCGGCCAGGCGTGCGGCTCACTCGTGCGAACGATTTTCTTCGAACAAGCGAGTTGAGGAGGGAAGACTTGCCGACGTTCGATCGCCCCGCGAACGCCACTTCGGGGAGTGGGGACTCGGGGCGCCAACCGTGCGTCTCGGACATCCCGCCAATGAACTCCACGTTCCGGATGACCAGCGGATCGCTACCCGGATCCTTCGCCATCTAGTGCGTTACTGAATCGTAGAGAGCTTCGCCGGAAGATGTCGTTGCAGCAGCCTGCGCCCGGAGCGCAATGGCCAGCACTTCGTCCATGGTCTTGACGGGATGGAAGCGGACCGAGCGGCGAACTTCCTCGGGGAGCTCCTCGACGTCCCTGGCGTTGCCATGTGGAATGATCACGTCGCTAACCTTGTTTCGATGCGCCGCCACGGACTTTTCCTTGAGGCCACCGATAGGGAGCACCCGTCCGCGAAGCGTGATCTCGCCGGTCATTGCCACATCTCCGCGGACCGGCACGCCGGTGAGCGCGCTGATCACCGCGGTCGCGATCGCTATTCCTGCCGAGGGTCCATCTTTCGGCGTTGCACCAGCGGGCATGTGAATGTGGATGTCCTTCGTGCGGTAGAACTCCGACTCGATTCCGAGCGGACGCGCTCTCGCACGCGCATAGGAGAGTGCCGCACTCGCGGACTCCTTCATCACGTCGCCCAGGGTGCCGGTGAGCTGCACCTTACCGCGGCCCTTCACTACGCTGACTTCGATCTCGAGCACTTCGCCGCCAGCCGACGTGTAGGCCAGCCCGGACGCGACGCCGACCTTGTCGTCGAGTGAGGTATCGTCGGGATCGAAGGGAGGACTGCCGAGCAGCTCCTTGAGATCGTCGACGCGCACTGTCTGTGTCTGCCCATCGCTCGCCACCTCGGCCCGCTTCCGCGCCAGCTTTCTCGTCACGCGCGCGATGCGCCGCTCGAGCTCGCGAACGCCCGCCTCGCGAGTGTAGCCGCGCATGATCGCGGTCAGCACATCGGGCTCGAGAGCTACTTCCTCCTTCTTCAGGCCATTCGCTTCGATCTGCCGCGGCAGCAGATACTGCCTCGCGATCGCCAGCTTCTCGTGATCCAGGTAGCCCGCGATGCGAAGGATCTCCATCCTGTCGCGCAGCGCTTCCGGAATACCTGCCAGCGAGTTCGCCGTCGTGATGAACAGCACCTGCGAGAGATTGTAATCGACCTCGAGGTAGTTGTCGTTGAACGTCATGTTCTGCTCTGGGTCGAGCACTTCGAGCAATGCCGCGGCGGGATCGCCCCTGAAATCCTGGCCCAGCTTGTCCACTTCGTCGAGGAGGATCACCGGGTTCACGACCTCGGCGCGTCTCATCGCCTGGATGATCCGGCCCGGCATCGACCCGATGTAGGTGCGGCGGTGCCCACGGATCTCAGCCTCGTCGCGCACGCCACCCAGCGCCATGCGGACGAACTTCCGACCCAGGGCGCGCGCGATCGAGCGCCCGAGGGATGTCTTTCCGACACCGGGTGGGCCGACGAGGCAGAGTATCTGTCCGTCGAGCCGTCCAACGAGGGAGAGCACCGCGATGAAGTCGAGGATTCGGTCCTTCACTTCATCGAGTCCGTAATGATCGGCGTCCAGAATCGCGCGTGCGTGGGCTACGTCGAGAACTTCGTCCGTGCGCTCGGTCCATGGGATCGACACAATCCAGTCGACGAAATTGCGCGCCACGGTGAATTCGGGCGACATGGGTGGCATGCGCCGAAGCTTCCTCAGCTCGCGAAGAGTTCTCTCCTCGACGACAGCCGGCAGCGCTTTCTTTCTTACCAGCGCCTCGAGCTCGGCAAAATCATCCCCGTCCTCTTCACCCAGCTCGCGATGGATTACCCGCAGCTGCTCCTGCAGATAGAACTCGCGCTGGTTCTGGAACATCGCGCCGCGAACATCGTCGTCGATCTTCCGCTCGAGGCGCAGCAGCTCGATCTCGCCCGAGAGGAGCTCGCCCAGCATCTCCAGCAGCTGGCGCAGAGTGTCGGCCTCGAGGAGCGACTGGCGCAGCTCGAAGCGGACAGCGACATGGGCCGCGACCCCGAACGCCTGTCGCTCAGCGGACTCGGTGCTCTGAATGATCGAGACGATCTCCGCCGGAATGCGGCGGTGGAGACCTACGTACTCCTCGAAGGAGTTCATCACCCGCCGGCTCAGCGCCTCGGTCTCAGCGGCGTCCTCAGCGCCCGGCCCTTCGAACGGGAAAGGCGACGCAGCGGCGCGCAGCACGTTGCCCGAAGGTATGTAGCGGGTGACTCTGGCGCGGGCGATTCCTTCGACCAGGACGCGCGTCGTGCCGGTGGGAAGTCGAGAGACCTGTACTATTCGTCCGATGACGCCTGTGCGGTGCAGATCGGCAGCGGCCGGCTCCTGCTTCTCCCCGTCGCGCTGCGCCATCAGGAGGATGATCTTGTCTTCCGCAAGCGCCGTCTCAATGGCGGCGAGGGACGCCGCCCGCCCGACCAGCAGCGGAATTACTACGTAGGGGAAAATGACAACATCCCGAAGCGGAAGGACCGGAATACGGTCCGACGTCGGGATGCTCTCGTTGTCGCGCTGAAAAGTTTGAGGCAGAGTGCTACGCTTCCTTCTTTCTCCGCACCGGAGAGATCTCGAGCAACGGCTGCGTGCCGTTCGTGATGCACGACTCGGTCACCTTGACTTCGACCACGTCCTCTCTGCCCGGAAGGTCGAACATCACTTCCATGAGGACCTCTTCGAGGATCGCGCGAAGACCGCGCGCACCGGTGCCCCGTTTAAGTGCTTTACCGGCTATTGCAACGAGCGCAGCTTCGTCGAAGGTGATCTTGACATCCTCGAGCCCGAACAGCTTCCCGTACTGCTTTGTAAGCGCGTTCTTCGGCTCCTTGAGGATGCGGACTAGAGCTTCTTCGTCGAGCCCTTCGAGTGCGACTGTGACCGGCAGGCGTCCCACCAGCTCGGGAATCAACCCGTATCGGAGCAGATCGTCCGGCTCCACTTCGCTGAACATCTTGGTCAGTGCCAGCTTCTTGTCGCGAGCAGCGGTGCCGTTGAACCCGATCTGCCGCCGCCCGGTGCGGGCTTCGATGATCTTTTCGAGGCCGTCGAACGCGCCGCCGCAGATGAACAGGATGTCCTTGGTGTTGAGCTGGATATACTCCTGCTGCGGGTGCTTCCGGCCGCCCTGCGGCGGCACCGAAGCGACGGTGCCTTCGATGATCTTCAGGAGCGCCTGCTGCACGCCTTCGCCAGAAACGTCGCGGGTGATGCTCGGGTTCTCCGACTTCCGCGCGATCTTGTCGATCTCGTCGATGTACACGATCCCGCGCTCGCACTCGGCGACGTTGAAATCACCGGCCTGGAGCAGGCGGACCAGAATGTTCTCGACGTCTTCGCCGACGTAGCCGGCTTCGGTGAGGGTGGTAGCGTCTGCGATCGTGAAAGGCACGTCGAGAATGCGAGCTAACGTGCGAGCCAGCAGCGTCTTACCGACGCCGGTGGGTCCGATCAGCAGAATGTTGGATTTGTCGAGCTCTACATCGTCGTCTTTGAGCGATGTCGAGTTGATGCGCTTGTAGTGGTTGTAAACCGATACGGCCAGTGCCTTCTTCGCCTGTTCCTGTCCGATCACGTACTGGTCGAGAACATCCTTGATTTCCTGGGGGGCAGGGACCTGGGTTATGGCCTCTGCTACCTCGCGCTCCTCGTCCTCCGCCAGAATCTCATTGCAGAGAGCAATGCACTCGTTGCAGATGTAAACGGACGGTCCGGAAATGAACTTTCGGACGGAATCTTTCGATTTTCCGCAGAACGAGCAGCGAAGATGTTTCTCTTGGGACATAGATAGACGGGGGAACGAGTGATGCCGGCATTAACCCGGGCACCGAAACCTGCTTTAAGATACCTAACAGCCGCGCCGAAAACGGTCAAGCAAGGAATCCGAGTGCATGACTTGTGAAGAAATTCACAAGTAACAGCGGCCCGGAATTACGCCTTCTTCTTGAGCGCCTCCTCCATCTCTCCGCGGTACGAGATCACGTTGTCGATCATCCCGTACTCCTTGGCCTCCTCCGCCGACATGAAACGGTCGCGGTCCGTGTCGCGCTCGATGCGCTCGACGGGCTGTCCAGTGTGCTTGGCCATGAGCTTGTTCATCTCCGATCTCAGGTGGAGGATCTCCTTTGCCTGGATCTCGATGTCGGACGCCGTGCCGCCGCCCCCACCCTGGGAGGGCTGGTGGATCATGATGCGGGAGTGGGGAAGCGCTGATCGCTTGCCCGGACGCCCCGCCGCGAGCAGGAAGGCACCCATACTGGCTGCCAGGCCCATGCAGTTGGTGTTCACCGGCGACTTGAGGAACTGCATCGTGTCGTAGATCGCCAGGCCCGCTGATACGCTGCCGCCGGGAGAGTTGATGTAGATGTGGATGTCGCGCTCGGGATTGTCCGACTCCAGAAAGAGCAGCTGCGCGATGATGATGTTGGCCACGTCATCGTTGATGGGCGTGCCAAGGAAAATGATCCGGTCCATGAGGAGCCGGGAGAAAACATCGTAGGTACGCTCGCCACGGCTCGAGCGCTCGATGACGTACGGCG
>JALYKM010000324.1 GCA_030774785.1 Gemmatimonadota bacterium
TCTATCACCTGACGCCGGCGGCGACGATGTCTTCGTGCAATTTTCCGCCCTGCCTGGGAAAGGCCGCCGCAATCTGACCGAAGGCGAAAGCGTAGAGTTCGAGATCGTGGACGGGAAGGCGGGTGCAGAAGCACGCGAGGTCGAGCGCACGGCATGACGGTCCCGCCGAGCTACTTCGGCCACATGGTTCCCGGCTACATCGTCGCCGCCGACGGAACCACGACAAGCCCGATCACGATTCCGATAGGACTCCTTCGGCTCTGGGACACGGGAGCAGTCTGGTACTACATCGCGGCGAATGAGCCTCTGAGCTGGACGGGGTTTGACGGATTCCTGACTCTCGCAAAGAATCTGGAGGCCGAAGTGATGTATGTATTCGGACGAGCGCCCGAGGCTGAGTGTCTTCCAGGTACAATGGTCCCAACCCTCTCCGCTTGGACGCTGTTCGTTCAGGCGGTGATCGAGCGGGCTCAAGGCCGGATCAAATACTGGGAGCTTTGGAATGAGCCCGCTGTTGCTTCGCTCTACTGGGCGGGCGGCACGGTCGGGGAGCTGTACGAGAGAAGCGCGATCGCGCACGGGCTGATAAAAGCGGCGGTGCCCAATGCGGTCGTTCTCACGCCCTCGTTCAACGATCTGCCAGAGCACTACAGCGCCGTCTTTGTTCGGGCGTACCTGGAGCGGATGCGAAACTATGGCAATGCAGCGGACGCGATCGCGTTCCATTCCTATGGTGATGCCGTTTCCGACCTCAAGCTGCTCAAGTCCCACATGGCGGCTAACCGAATAGACCTCCCGATCTATTTGACCGAGACAGTAGCGACGCCAACCGTTCTCGCGGCTCTCGCCGGCAAGGTCGGATCAGTCGTCCACAACGCGCAGATCGAAGGTGAGGACGACCTGGATGCGAGCTCCGGCAAGGGACTCGCCTGGGCGCAGGCGTACAAGGATCTAACGAAGCCACTCAGCCTCTGGAAGCGAATCCTCCGGTTACTTCATCTGGGCTGATCCTTCGGACGTTTGAGATAGAAAGGGCTGCAACCCGTCCCGCTGAGTTCCGTTACTTGACGTAAGAGATTTCGAGCGGGCCGCCGCTGGTACAGCCTCCACGTAATGCGAAGAAGCGGCGCATCATTAGCTCTTCATGCTGTACTCCGCTGATCACGGTCCCGGCGAGCACTACTGTATCGGCCCCGCCATCGACGGAGAAAGCATAAACGGATTTCTCCGAGACGAAGTGATAGCTTCCGCTGAGGGTGGCCTGCGTAGAGAAGACCGGGTTAACGCCGCTGTACAATCTCGTCTCAGTGAAGCGACCGTTGTCAGTAATCGTGATTGACCCGCCGATAAACGCACAGTCAGTGCGCGCAGTTCCGGCAGGCCAGCTCGCCCGCCAAGACGTCCAGATGTTGGGATTCGAGATCGGTATGAAAACGCTGTAGGTGCCGGTCGGCAACGCCTGGGAATTCGGTTCGGTCGATCCCCCGCACCCGAGCGCCAGCAGTGATATGAAACAGACAGTTAGGTGGTAGGCTTTCGACATCTTAACCTCATGTGTAGTTGGATAGCTTTAGTTGACCCGGAGCGTTATGCGGCTGATTGACCATTCCCCTCCCATCTATATACACCACGCTCGGCATGAGCGCGGCGTGTTCGAGGTTGAAGGCCACGCCGGGGGATGGCGTCAGTGGCTGGCGTATGACTCAAGGGGCGCTATCCGGCTTGATGTGGGAATGAACAACCGGGACGTGGACGACGGACTCTTGGCGCGTCTCGAGGCCAAGCTGGACGAGTTCGAGAATCGGGACGGGGAGCGCGAGGCTTAGCCCTCTTTCGCATCGCGACTTTCGTTTGGTGGTGGTCCCTTCCCTTTGAACATGGGTGCCTTAGACAGTCTGCTCTCCGTCCCATAATCTATGTACTGAGCCGTGTAGCGATGCAATCCGGCCCCTACAAAGAGTCGTTCCAGCTTCTCGACGTTTGGTCGCGTGGGCCGATACTTCCCGCTCTTCCACTGAGCAAGCGACGGACCCCTTAGGTCGATCAGCTCAGCTAGCTTTTCGACCGTTACATCCTTCCGTAGGGCCACGGCCAGTTCCCG
Source organism: Gemmatimonadota bacterium (assembly GCA_030774785.1). Classification (GTDB taxonomy): domain Bacteria; phylum Gemmatimonadota; class Gemmatimonadetes; order Gemmatimonadales; family Gemmatimonadaceae; genus UBA4720. The sequence goes on from JALYKM010000324.1 coordinate 2,102, forward strand.
CCTGCCCTGGTCTATCCTTCCCCAGACCGTCCTTTCGGCCTCCAAGTCGGGGACTAAAAATCTTTTCAATGAGACTATTGACATCCAAGGGGAGCCTATGCTAGAATAGTTACAGGAATTGTACACGGTCTTTCTGTGAGGGTACGATGGCTCTATCGCGGTGGGAAAGGAAGGAGCGGCTGCCGCACGGCGTGCAGGGGGAGATCGCCGCGGAGCTTTGCGCCGAGGGAACGAAGTGCGACTCGTCCGACGTGTCCCGCGTGCTGCATGACCGCGCCAGTGCATTGAACCCCGAGAAGGTTCGCAAAATCCAGGTCGCGATCGCGAAGCGGCTGCGCCCTCGGGTGTCGGTAGCCGAGGCGTTTGGGTTGGAAGAGTCGGTGGCAGCGTAACATGCGCGCAATCTCCGTATCTCCGACCCTCTCCGGCAATGCGTCGAATGTCGCAGTAGGCGGCTCGAAGTTACGTAGTAGCCTCCCCGTAGCACTCATCAGTGACAGGGCGTATTCCGTTGAAGTGTGGCAAGGCGGGAAGTGGGTCACGCACCCTACCGCTCCCGAGTTCTCGTTGATCGAGGAAGCGGAGAAGTGGGCTGAGCAAGTCTGTGGGAATACCCGCGTGCTTCCCGTTGATCGGCAAACCAACCAACTCCAGAGACGGTTCTTCACGCCTACGGTCAAGCTCTTCGAGGTAGCGCGATAAATGAACGCTATCGATTGGGCTCAGGCTGGACGTGTCTCCGTCATCGTGATCGTCTGCATTGGCGTGTACGGGCTTCTCGCGGTGTGGATCGCTCGGAAGCTGGCCGACATGCGGACGGACTACGAGGACGCGGAGGAGCAGCGGGTTCTGGAGGACGCGAGACGGAAGCGGCGTCTGGCGACCTTGCTGGCGATCGCGGAAGAGTTCGAGGCGAGTCCCGAGCACGAGCAACAGCAGATGCAGCGTCGCGCGGAGATGCTGGGCTTCATGGATCAGAATGACAGGATGGTTTCGTGAGCCGATGTCTCACCGCTCCGCGCGGTACATGCTTGAGTTGCGGTCGATACGTCGTGATCTATTCCCGGAAGGGTGATGCAACGCCACGTGCCGGGGCACACGACTGCTATCACGGCGAGATCGGCACGGTGCGGGAGTGGGCTCAGTGCCCCGGCTCAAATCAGACGGTGAGGGCATCGTGAGTATGGATGCCGCGCTGACCCGTTTCCCTGAATGTGTGGCTTGCAACCAGGGGGTGGACGAAAACGACGCATCGACCCCCTACACAATCGTGAAGGGTGAGCACGTGCATCTCCAGTGCAGCGCTGTTACTGAACTGAGCGCGGCGTACGCGAAGGACGTCCACGACTATCTCACGACCAGCAAGAACGCGACACGTCCGGAGAACGCGCACCCGCTGTTGGATGAGGAAGAAACCGAAGAGTTGATCGAGGATTTTCTTCTCGGCGTGCCAGCAAAGACGTTCGCAGCAAAGCTGGAGAACCGGGACGTAGCCGCGTTCGAG
>JALYKM010000325.1 GCA_030774785.1 Gemmatimonadota bacterium
TACGCGAAGCGCAGCCCTTCGATCAGGGCGATCAGCTCCTGATTCTGCGCAACGGGAAGCGCATCACGACTGGCCGCAGCTACAGAAAGGTGGTCCAGGAATTCCTCAAGCGCGCGACCTGAGATTCGTTCTCGCCGCAGTGGCGGAACCTTGGCATCGTGGTGCGCGCTTTCTTCTAGTCCATCGCGCGGGGTCGGCGAGGGGTATCCTCTTCGGCGCTACGCTCGCTTGGTCGGAGCCCCTAACTGCGCTCCCTCGCTCCGCTCGGTCGCGGGTCTCCTCCTCGCGCTCGCTTTGGAAAGCGCCTACGAGGACACCCCTCGCCTCCCTAGCTCAGGACCTATAACTGCGCACCCGCCGCTCGTCTCGTACGCGCCGGAGCGACGCGGCAATCTTTGCACGGGGAAGCCGAGCTGCGCTCGGCGCGCTGGCGCGCCGGCGCGTGACGCGGCGCACAACCTCTTGCGGCGCTTCGCGCCGCCGCAGTTACGGAACTTGTGGGAAGGAGGGTGAGGGTGTCCTTGTAGGCGACGTGCTCGCGTAGCAAGAGACCGGCTGGGTGCCCGCTCGCGAGCGCAAGCCGCGAGTGGGCTGACGGGCTCGATGCGTGTAAGCGAGCTAGTCGCCGAAGAGGATACCCGCGCCCGACTGACCGGCGATGAATCTATTCGCGCGTCGGCCATCGAGCCCGTATCGGCGTGGCAGCGTCCCCTACTGCTTCCCCGCCCTGAGAGCGCGGATCGCGGCTCCGAGCTGCTCGATCTCGCGCCCGTACTCCGCCCAGTTGCCAGCCCGTTGCGCGGCGATGGCGCGATCGTAATGCGCCTGCGCCTCGCGCAGCAGCTCGCTGACCGTTGCTGAAGGCGGTGCACCCGGAGCGGGAGCGATTCCTCCGCCAATGACCGGCGGCTGGGTCACGCTCAGCGCGCTGACCGAGTCACGAACGCTGGTCCTCGTCTGCCCCGCGGCCCCTGACCCAAACAGCGCGTTCAGACCTTCCTCGAGCGTCTCCCCCATTACGACCTGGTTCTCGTGCGCGACTACCACGCGCTTGAGCTCGGGGATGTTCCCTCCCTCGGCTCGCAGATAAATGGGTTGCACGTAGATCAGCGATTCCTCGATCGGAATCACTAATAGCTCGCCTCGTATCACCTGGGACCCGCGCTGATCCCATAGTGTGATCTGCCGGGATATCTCGGTGTCCTGGTTGATGCGGTTTGCTATCTGCTTCGGTCCGTAGACGAGACTCTGCTTCGGAAAGCGGTACACCGACAGCTTGCCGTAGTTGTCGCCGTCCATCCGGGCCACCATCCAGGCCGCGAGGTTGTCCTTACCGCGCGGCGTGAACGGCGTCATGTAGATGAACTCGGGATTCTTCTCACCTGGCAGCTTCATGATGATGTGGCGCATGAACGGATTGTCGCTCGTTCCCTGCTTGAGCCCGCCCGGTATCTGCCACTGGTCTTCGCGGTGGTAGAATGTCTCGGGCTGTACCATGTGATATGTAGCGTGCAGCGCGGTCTGGATCCGGAACAGGTCCCCCGGATATCTGACATGCCGCCTGACGTCGGCGGGCATCGCGGTCAACGGCTTGAAAATTCCGTCGAATATCCCCGCATAGGTCTTGATGACGGGATCATTCGGGTCCGCAATGTACGCGTCGACGGTCCCATCGTAGGCATCGATCACAACCTTTACGCTGTTCCGCATGTAGCTGGTGCCGTTGGTCGTACGCTGTGAGTACGGATATGCGTCGCTCTCCGTGTATGCGTCGAGAATCCACTTCAGCTCGCCGGCATCGGTGATGATCAGATATGGATCGTCATCGAAGTCCAGGAAGGGCATCGCTGTGGTAGCGCGCTCCATCACTGTTCTTCGATAGAGAATCCTCGCGTTCCCCCTGATGTCATCGGAGAGGATGATCTTGAGGGAACCGAGCTGGAAGGCGTAGAGTAGACGGCGGATGAACGAACCAATCGGAACGCCGCCCCCGCCCGTATAGTTGGTGTAGATGTTCGTCTCGCCGGCGGGATAGTCGAACTCCTTTTGCTTCGTGCCGACGAACACGTACTCGTTGGTCAGCTCCCCGTAGTAGATCTGTGGGCGGATGAGCTTGATCGAGATCGTCGACACCGGCGGCAGGTCCTTGATGAAGAGCACGGGAAGCCCTTCCGTCGTCACCT
>JALYKM010000326.1 GCA_030774785.1 Gemmatimonadota bacterium
TCCTGGCAGATGGTCTTGGCTTGAACTGAGACGTGTCGAACCCGTTTGGTATTATCTCCCATCGGCGCGCACGGTATCCTGAGTGATAGTGGTACTGGAACGTCGCGTTCGAGTTCGCAACCACGACCTGAGGAACCGGTGATAGTCGTGCGCAGGCTTTCCGAGTCCAACGTGACACGATTCCATAGTCATTGCCCTCGAGCTCGGTTGCGTGAAGGCACCACACGATAGGCACGCGCCGGGACCTACGGGCCAGAGCGGCGAGAAGGTTGGCATGGTACATCCATGACTGAATCATGCCCGGCTTCACCTCTCCTAAAACCCGCCAGAACTCTAGTATTGCGCCGAGGCTTGGAACGCCACGGCGCATTCCGAGAGTGTAAACGGGTAGTCCGAGGCGGCGTATCGGCTCACCCATTCCCCCCTCGTCGATCATCGAGACCACGACGTGACGGTTGGGGCCTGCAGCAACCTTCGACAAAAAAGTGTAGAGCAGGCGCTGTGCTCCGCCGCCACCTAAGCTCGTAATAACATGCAGGATTACTTTCATTCAGCGGGTTAACGGGTTGACCAGTTGGGTTGAACGATTCGCACATCCCTGCCGAGTTGCACTTCAGTCAATCCCATCCCACAAACTCCAAGGCTAGTGTTTTTTGATCGGCCATAAGAGATGACCGTCAAGGAAGCGCGAGGACCGTTCCATGATCTCGGAATAAAGGCGCTGATACGATCTGCACATTGCGTCGACTGTGTGATTGGCACGCGCGTACGCTTGCTGCTGGGTGCCGACGAGGTGTCGAGCCGAATCGCTCCGCAATAGTTCCTCGGCCCGCCTGCTAACTTCTGGCAAGTCCGGACTCGACCAGATCCAATCATTTTCGCTGCCGCGATATGATGAGAGCATCTGAATGGCCACCACGGGCACGCCAGCAAGTGCGGCCTCGATCGCAGCCAAACCCGTCACAGAGCCGACATTCAACGTCAGGTACAAATCCATCACCGACAAGGCAACTCGCGGGTTCGGAATAGGGCCGGTAATATGGACTTGTTTTGACAATTCCCGGGTAGCGAGCAGCGATTCTAATCGTTTTCTCTCCGGTCCACCACCGGCGATCACAAAGTGAATCTCCGGGCCGAACTTTTCAGCAAGATCGCTGAAAATCGGAAGATACTTCCACGGCTGTCGATCCCGTCTAAGCACTCCAACGGTGCCGACGACAAATCGGGTCTTGTCCAGTATCCCCAGCGACCGGCGATACGCCTGGCGATCACTTTCCGTTACCGATCCCACTCCTGGATCATCGGCGCCGTTCAGGATCGTTCGTACGGTCACCTTCGGATGCGTTTGAGCAAATGACGTCCAGTATCGGTCGTGCGCCATTAACACCAGCACATCCCGGCTACTAGCCATGCGAGCGTGGGTCCACCGAATGATCGGAGAGATGGGCATGCCCACAGCATGGTATGTCTCGACGATACACGGTGTCGCCTGTGGGGGACCCTTTCGGGCCATAGCCATCAGAAATCCGACGAACGAGCCGAACGTGAGATGGCAGTGGATGATATCGAAAGAGCTGAGGTTTTTTCGATTCTTCACAACCCAGAATGCGGTCCTCGCGTAGCGCGCCACAGGCCCGCTCGGTCCTTGAGCGACGGACTCGATCCGGACGGAGCCAGGCAACCGCTCTGCAATCTTACTATGGTCATTCTGGTGCCACGCGGTAAAAATGGTAACCTTGTGGCCCATCAAGGCTGAGGATCGAGCGAGCTCCACCACAACACGCTCGGCACCTCCATAGCCAAGCGCAGGGATGAAATGCGCTATTCTCACATTAGGTGAGGCGAGATGATGAATCCGCCACACATCCCGTTAGCGCGAGACGCGGACGAACAGGGCCTCGTATTGCTGGATTTCGTGCCGATTTAGGGATTCCGGGTCCATCATCTCCAGAGCTAAAGATCTCGCGTGCTCTCCCAGTTTTCGTGCATAAGTCGAATCGCTCAGAAGGCAATGGGCGGCGTCGGCCATCGCGGCCCAGTCGCCGTAGGGGACCAATTCACCGCTAAAGCCAGTTTTGATCAATTCCGGCTGCCAGTCTACGTCGTAGGCCACGATTGGTATGGCGCCCAACGCGACCTCTGCGAGAGCTCGGCCGGTGTGAGGAGAAAGTGCGACATCCGCAGCAGCGATGACGTGCGCCAGCCATTGCTGATCTCTGTTGCCACAAAAGACGACCTGGGATGCTACTCCGAGCTCCTCCGCCAAAGCGGACAATCCGTTCCGCTGGCTCCCGTCTCCCACGAGAAGGAGGGATACTTTTTCGCCACGACTGCGTAACGAAGCAAATGCGCGAATTACGTGGTCTGCCAGTTTCACTTGCTCCAAGCGGCCGACGTACAAAATAAGCTTCGGATCGAGGCTCCCGAGTTCCTGCAGAAGCTGGCGGCCTTTGACTCGTTCGGCTGGCGATGAGAAATGGACTTTGCCGATGAGATTGCCGTATCTGAACAATGTCGCATGTTCTGCCTGGGCGCCGTTCGCCAGTGCGAAGTTCAGGTTATCCTGGTTTGGAGCCGCAACAAGATCCGCCTGCGCGAGAACAAATTGCTCAATCTTCTTTTCTACCTGTCGCGTCCGAAACAATCGAGGCATTAGAGGCCGCCCGGTGGCCTCATATACCTTATCGTTGTTTCCATTAACCCTGACCACAAGCGGAAGGCCAGAAAGTCTTGCGAGCGCCCAGCCGAGCAAGCCCAGATAAAGCGGATCGCCGGCCCGGATAACAGAGATTGTCTGAGTACGGACAAGTCTCAACAACTCCGCAAAGACGCCCAGTTGCGCGATAAGAAAATTGAGCGCGGGAAATTGCCTGAGAAATCCGAATCTTCCAACCTTGCCTTCGATGAGGGTGTGTGCGCTCGTCAGTCTGTATTCCGACGGCCTACCATATCGACCTGGCCATTTATCCGAGCTGACTAGCGTCCCGAAGGGGTGGACACTCCATACGTGGTCAAAGTATCCATTGAGATCGCGGCAGGTGACTGAGTCGATCAGATCGCGATCAAGGATTGCCTCCAGACAGTAAGACGAATCGAGGACAAGGAGCCTTTTTCCGTTATTTGTTTTCCGCCTCAAATTTCTAACCGGCGACGGTAAGGAAGTACAAGTTCGGGCCAGCCAAAGGCTTCCTCATCTGTTCAAGGATCGGCCGGAATAGAGCCCTTAGAAAAAACCCTGAAGCCGGATCTTCTGAAGTCAGCAAAGCTTCTCGCATCATTCTGCTCCCGCAGAACCGGTGGTTCACAACGCTCCAAGAGACTCGCGATCAAATCTGTGGTGGTGTCCCCACCGATAATAAAGAGTGTATGGCAATGCAAGCACATGACTTTGCTGCCTTCAGCTTTTCACGGAAAGGGCGGTCCCTGTGAACTCCTAGCCGGCTTTCAATACCGCACGAATTTCATCCAGTGTAGCAATACGCGCAGAAGTTTTTTCCAGGCTCCAATCTCCAAAAACTAAATGGTCTGTGTCAGAAACAACTTGACAGCCTTTTCTTTGAGGACTCCGATGATTATCGAAAGATCGATGTGGCCATCGGTCCAGACATGGATGTCACTTTCATTCTAAAATCTTGGTTGTAGCAACCCGCGCAAGCTCCGAACCATCGCTCGACCCGTGCGTGCCTGCGTCAGGAAGCGCAGCGCCCGGTCTCCGTTCCTCTCTGAACGCCGTAATACTCTTCTTAAATTGGATCCGAGCCGTAAATTCTCTCCGGCAATGCGTAATCGGTAAACCGTTTCCCCAGGCTTTGTCACTCGGGCCAAATGACCGACAACGCGCTAGCAGCGCGGACTATGATGAAGGAGCGGAAGTTCTCGCAGGTTACACGCCTTGGCAAGGGCCATAAGATGCCCACCGATCAATCCCGCCACCACAACGCCCAACGGGCGCAACTTACTCGCGATGTTTTGAGCGGTGCTGCGACAGCAGTTGGTAACGGGTCAGCCGAGGGCGCCGGATAAGGCATTCCCAGCGCATCGGGCAATTCTGGGACGCTTCAGAGGTGCGACCCCCCGTCGACAACACTCAAAGGCCTCTTCGACCTCGCAATTACTACCCCCCCGTGCCGGAGTGTCACGATTTCTGACGCGCCTAACCTCTCGAGAGTGTATTGGATCTGCTGTCGAGATCGAAAGTGCTTGAACCAATCAGTGAGGGCGTCGTGAGTGTCCAGGAATGCCCATTCGCGCTGCAGGTCCTCTCTCAAGTTCGGAATGCTCTGATAGTATGACGCGATCGGCGAGAAACGGGTGAGCAGCGTGTGCATTCCCCGCCAGCGGTAAGTCGCTTTGTGAATCGGAAGAAAAAAACTTACTAAAGCCTCCGTGTATCTTAAGCCAGTGGGGGCCGGTAATCTGCGCAAGATTGACCTGAAAAGTGGCGCGGTACGAGTGTACCACCGCAGCGCGAAATCGTAGTGGTCAATGACCAGGGATCCACCGGGTTGTACCTGCTCAAACAGCCTTCCGATTGCTACTTCTGGGCTCGGCATGTGTTGTAGCACTCCCAGACAAAGAACTAGGCCGTACTGTTGTGGTGCGAAAGGAGCCTTAAGAATGTCTGCCTGCGCGACGCGGTGAACGGAACTTATGGGAAAGTTTTCTTGGTTTGCTTCGACTGCATCGCTGAGATCGATGGAGGTAACGCGTGCACCTGCGCGCATCAGTATCTCGGTAAACCTCCCCGCCCCGCAGCCGCACTCCAGTACGTTCAGTCGGGGCAAGGCAAGCCAAGTTTCCTTCCCGAGGGCTTTTGCTAATCTCTCCTGAGTAAGAGGGAGTCCCGTATGGGAATCGAGCTGAGTGAGCCGGTATCGCTTCCACTGAGCGCCGAAAGCCGCCGCGTAACTACTATCTGTAACAAATCGGGGGATGCCGTTAATGATTGGAAATATCTCTCCCGAAGAACACAAAAACTTATCTCCTCGATCCAGGAGTAGAGTCTTGTGCTTCGGACAGCACCAAGGAGGCCATTCAGAGGGGACT
>JALYKM010000327.1 GCA_030774785.1 Gemmatimonadota bacterium
CTCGTGACTACGTGGACCAGCCTGTTCTCATCATTTTCGTAGATACGATCTTCGACGCCGATCTCTCCAAGGTGAAGACCGTAGACGCCGATGGAATCATCTGGGTGAAAGAGGTGGAGGACTACCAACGGTTTGGCGTCGTTGTGACGGACAAGGACGGCAACATGACGAAGATCATCGAGAAGCCGAAGACGCCGATCTCCAAGAGGGCGAACATCGGCCTCTACTACATCAGGAACTGGAAGCTCCTGTTCGAAGGCATCGATCACGTCCTGAAGCAGCCCAAGAACCAGGGGGAGTATTTCCTCACCGATGCGTTCCAGTACATGATCGACAAGGGCGCCAGCATCCGCGTCATCGACGTCGAAGGCTGGTATGATGCCGGGAAGATCGAGACGATGCTGGAAACCAACCAGGCCATGCTCACCCGCGGCCGCGCGCGGCGGCCAGATAGCACGGGAGACTCGACCATCATCGATCCGGTCTACATCGAGGACAACGTCACGCTCAGGAAGTCCAAGGTCGGCCCGAACGTCTCTATCGGCACTGGCTCAGTGCTCGAAGGCGTCGAGGTGAGCCACTCGATCATCGGGTCCAAGACCACGATCAGGAAATCCGTGCTTAAGAACTCGCTCATTGGCGATGACGCGATCGTCGAGGGGGTAAAGGGAGAGATGACGGTCGCCGATCATTCCGAGGTGCACGCATCGTAGCGGCATCCACCGACAGCGCGGCCAAGCCGAAGCTCGGCCGCAACATCCTCGGCCTGAGCGCGGTGAGCTTTTTCACCGATGTCTCCACCGAGATGATTTACCCGCTCCTCCCGGTTTTCCTGGCGAGCGTGCTCGGCGCCAACGCGAGCTTCATCGGCGCGATCGAGGGTGTGGCCGAGACGACGGCTTCGCTGCTCAAGCTTGTGAGCGGCTGGTTGTCGGATAGAGTCGGGAGCAGGAAGATCCTCGTCGTAATCGGATACGCCATCGCGACGGTGGCCAGGCCATTCACAGCGATGGCGCAGAGCGCGACCCAGGTGCTGACGATTCGGCTCACCGACCGCATCGGGAAAGGGATTCGCACCTCGCCCCGAGACGCGCTGCTAGCCGATTCGGCTCCCGCTCAGGCGCGCGGGCGCGCTTTCGGATTTCACGCCGCAGCGGACAACGCGGGAGCCGTGCTCGGACCGTTGCTCGCATTCCTGATCCTCAGGCTCGAGGGTGTGGGCTCGTTCGACGGTACAAGGCGGCTGCTTCCGCACGACGAGCAGGCGCTCAGGAATGTATTCTGGCTGGCAGCGGTTCCCGGACTCATCGCGCTCGTGATCCTGATCGTTGTCGTGCGTGACGTGCCGCGCCGGGACGCTGGAGACAAGGCGGCTGAAGCGTCAGGCGGCGTGATCGGGGGTGGGCTCACCAGGCGATTCTGGGCTTATCTCGTGGTGGTTCTGGTCTTCACGCTCGGTAACTCGACCGATGCGTTTCTTCTTCTCCGCGCGAACCAGCTCGGCGTTCCGGTGGCGATGGCGCCGATTCTCTGGGCTCTTCTCAACTTGGTGAAGTCGGCGACTGGGACCTATGGAGGCCAGCTCTCCGACACCATCGGGCGCAAGCCGCTCATCGTCGGCGGATGGCTGCTCTACGCGGCGGTCTACTTCGCGTTCGGCTGGGCAGCAGCGGCGTGGCAGGCGTGGGCGCTGTTTGCGATTTACGGGCTCTTTTACGGGATGACGGAGGGAACCGAGAAGGCCCTCGTCGCGGACATTGTTCCGCGCACCCGTCGCGGCTCGGCGTTCGGCTGGTACAACCTCGCCATCGGGCTCGGAGCGCTGCCGGCCTCTCTCATCTTCGGGGCGATCTGGGACCGCGCGGGCGCGCCCAGCGCATTCGTGTTCGGCGCAACGCTCGCGTTGATTGCGGCCGTGCTGATGGCGTTCGTCGCTCCCTCCCGCACTCTCAGCGAGGCGAAGTGATCTCGTAAGCAGCGCGCGGATTACGGTCCTCCTCCGGTGAGTGAATAGAGTACGCGCTTCACCAACCGCACTACTCGCCGAGGAGGGAGTATGAAGCACACACATGGCGAAGGAGTTCTTGTTCTGGCGTTTCTCGCGGCATTGTCCGGCTGTGCCGATCCCGCGAGCCGCACGATGGGGCCTGCAGTGTCACCGGATGTGCAAACCGGCCCTACGCCTCCGTCACCCGCCTCATCGTCCAGTGAAGAGCGAGCTGCGCTGACGAAGATCGCGCGGCTGGTGGCGGTGGCGATGGACAACGAGCCGGCGCGGCAGCATCTCAAGCGGGACATGAAAGCGGCGGCGTTCCGCGAGCACAAGCTTGAGCTCCGCTCCTATCTGCACTCAAAAGATGGAAGCGTGTTGCTCGAGCGAATGGTGGCGCTGAACGGAGGCAGCGAGACGGATTTGTTCGAGGCACTTTCCGAGATTCGTCCACTCGAGCTCTACATGCCCGTCGCAAAGCACCGCGAGTCGTGGACGGGTAGCGCCGACGTGCTGGTGGTGTCCCAGCTCGATGAGTCGGAGTCGATAGTGGCGTTCGACGAGTGGGGAACCGCGGTCACGTTGGACAAGGCAGTCCCACCGGAACAGCCTACGCTTTCGATCGTGCCGGTAGAGACACGGTTCGGTCAGCCGATGCCCCTGACTGCGTCGAAGAATGTACGGGACATGAATGGTGCGGCGATCGGTACGCTCGAGCGGGTCAGTTTCAAGCCGTCGGCGATGATTGCGTGCGACGAGACGTGCAGCGGAGGCGGAACTGTCGGAGGTGATTCATCCACCTCGATCCCGCCCGGACTCTACCTCGAGTTCTCGCGAATTCTCGACATGAAAGAGCCGTGGTTCCGGGGTGATCCTGAGATCGAGGTTCATATTCAGGGGCCAAGGAGTGCCGACGCACCGACCTATGGGGAAGATCTCTCGTGTTCAGGTGAGCACGCCTATGAGTTCCAAAAAGTCTTCGATCAGAATACCGGGTTCTGGGAGGGTCGGGTGATGCTGTTCTCCCGGGACGAGGTAGTTGCCTTTACCAACAAGTTTCAGGACGGCTTCCACGTGTTGTTCTGGGAGGACGACAACGAACCCTGTGTCCTCAAGTTGGACACCAACTCATTGGTCAGCGTCGTGCAGTCTACCTTCAGCGCCTTCAGCACCGTAGCAATCAAGCTGCTTCCTAAAGCGTCGTGGCAGCTGGTTGCAGCTGCATTCGTAGCCAGCTTCTTCTCAAACGCGGGCGCTTGGCTCCTCACCAACGACGATTTCCTCGGAGCCGCTGTGGAGCAGTCGAGCGCCGGATACTACTATCCCGGCAACACGC
>JALYKM010000328.1 GCA_030774785.1 Gemmatimonadota bacterium
TGGTGATTATAAAAGATCTGGCACAGGTTTTAGGATCGCTTTGAGCAGGAGCTCGAACAGCTTCTCACCGCGATGGTTGTAACGGAACTGCATCTCGTACAGGTACAAGGGGAATCTGTGAGGGCTCACCCCGTGGTGTTTGAGGAGCTTTCCCTTGGCATAGCTCCAGAAGCCCTCGAGGCCGTTGATGTGCACTCTCCCGCTGCTGAACCTTCGGGCGTGATCGACTCTCAGGTGGCGATAGCCGTAGAAGGTGAGCGCATCGTAGGAGTGGAATTTGTCGGTGTACACGAGGGAGCCCCGCTTGACCAGCTTCACGGTTTCGTCCATGAGCGTGTGAGTGGTGACATTTGGAACCACCGTAACCAGGACCTTGCCCTTCCGCTCCAGGATGCCGAACACAGGAATCTTCCCCGCGGCTCCGCGACCACGCCGACCCTTCCGTCTCCCGCCAAAGTAGGACTCATCGGCTTCCACTTCTTGTCTGAGCAACTCGGGCTCCTCTTCAGCAAGTATCGCTCGACGGATCGCCGTGAACGCCCTCAGCACAGTCGGATAACTAACCCCCGTTCGCGAGGCCGCCTGAAGAGCGCTCACTTCCAGCTCGAACAGCTTGAGGAGCCACAGCCAGGTGACGGGTGCCACGCGAGATTCGGCAAGCCAGGTGCCGGTGAAATCTCCGAACGTGTAACCACACCTACCGCAGCGATATCGTCCTTCCTTAAGGCGATAGACGACTCTGAACGAACACTTGAGGCATCGCTTCGCTCCTCCACCCAACGGCTCCGACGGAGCGCCCGACAGGCAGAAAGATCATTCCGGATCAGCTTCTCAAATTCCTGAACTCGCATGGCACCAGTCTAATATTGGTGCCAGATCTTTTATAATCACCAAAAAGATTAACGCCACCAACCAACCGACGGCTTAATTACTCTCTCGAGAAAAAGCCCTTCGTCCCCGATCTCCACATTTGGGCTTAGCATCCAGCGGCAATAGATGTCGCGCGCAAGGTTTTCCTTCGTCGGCTCTGGGCATAGTCGGCCGCTCGCTTTTAAGACAAGCTTGAAAGCTGCCTGCGCAATATGGTGTCTCGTTAAAATCGTCCACAGACGTAGCTTGACATTGGATGGTATTTCAGCCGAAGCGATTCGCCTGAAGTGATTCCAGAAGAGGGCAAGAAATGGTGAGTACCACCAGGGTTTCTTCCCCCGTCCAAAGAAGAAATTGTAATCTTGATCAACGGTATTCCATTTGGGCCGCCCCACATATCGGAACAGGACTTGGGGAACCTGCGCGAAATCCCCGTAAATAGAGAGCTCCTGGATGAAAGCGAGATCGGTCGCAATACAGTGTTGCAGCAATTTTGTTCTACACACTGCGGATACACGATAGAGTCCGTACATTGCCGTCGCGGGGAAACGCTCAAGGGTTTCGCGGTAGCGTCCCGCAACGCCAGCTACCGAGTCATAGCTGTTCAGATTGGCGAGGCAGAGAAGCTCCTTCCGCCCCTCGATGAACATGGCGGTGTGGGCCTGGCAGAGAACAGCGTTCGGTGACGCTTCCATTTTCTCAAGACACGCGCTAACGCAGGACGGCTCGCGCTGATCGTCGTGGGCCGCCCACATAAAATATTCGCCAGTCGAGAGCTCGAATACGCGATTGAAGTTCCAGATTGCACCGCGGTTTTCATCGGATCTGAAATACTTAACCCGTGAATCCCTAGCCGCGTACGTCTGGCCAATCGTGCAAGTGGCGTCGGTCGAGCCGTTGTCGGAGATAATGATCTCGAGATTGGGATAATCCTGTTTCAGGAGTGAATCCAGCGCCCGAGCGAGACCCGTCTCGCCATTGAAAACCGGCACCCCTATAGAGACTAGCGGCTTTGTTTTGTCTGGCATCTCAGCATGTTGACAATCTTTACCCGCAGCTCGTTCACCCAGACTCGGGCTGCCACTCACCCAGGAACATCCACGAGGCCAAATGTATCGTGAAGGTCAGCTTCGCGTCGACTCGGCTCAGGCAAGGTACGGCGATCCGTGCGACGACAAGTAGCACGGGCTACTCGCGGATCGAAAATTTGACCCTGCCCTGATCGCCCTGTAATATGCGCGAGTGACGGAAGAAATCCCGATGCAATCGATGGCACCGAATTCCAAAAACACTCCACAGTACTGTAAGGCGACGGCATGATTACCGGCTTACTACATACACGGAACCGCCCCGGTTTCCTGATGCGCGCGATTGGATACTATGATGGGAAGATTGAGCATCCCGTGCTCGTTTTGGATGCGAGCGACGCCGAGCACCGCGAACGAATTCAAAGTGGTCTGTTGGGGCTTCGTTTGACCTACCCCCTTCAAGTCATGCTTCATTCAGCGTCAACGCCCATGTACGAGCGACTTGGCGACGCATTGTTGCAGGTTTTGACGCCGTATGTGATGCTCATGGCAGATGACGATCTGTACTACACTGAGTGGATGAAGTCCGCGGTTGCCTTTCTCGATTCGAATTCGTCTGTCGGAACGGTTTACGGCCATACCGTCATCTTCCAATTGACTAGTTACGAGCCATTCGGTGCGCTAGAAAGATTTCTGATCAGCGCCCCGAATCCGGTTGCACGATGGCTGGAACAGGAAACCCCAGCTGAGCGATTATTAGAGCTAGGCAAAGGCCCGTGGACAACTACGGGCTGGTACTCAATTCAACGAACCTCGATTCTAAGGGAAATTGTGTCTGCCGCACAAGAGGCACGTTTGGATGCGGACATGTTCGAGCGAACGTTAAACCTGCTCCAACCGATTTACGGAAAGGTGGTAATGCTGGACAGTGTTTATGTCGCGCGCCAGATCGATCCCAACCAGTGTCGAAAGCCATCGACGTTCAAAGCAAATGAGGGGAGTTTAGCGAAATTGCGGGAGATCGGCAGAGCGAGGCTAGTGCAGCACGCCTCCATTAATACCACCGAAGCTGAACGAATCGTGGACTCTACGATGCGAGCCGAGATCCTGCAGCTAAAGCGCAATGACGCGCGAGAAAGGCTTTGCATTCCGTACTGGAAGTCGAAACTGCGTCCAATTCAGGGACTTGTGACTAGCCTGAAGGGCTTACCTCAAAAGCTATCGCAGGTCGATCCGCTAGCACCAGATGCGCGCTTCCCCGCTAACCCGCTACTTACCGAGACTCACACATGCATCCAAATCCTTCGCAGCGCATGCGCATCTGGGCAGTGACGAGACAGCGTCTTGGTCATCCTCGCCTCAACGCGCGAAGACTCCGAGACGTCAAGACCTGAGTCAACGCTCGTCGCGGAAGCGGCATGAGCGTGACTGTGAGAAACAGGGTCACTACGGAAACGAACGCTAGATATAGCGCTAGTGCCGCGCCCTGAAGGACACTTGGCATTAGCAAGCGGCCAAGAGTTGCCAGGAGGACGCTGCTGATTGCCGGAAGAGCGACGTCGACTACTAGCCACCGTCTACCCTCCCCCGTCAATAGGCGCCGGTGCATCAGACATACAAACACGGCCATCTGGCTGGCGTAAAGACCAACCCACGCCGCCGCCGCACCAACAACTCCGTAGTGGTTGATGGCGAAATACAGAATCGGGATATCCAATACGATCGAGATCGCGGTCAGCCGCAAGCCCAAGCCGGTCCATCCATACGCGAGTTGGAGGGCGCCTGGGGCACCCCCAAGGGCCACCATTGCCGAGCCGACGATTAGCAAACTTGCCACACCCGAGACGCGCGTCGCAATCACCATGTCGCCCGTCCAGAGAACCATTACCTCGCGCGAAAACAAAGCCGCTACCGCCGCAGTCGGAAGGACAATCGAAGAAACGAATTGACATGCCTGGTGGTAAACGAACCTGAGCTCCCCGGAATCTGGTTTCTTCGCCAATTCCGCAAACCTTGGGAAGTAGGTTGTGAATAATGGCAGTGCAAGCATATAGACCCCAGAGGCGAAGACGCCCGCTAAGGCGTAGTACCCGAGCTCTGCAAGGGGCAACAGCCGACTAACCAGAATTTTGTCGATCTGCGACTGAAGAACGCCCAGCGCGGCGATCGCGCCGACCCCGAAGGCGAACCTCCAAACCTTGGAGAGTAGACGGCTGTCGAAGCGCGGATTGTATCGCGGGCCTGCCAACTTCCGCCAAAGCAATATTGCGGCAAGCAGGGATTGGCCAAGGCTAACACACGCTTGCCACGCAAAAAATGCTTCTACAGTGTTGGAAACAAGTCTCAACACCAATAGCGCGCCGGCGCTTCGGACAGTCACTACACCAACGACAAGAGCGTTGAACATCACGTGTTGCTGAAGGCCGAGGAGGCCGCCCCCGTAAAGTGCGAACGGAAGTTGAAACGCGGCCGCAAGTCCCATGAGCATGACAGCCGACTCGACGCGGCTCGGCGGCAAGCCTACTGCGTGAATCCAGTGCCTTGCGATCCAAGGAGCCGTTGCAGCGCAGAGCGCGACAAGCAGAAATACGACCGTCCAATACGCGACTTCGAGTGTGCGCGTGAGATTTCGAACGTCAAGCTCTTCAGTTGTCACACCCGAACTTCGAGCGAGTTGTCGATTGAGGGTCGTGCCCAGACCAAAATCGAACAAGCTGATAACGGTTTGTAACGCCGAGAAAACGCCTACCAGGCCGTAGCCTTCAACTCCGAGGATCCGGAGATAAATGGGTACAACGGCGACCCCCAGGATGAGGGTCCACATCCGGCCGACATAATTCGCCAAGACATTTTTTGTTAGCCGCCCCAATCGCCCGCCATCGCTCGAATGTCACGCGCCGGCGTGACTGATCCTCTTTCACGTAAAACGCAAGTCACAACTGGCCGCCGGTCAGCTCCCACGCGTCTGAGAAGCGTATCTCTGTCGCGCTCGACCGACGGGCTGCTAGCGCCAGCGAGGACCGCCCCACCCGCGAGGACGACGATTGCCCAATAAACCAGTCCTACACTTCGCAATAACGTCGGAATCATAGGGCGCTCGTCGGAGCGCGCGTTCAACCATGTGATCTCCCGCGACGTCACAGCAGAGGCGCCTATATCGATAATGCCGAGAATCGCAATCCAAAGGAGATAGAATCCGATCAGACCATAACTTTCAACACCGAGAAGATTGACGTAAACGGGTGTCGGAATTAGCGGCATCCCTGTCGACCAGACATTCGACAGCAGATTCGCAGATATATTTTTCCTAGGTCGGGTTGCCACAGTTGCTCGTTCATCTCTTCCGACGCGACGGGGAGATGCAGATAAAGGAAGCGACGAAAGAACCTACCCTATACGCCTGAGGTACCCGTCCGGAGAAACGCTAATCCGGAGTTTCCCGTTCATGCTCTGGTCAATCTCGAACTCGCAGTGGGCTTTTAGGAACGCGCGTACAGCCGTTTTGGGATTGTTGCCCGGGCCCCAGGGACGATCCGGAAACATCTCCGCGGGCAAATCCTCAATCACGGTGTCGAACACGACACAATAACTACCTACCGAAGTGAGAGGGGCGTAAGCTTCCAGCTCAGCAAGCACGTGGTCGTGCGTATGGTTGCTGTCCAGACAAACCATTATCCGCTGCTTCAGAGCCGCCTTGGCGCGGACTTGCTGGATGATCTCGGGCGCTATACTCGATCCCTCGATCATCGAAATTCGGTTGTGAAGCGGATGCGACTCGATTTTCACGCGATTGTGAGGACGGATATCGATATCCACGCCCAAAACTTCCGCGTCCGGCGGTCCGCCACATACCGCGTTCAGCTCGAGCAGTGATGCGGAAAAGATCAGAGAGCCACCATGAGCAATTCCAGTCTCGATTATCAAGTCCGGTTGAACTGCTGCGATAATCTCCTGCAAAGCAACTATGTCCTGTGGATATTGGATGATCGGGCGGCCGAACCAGAAAAAGTTATAGGAATATTTGGCTCTTATCGAAGACTCCATGAAGCGCTCTGCATCTTCGCAGAGACGTGTGTCACGAACGTTCGCCTCGATCCGTTCCTTTACTTCTTCTTCAAAAGACTTTGTCAATCCCACCTCGCTCTCATTGCTTGAAATAGATCGCCTGGCCCGTTGGGAAGGGCAGCAGGAAGCCGCTCTTCCCCTCAAAAAACTTGTCGACGACGGTTTTCGTATCCTGAAAACCATGCCAACCGTAGTCATCGAAGAGGATGATGCCACCAGGGCGAATCCTCATAAAAAATAGTTCGAGCGCCGCAAGGGTGGGGATCGCCGAATTTAGGTCGATATGGAGCCAATTCAGCTCCAGCGGATTCTCGGATCGCACGAACGAGTCCGGAATGAAGCCTTTGTTAAAAACGGTATTTCCAGCGAAACGATCCAGGTTTCGCTTGGTCTGCTCCAGACTGAGAAAGGAGTAGGCGCCGGTCGCTCGTTGTTCAGATTCGAGCAGATACTCCGATTTCATGCCCTCCCACGCATCGTACAGAAAGGCCCTAAAGTCGTTGTTACCAGCGACAGCGCAAATCGCAAAGTAAGCGGTCAGCCCGTCGCATACCCCGCACTCGGCCATCGTCACGATTGAGGACTGGCTGGCGGCCGCTGCATAACTAGCGCTCCAGAAGACGACATAGTGGCGCCACATCAACTCGGTGAGTACGCGCTTCTTGTTCTGCGCTGACTCGAACTGTGACAGCCGAAATTCGCCGCTTTTCACCTTGGCTATAAGGCTTTGATTCGATTGCAAAAATTCACGGGTCAGCGTATCTCCGCCTCCATCGCGCCAGGGTGGAAACGTACGCGTGACCATACCCCACCCGGAAAAATCCGGCTTGCCCTCTCTGCCGAACTTCTTATTCAGCTCGATCCAAAGTGCTTGCGTTCCCGGAACGGCATAGACGATTTTGCGCAATTGTCTCTTGATGAATTTCATTTTTCCCGGTAAGCGCGGACAGAGAACTTTGCCCGCTCGAAGAAGGGATTTCTATTTATTCAGTGGAAGCGATGCACGATCTAATTTTGCTCGATCGCCCCAGAACGCCATTGGCTCGTACTCGAGGTAGGGATAGTAACCGAGATTGAGTTTTATGCCGGAGCCGGATTGCCGTACCCAGCCTTCCACAAGGCCTCGCACTGAGATGGGAGTCCCCGAACAAATATTGACGATGCCATTGTCTCTCCCTTGTTGTGCGAGGGCAACCAGATAACGCGCGACTTCTTCAACGGGCAAGTAGTCGCGTAACTGTTCGCCACCGGACATATTGAAAACCTTCTCGCCTCGAGTAACTGCACTCTTCAATTGCGACATCAAGGAACTGGCCGGCTGTCCCTCGCCGTACATATAGAAAATTCTCGCCCACGTCAGAATGAAGGGACAGGTCGCTCGAAGAACTTCCAGCTCTTGACGTAGTCTGTCCTTTGCGAGGCCGTAAGGGGTTACTGGCTTCGGTTCCATTGCTTCATGTAAAGGCCCGAATTGCATCCCGTACTCGAAGCAGGTTCCAGCGACAACGAGAGCGCCCAACCCTGACTTAATGAGGAGCTCGAGAAACCTATTCTGTGCGGGAAGTTGCTCTTCAACGTGGTGAGGTGAGGTGTAGTTCGGTAACCCGCCCCACGCCAGGTGAATTAGTACTTCGGGCCCCCCCATTACCTCGAAAGCATTCAAGGGCGGATTCAGAACGTCCAGGTATACGGGTAACGCCGATTCGAGCGATGTTGATCGCGCTGATCCGGGTCGCAAGATTGCCGTGGCAGTCACTGACTGTTTCTTCAGCTCCAAAAGAACGTGGCGACCCAGGAATCCGCTCGCACCGGTGACCGCGACTCTCATGCATCTCTGCGTCGTTGACGTCCCTCGCGGAGAATCGTTCCCGCCGCAGTTCCTGAGCAGCTCAAATGTCGATCCCAGGGAAATCCGCACCAATCTCGGGATGCGCTGCGTCTCGAGGAGAAAGCTCCGTCGTCGGCTGAGGCCAACGAATACCCACTCGCGGATCACGCGCGTTGATACCCCCTTCGGCAGACGCTTCATAGGGAACGCTTACGAGATAGACTAGTTCAGAGTTACCCGTGAGGGTTTGAAAGCCATGAGCAAAACCCTCGGGTACGACTAATGTCCTGTGGTTGTCCTCGCTCAGAATCTCACCGTGCCACTTCAAAAAACTGGGCGAGCCACGCCGGAGATCCACGGCGACGTCGAAAACAGCCCCTCGGACACAACTGACGTACTTCTTCTCCGCGTGGGGGGGATACTGGAAGTGCATGCCACGGACCGTTCCGCGTTTGTTTGTGAGACTGTGGTTGATTTGAGCAATGCCTGTCGCAAATCCGAGCGTCTTCAGTCTTTCGGCGCAATAAAAGCGCTCAAAATATCCGCGAGTATCCCAGAGAGGTTGACGCTGAACGACTTGCAACCCCTCGATAGCTGTTCGAATAATCTCGAATCTCTCCGTCACTGAAGTCCGTCGAGCTCGAAGGCCCTGATCTGTGATCGGGTGACCGCGTCCATGTCGGCTCCTTGGAGCCAGCAGCGATGCCATTCTACAGTCCTCTGAAGTGCTCGTTCCAGCGACCATCGCGGCTTCCACCCCAATTTGGCCCGAGCAGCAGCGCTGTTGAGACGAAGGACGTGGGCTTCTGGCGGGTCCTCGTTTCCCGAAGAATGCTCGACCTTGGCGCCGTCCCCCCAGATCCGCGCCGCTGCCGCAGCCACTTCGCGAACTGTTGCTTCATCGCTTGAGGCCGGTCCAAAATTCCAGGCCGTGGCGTACTTTCCCCCGTTGTCCGAGCAGAGCCGCTCAGCGAGTCTGATGTAACCTGCGAGCGGTTCCAAGACGTGTTGCCAGGGCCGCACCGAATTAGGGCACCGTAATGGGACAGGAATGCTCCCCTCAAAGGATCGCAGGCAGTCCGGAATCAGTCGATCCACTGCCCAGTCGCCTCCGCCAATTACATTGCCCGCTCGCGCAGTTGCCACACGGGCCCGGTGCCCCCGACTCCCCGTGAAAAAACTTGCGCGGTAGCTTGCGGCCACGATCTCAGCCGCGGCTTTGCTCGCGCTGTAAAGGTCATTGCCGCCGAGCGTATCCGCTTCGCGGAATTCACGAGCAGCATTCTCGTTCGCGTACACCTTGTCGGTAGTCACCAACACAACAGCTTGAACGGAGTCGACCTTGCGGGTTGCTTCCAGGACATTTGCCGTTCCGATGATGTTGGTCAGCAAAGTCCCTACTGGATCCAGGTAACTCTGACGGACCAGAGGTTGGGCGGCGAGGTGAAACACTATCTCCGGCCGGGTCGCGCTGATTGCGGTCTCGAGCTCCGCAAGATCGAGAAGATTAGCACGGCGGCCCGAAGACAGTATTGCCTCGATTCGCGCGACGTGAAACAGAGCGGGATTTGTTGGAGGATCGAGCGCATAACCGTGAACGATGGCTCCCAGTTCGTGAAGCCAGAGCGTAAGCCAACTCCCTTTGAAACCTGTATGTCCTGTGAGGAAGACGGAACGCCCGCGCCAGAATGCACGGTTTGGACTCACCAGATCTTCCACGGAGCGTTCCCGGAATCCCAAAGCTGTTCGAGCAGATTCTTCTCACGCAAAGTGTCCATCGGTTGCCAGAAACCTGTGTGCTCGAACGCGACGAGCTGCCCTCGATTCGCAAGCTCTGTAAGGGGTTTGCCCTCCCAGCTCGAGGAATCACCATCGATCAAGGAAAGACATTTTGGCGAGAGCACGAAAAAACCACCGTTGATAAATCCACCATCGCCCTGCGGTTTTTCGGCAAACCCCGTTACCCGCACATCATCCATCTCCAGAGCTCCGTAGCGCCCAGGCGGCTGCACAGCGGTGATGGTAGCCCATTTACCGTGATCTCGGTGGAACTGCATCTCCCGACTGATATCGACGTCGGAGACGCCGTCACCGTAGGTAAAGCAGAACGCCTCCTCCCCTTGGACGTACGGTGCGAGACGTTTTAGCCGTCCGCCGGTCATTGTGTCGTCCCCGGTGTCGACAAGGGTCACCTTCCATGGCTCCGCATGCCGCTCGTGGACTAGCATCTTATTTCTCGTCATGTCGAACGTGACATCCGACATATGCAGGAAATAGTTAGCGAAGTATTCTTTGATGATATAGCCTTTGTAGCCGCAGCCTATTACGAACTCGTTCACGCCATGAGCGGAATACAACTTCATGATGTGCCAGAGGATCGGCTTGCCGCCGATCTCGACCATGGGTTTGGGCTTGAGATACGTCTCCTCGGAGATACGCGTTCCGAGCCCGCCGGCCAATATTACGACTTTCATTCAGTCCCACGGCCGGGAGAAATCAATCTCGAATTCGTTGACATCGTGTCTACGATAGGAAAACGGTCGAACTAAAGATTTCGCGAAAGAAATCCAGTTATAGCAAAACAATTTACAGTGAGGCACCGCAACATAGAACTCTTACACGAGAGGAAGTTACAAAGTCGACTTTTTGCGCGAGCTCCTCTCGGTCACAACTAGATTCCCGCCGATTCGTTCAACGGAAGAATTTGGCAGGGGGCTGACCGTTGTACCCGCTATATATTTTTGCTCATTGAGGTTTACGGACTGCCGCACTGGGGATCTCAACGAATTACCGTATGCAACTCACGATGGTTAACCGATGCTGCGAAGTAAAATGACTAAGAGTCAAGAGCTCAATTTCACCGATGAAAAGCCCCGAATCTTGTTTTTAGACACTGCCTACACCATGCGAATGGTCAGAGAGCGTGGGTTGGAGCAGGAGTTCATCTCACGAGAGTGCGGAGGGTACTTCGAGCATG
>JALYKM010000329.1 GCA_030774785.1 Gemmatimonadota bacterium
CGTTACCGATCGAGTTGTTCAGCGCGTTCGCGAAGAAGGGCTAGCGACAATGCTGTTCAGTTAGGGTGAGCGGCGGCGGCTCCACGCGCGCGTGCGACGATGTCGCTGCAGCACGTGGACGCGGTAGCGCGGGGAATCCTGAGCATTTAGCGTTGGAACACGAGGCCCTGAGAGGAAACAACATTCTTGCTGTCGATTCAGCTGTCGATTGACACCGACATTATCCGGCATGGCGATGGGTGAACAACGGCAGATCACGCTGTCCGTCAACGATTTACAGATTTCTTGCCGGACTTCCTACTGCCCTTCGGTCGCCTGATAAGCGTGAGGTCGGTAGTTCAGCTCTACCCAGGCCCATTAACTTGAGGTCATTACCCTGCAAGCACTTACCCGTTTGCGGGGTTTTCTCTTTCGGCAGGGCCGCGGGGTGCGCCAACCGCGCCTAGTTCAAACCGTGCCGAGATATACGATGTCCAATGAAACTAGAGACTGTATAAACCAATCATGGCGGAGCATACATGAGGAAGATTTTTCTGTTTCTGTGGCTACTCGCAATCCCGACAGCTTCTTGGCCTCAATCGGACGCACGCCCGGAGATTCTGGTGCTCGGAACATATCACATGTCGAACCCGGGACATGATGTCCACAACATGCAGGCTGACGATGTCCTATTGCCGAAACGCCAGCAAGAAATCGCGCAGCTGATCGAAGTCTTGAAGATGTTTCATCCCACCAAGATTGCGATTGAAGCCGATGTCGGAAGCCAGCGCGTGGCGCGAGAGTATTCCGACTACCTCGCGGGAAAGTACACGCTGTCGCGCAACGAGATCGACCAGATCGGATACCGGCTGGCAAAGGAGCTTGGCCATCGCGCGGTCTATCCGGTCGACGTTGACGGTGACTTCCCGCTATTGCGGGTCATCAATTACGCGAAGGCCAATGGCCGCGCAGGAAAGCTCGACGCACTCGAGGCGAGCACGGGCAAGATGGTGAAGCAGGAGAGCGACTTCCTGCAATCGCACACTGTGCTCGAGATGTTGGGCTACATGAATGCGGATTCAACCGCGGCAAAAAAAGTAGCCGCGTATTTCGCCTATGTGCCGTACGGAGAACCCTGGGAGTATGCAGGACCCGACCTGCTGGCATCCTGGTATCAGCGAAATATTCGCATTTATCACAATATCGTCGCGCTGATCGATTCTCCGAACGACAGGATTCTCGTGATCTATGGGGCCGGTCATCTCGGATGGTTACGGCAGGATATCGCGAATGACGCGACAGTCAGGTTACGGAAGCTGGCCGACTTGACCGGGCAGCAGTAAGGCAGTCGGCCGCGCCCCCTTGTTTGTGCGCTCAATATCGAAACGAATATTGAGCCTTCACCAACAACTGGTTCGACGCAAACAAAAACCGCCGCTGGAGCGTGACCGGATCGCGGGTTCGCAGGTTATGATTGTACACCACGAACAGATCGCCGAGCGGATTGAACGTCCACCGTAGACGGGTGTTGGTGCCTGCCGAGTGCGACTCGGTGTCGTACTGCTGAAAGCTGGTCAGCTGCAAGTCAGGCGATACGTTCAGCCGCAGTGTTGTGCCGACGAGATCCTGCACGAAATGACCTTCCGGCATCCGGCCGACGTTGCGCTCTCCCGTGAGCTCCGCGATGAGGAGCGCCGATGGCTTCCACGCAGCCGTCAACCGATACTGGTTGAGACGTCCGTCGTAAAATTGACCGAACCACCACGTAGCTTGCGCGCTGAACCGTCGTTTGGCGGCCAGACCGCCCTCAAGCCGGAACCGTTTGAAGTGGTATGCGCCGGCTGGTATGGTCACCCCGTCGGCAATCTCGAACGGCGAGAGGAGGCGCTCGCCGGTCGGAACGATATTGAACTCGAACCGATCGCCGCTCTCCAGCCGGCAATTGATCGGTGCCATGAAGTATTCATAGCTCTGCCACCCCCCAGTTAGCCCAGCGACGTAGCTGAGCTCGTTCTCCCAGAAACACTGGCGGATGTGCAGTGGACCAATTGGGCGCTTCGGCCTGGGTTGCCAGTTGACGCCGAGCGTGGCGATGTGAACGCCGGGTCGGGGAACGAAGCCCAACGATGGATCGAAAGTGTCGCCGATCCGTTTGTACTTGAGGTAGGTGTCCCAGAGATCATTTGGGTAGTCGATCTTGAAGCCGGCCGCCGTGCGGTCGCCGCTCCGCAGATCCGCGCGTCCCACGGCCATCCCCCAAAGCCCGACGAGGAAATTCTTGTCTCCGCGGAAATGCGATGTCTGGTAGGTGAGGTCTGGTCCGATGAGCCAGCTCCCGTGCCGCTCCAGCGGGTCGCCGGAGGTCGCGATTAACCCGATCGAGGATTCGCCCAATAGGTTCTGCTTGACGCGCACCACCGCCATGGTGCTCATGGTCCGGAGCGTGTCGACGTCGCGGGTGCGTACCGCAAGCGCGCCGAAGCTCGTTCCGTCGATCCGGCCATTCACTTTGATGCCGGCGTCGAGCGGGACCTGCTGCCCTTCGAGTAGCCCGATACGGCGGCTGAAGAACGGCAGCACGTCGAGGTCGGAGGTGAGCCCGAGTCCGAAGTCGAAGATGTCGGCGCCCTCGAGAAAAAAGGTCCGCTTCTCCGGAAAGAACAGAGGAAAGCGCGACAGGTTGACGCGTCGCGTGTCGACCTCGGTCTCGGCGAAGTCGGTGTTCACGGTGAGCGATGCGAGCGAGTTGGCTCCCAGCCGTTGCGTGACGTCGAGGCTCGCATGGCTTCGGTTGCGTACGGGCGTGGCCGCGGTGTCGTGCTCGCCGCCGCCCGTCACAGACGGACGAATGCTCAAGCCCACGCCGAGGGCGAACGGCGGAAGATTGGTCAGCAGCCCCGCTCGGCTCGTTTGCGTGACCTTCAGGTCACGATCGGCGCTCGCCCAGCGATCAGTCTCCTGCAGACGCTGAACGCGGCGCTGCACGTTGACGCCCCACTGGGTGAGGCCCGGACGAAAGAGAAGGCTCTTGAGGGGGATGAGGATCTCCGCCGACCAGCCAGTTTGAGTGCGCGCGGTCGCCGCTTCCCAGATCGCGTCCCAGTTTGCGTTCTCGTCCGCGCCCTGGTTGGTGACGAGGGCGTCATAGCGCGCGCCGTTCGGGTTGACGGCAAAGACATACCCTGAGCGACCATCGAGGTACGTATCGAGGACGATCTTGATGTGATCCTCGCTGTCCAGCACCGCGTCGCGCTGGCGCGCGAAGCTCACGATGCGAGAAGGCTGTGGGTCATCCGCGCGCACTCCGATGACGATCGCATCCGCAGTGGTGATCACACGAACGACGGTGAGCATAGAGGGAGCAGCGCCTTCGTTGGGCTCGACCTGCGTGAGGCCGGCTATGGAATCGGCGATGTTCCACGCGGGCTCGGTCAGCTGCCCGTCGACGCGAATCTTGCCCACCGCTTCTGTCAGGCGGACGGCAGGGCGCGCGAAAATACTGGTTTGCGCGGCGCCTTTTTGCGAGGCGCCGA
Organism: Gemmatimonadota bacterium; assembly: GCA_030774785.1. Classification (GTDB taxonomy): domain Bacteria; phylum Gemmatimonadota; class Gemmatimonadetes; order Gemmatimonadales; family Gemmatimonadaceae; genus UBA4720. The sequence continues at coordinate 3,513 of JALYKM010000329.1, forward strand.
GAACCAAGGCGAGTGAGAGCGCTCGCGCGAGAAGGCGACGTTCGCGACTAGTGGGCAATGGTCTCGAGGATCGACGTTATCGACTTTGGGTGGCTCAGGCGATGCGGCGTCACGTAGCTGGTGGCGTTAGGGCGACATCACCCGCAGCACGGGACGCCCACCGACATTCTCGAGCGGTAGATACACACGATGCGTGCGCGGATCAACCGACACCGTGTGCGCGTGCGGCGCGCGTATTTCACCGAGCATCCCCACGACGTTGCCATTTACCTGGAAGATGCTCACGACGCCCGATTCGGAAGCCACGTAAAGCCGCCGCCACCCCGGATCCCAGGCGAGAACGTCTGGGTCGTCGCCGACGCGGTGTGTGGAGAGGATGCGCATCGTGCGCAGTTCCAATACCTGGAGCAGCGCATTGCCTTCGCCGGTAATGAAGGCGAGTCGTCCGGGCTCGTCGATCGTGAAGCCGTGCGGATGGTCCGATCCGGCGATATCGTAACGGGCGACGATGCGCTCGGTTGCGGGGTCGATCGCGACGAGCTCGTTCCTCGTCTGCACGGCGACGAGGATGCAATGCGAGACGGAATCGTAGTGTGTGTTCCCTGCCTGACCGCCCAGAGCGATGGTCGAGAGCTTTTTGTTGGTTCTCGCGTCAACAGCTACATCCACTTCACCGGATTCATCGGAGACGAACACCTTATGCTCGGCAGGAGCGTACGCGATCCCATCGGGAAAGCGGATGCCGCCGATCCGAGCCACGATTCCAAACGAGCGATCGTCGATCGCCACGAGCTCGTGCCGTCCAGCCGCAGAGACGTAAACCGTGTGATGAGCGGGAACGGACCACACGCCGGTTGCCCGATCGACGCCGGGGATCTCGCGAGTCACGCGCGACGAATTGAGATCGAACACCATGAGGCGGCCCGCATTCATATGACTGATGTACAGGCGACCCGAGCCGGGATCGACGCTCTGATAATCGAAGCGGTTCGCTGGACCGGGGAGGGGGATATCGGCGATCAGGCGCAGCGCCCTTTCTGATGCCGGGGCCGGCAGGATCGCAGGAGCTGTCCACCCTCTCGGCGTGAGTGATCCCGAGGTGGCGATGCAAGAGGCAGTCTGTGCTCCGACAGGGCCAGCACAAAGTATGGCCGCCGACGTCATCAGCAACTTATTCGTAGCCATTGTCGCGAAGGGGTTGGCTACGATAGTATCGCAATCGAATCAACGACGCCATGGACACCGAGGGCATCACTCCAAGTCGAAGCGCACGTACGCGGCTCGTCGTCGCGCTCGGTCTCGAGCGCAATATTGTCGCCGTCTCGGGCGCGATGTTCCTGATGGGGCTCGGGGAGAATCTCTGGCGCCGGTTCCTGCCCAAATATCTGGAGACCCTCGGCGCGCCAGTGACCGCGATCGGCCTGTTCGGGACGACCGAAGACTTCCTGGACGGGATCTATCAATACCCAGGCGGATGGGTCGCCGACCGCTTTGGCCGACGGCACGCACTCCTGCTGTTCGTGACGCTGGCGATTGTAGGTTATGCGCTCTACTTGGTCGCGCCGTCATGGCCGTTCGTGTTCCTCGGACTCGTGTTCGCGATGGCATGGACGAGCATGGCCAGCCCGACGCTCTTCGCGGTCGTCGGTGACGCCCTCCCGAAGGAACAGCGCACGCTCGGCTTCACCGTACAGTCGGTACTCCGAAGAGTGCCAATCGCTATGGCGCCAACGTTGGGTGGCCTGGCCATCGCCGCATACGGCGTACGTAGTGGCGTGCGCATTGGGCTCGGGACCTCGATGGCTCTGGCGCTCGTGACGCTCGCCGTGGTGGCGAGGGTGCGGGTGCCCGCGCTCATTGACGAAATGCCAACCAACATTTTCGGCGTCTGGCGCGCCCTTCCGTCTCCCCTTCGATGGCTCCTCGCCTCCGACATCTTCATTCGGATCTGTGAGGCGATGGTCGACATTTTCCTCGTCCTCTTCGCGATCAACGTCGTCGGCATCTCAGCGCCCGCGTTCGGGCTGCTCGTCGCCGTGCAGATGACGACCTCGATCATCTCGTACTTTCCGGCCGCCCGACTCGCGGACCGCACGGGACGCAAGCCGTTCGTTGTCGCGACCTTCGTAGCTTTCTCGCTCTTCCCGCTCGCGGTAGTGGTGTCGAAGAGTCTCGCGGGACTCGTCGTTGCATTTGTCGTCGGTGGACTGCGCGAGATGGGAGAGCCGGCGCGCAAAGCGCTGATCGTAGGATTCGTCCGTCCGAACATCCGGGCGCGGTCAATCGGCTTGTATTATTTGGTGCGGAGCCTCGCGATCGCTCCGGCCGCGTTCGTGGGCGGCCTGCTCTGGGGAGTTACGCCAGCACTGCCCTTCTACGTCGCCGCTGGAATGGGCATCATCGGCACCATTGTATTCGCGGTGACGGTGGACGAAAGGCACGCCGGGTAGGATTCACGTTCTTCATCATTGGTAACGGAGGTAGAGATGCACAACGATTTTATCCGTATAGGGTCGCTTCGCCACTCAGCGCTGTTAGCGTGCGCCACGGGTTCGTTCGCGACTGGAACCGCGTCGGCTCAGGCGCCCGCCCGCTCGGCCGCGGATTGGACTCGGGTGGAGCAGGCGCTCGGCCGGAAGGGCACGATGAACCCCGGCGCGGTGATGAAGTTCAGCTTTCCTCGCAGTGATTTGCGCGTGACCGTAGAGGGAGTGCAGGTGAGGCCTGCGCTGGCCCTCGGCTCGTGGGTAGCGTTCGTGCGCGTCGCCAGCGGGCGCGCGATGGTCATGGGTGACTTGGTACTCACGGAGGCCGAGGTCGGCCCGGTGATGAGCCGCCTCCAGGACGAGGGGATCGAGCAGACGGCGCTGCACAATCACCTGCTGATGGAATCACCGCGGGTCATGTACATGCACATCGCGGCGCACGGTGATGAAGCCAAGATAGCGCAGGCGGTGCACGATGCGCTCGCTTTGAGCAAGACGCCGCTCGGCCCTCCAGCCGCGCCGAGCGTAGCGGCCGGCATCGATCTCGACACGCTAGGCGTTGCGCGTGAGCTGGGCGTCGCTGGCAAGGTCAACGGTGGTGTATATCAGGTGAGCATTCCGCGCCGGGAGACGATCCGTGAGAGTGGCAACGAAGTACCGCCCTCGATGGGCGTCGCGACGGCGATCAACTTTCAGCCGACCGGCGGCGGTAAGGCAGCCATCACCGGCGATTTCGTGCTTCGCGCGAGCGAAGTCAACCCCGTCATTCATGCGCTCCGCGGTCACGGTATCGAAGTCACGGCGCTCCACAGCCACATGCTCACGGAGGAGCCGCGTCTCTTCTTCATGCATTTTTGGGCGAACGATGACGCTGTGCAGCTTGCGCGCGGCCTGCGCGCTGCGCTCGACCGCACGGCATCGAGGAGGTAGGAACCGGGCAGCGAGAGGTGCGTGGCTGACCCTCTCAGTCGTGTGGGTGCCGGTGGTGAATGTCAGGATAATGTACGTGTGAGTGCACCATCGGCTCGTGCCCATGCCGATGCGTATGCGGCGTGGGATCCGTCACCGGCGGGTCGTCCGCCGCATGGACGTGCTGATGGTGGTCGTCGTGGACGTGTGCGTGATCATGTTCCATGTTCTCGTGACGATGCTCGTGCACGTGCCGCTCGGTGAGGTGTAGCCACACTCCGAGAGCCATCAGCCCCGCAGCCACGACGAGGAGCGTCGTCGGCCGCTCCCGGAAGATGGCGAGCGACAACAGGGCGCCCACGAACGGCGCCGTCGAGAAATAGGCGCCCGTCCGAGCAGTGCCGAGGTTGCGGAGCGCGAGAACGAAGAACACCAGGCTCACCCCGTAACTGAGAAACCCGAGAACCAGGGCAGCCGCAATGCCCGGCGCAGAGGGCCAGCTCGCACCGAGGAGAAATGCAATCGCGGTGTTGATGCCTCCCGCAACCAGCCCCTTGATCATCGTGATCTGCACCGGATCCCCGGCCGACACTTTCTGGGTCAGGTTGTTGTCGATTGCCCAGCAGAAGCACGCAGCCGTGACCGCGAGCGGCCCCAACATGCCGCCCCAAGAGACCCGTCCTTCCCACGAGAGCGCGATCCCTCCGGCGACGATGGCGAGAATCCCGAGCGCAATGCGCCGGTCAAAGTTCTCGTGGAACACGAACCACGCGAGGAGCGCGGTGAAGACACCCTCGAGGTTGAGCAGCAGCGAAGCCGCGGACGCCGGAGTGCGGGTCAGTCCGATCATCAGCAGCAACGGCCCCAGCGCGCCGCCGAATACGATCGCACCGATGAGCCAGGGAATGTCGCGCCGCGTCAATGGCGTCTCGCGCGCGACCTCGGCCGAGCGCCGCGCGCGCAGCCACACGATGCCCAACCCAATACCTGACCCCAAATAGAGCAGTCCGGCCAGCAGCTGAGGCGCCGCATCCGTGAGAAGGAGCTTGGCAAACGGAGCGCTAGCACCGAAGAGAACCGCGGCCGCGAGCGCCAACCCGATACTGCGTCGTGATCCCTGCATTGTGTGAAGACCCTGGGCGCGAGCCTGTATCTTAACTGAGCCGCTGGGGAGGGATCATCGGCCTTCTTACACCCGTTCGGTCGGCATGACCAGGGCCGCGATCTTGCGCTGCCGAGACTGTAGGTTCGCACCGGCATCTGTCCAGTTATCGAACCGACTTCCGGGCAGGACTCGTGGTCGGATAGTATGCGTGCCGCGCTGAATCTCCGCCGCCACAATAAGGAGGAACATTTATGAGCGATCCGAGCGAAGCGACGCACGCCAATCCGCATCCGGTGAGTCAGCACCGGACTCCTCGCGAGATCGCGCTGGACGAAGCCGGGCCAATCGGCCAGCGGGATCGAGATGTCATCTCGAAAGAAGCTTCCGGCAAAAAAGCGCCACCAGACCCGGCGGCACGGAGCGCACCTCGTGCCGCACGCACTAAGAAACGGGGCAAGCGGCGATAAACGACCGAACGCGGTCCGTCGAGAGAAAACCAAGAGGAAGTAAGGGCGTGAACGCAATTGTCTTCGGCGGAACGGGAATGGTCGGGCAGGGTGTCCTCCGCGAGTGCCTGCTCGATCCGGACGTCGAGCGCGTGCTGTCGATTGTGCGAGCCCCGAGCGGACAGCGACATCCCAAGCTTCGCGAGCTCGTGCACGCGAATTTCCTCGATTTCTCTCCGATGGAAAGCGAGCTGTCCGGATTCGACGCCGCGTTCTTCTGCCTCGGCGCCACGTCGGCGGGGAAAACGGAAGAGCAATACTCTCGTGTGACCTACGATATCACGATGGCCGTCGCCGAGCCGTTGGCGCGCCTCAATCCCGGCATGACGTTTGTCTTCGTGTCGGGTGCTGGCACCGACAGCACCGAACGCGGCCGCGTGATGTGGGCCCGCGTCAAAGGCAAAACCGAGAATGCGGTACTGCGCCTGCCCTTCAAGGCCGTGTACATGTTTCGGCCGGCAGTCATTCAACCGATGCACGGGCTCCAGTCGAGAACGGCGCTCTATCGCATCCCGTATTTGATCCTGCGGCCGCTCATTCCCTGGCTACGCAAAGGATTCCCGCAGTACGTCACGACGACGGAGCAGCTTGGCCGCGCGATGATCTCCGCCGCCAAGCACGGCGCGTCGAAGCGCGTGCTCGAAAGCGCGGATATCAATAAACTCTAACACGTTGTTGTGACGATTCTGCTGTCGATTGTGCTGTCGATTGACCCCGCCATTATCAGGCATCGTGAAGCGTGAACAACGGCAGGTGTCACCTATCTCCCGGACCGTCCATTTGGAACTCGACGTTCCAGATCGACCTTCGCAACCTCCAGAGCGTTTGATGCGGAAATCTTCAAAGACTTGGACACCTACTTTGCTGGTACGAGCGTTGATTGGCCACCAACAGTCTGCCAGCGCCCGTTCCGTCTGACCCACAGCTCAGTGAAACGCCGTGCTCCGCTGACGTACCCCTTGGCGGATCCAGTGAGCGTTGAGATGCCGGTGACAACGGCCACATCGCGGTAGATCCGTACCTTCAAGTCGT
>JALYKM010000330.1 GCA_030774785.1 Gemmatimonadota bacterium
GCGCAGTCGATGATTCCGGCCATGCAATAGGTCTGCGGAAAGTTTCCCCACTGTTCGAGCGTCCGGGGATCGAGATCTTCCGCTAGCAGCCCGTGCCGGTTGCGCGCGGCGAGCACTTTCTCGAACAGGAGGCGCGCTTCTTCGCGCCGCGCGCCTCCCATTGCCGCCAGCGCTTCGATGTACCAGAAGGTGCAAACGAGAAAGGCGTTCTCCGGATAACCGAAATCGTCCCGCTCGATGTAGCGATAGACGAAATCTCCGTGCTTGAGCTGGCCTTCGATCGCGGCGACAGTTCCAGCGAAGCGCGGATCGTCCGCCTCGAGGAATCCGAGCCGCGGCATGAGAAGGAGGCTTGCGTCGAGCGAATCTCCTTCCATCGTGCCTGTGAATGAGTTCAGCTTCGCGTTCCAGGATCGACGAGAGATGACATCGTGGATGCTCGTCGCTCGAAGTCGCCAGTACTCGGCGCGATCCGCCAGATCCAGCTGATTCGCGTACTTCGCCAGCCGGTCGCACGCCACCCAGCACATCAGGATCGAAAAGGTGTGGACGCGCTCGGCACCACGAAGCTCCCACAATCCGGCATCGGGAACGTCGTGGAGTCGCACGGCGTGCCGGCCGAACGGCTCGAGCCGGGCAAACAACGCTTCATCGCCCACCCAGCTCGCCCGTGAATGACGGAACAGCGTCTCGGCCGTTAGCACCGCCTCTCCATAGATGTCGTTCTGCCGTTGCTCGCTGGCCTTGTTGCCGATGCGAACCGGGCCCATGCCACGGTAGCCAGCAAGGCAGTCAGCCGCGTGTTCGCCGGGGACGGGACCACCGTCTATCGCGTACATCGGCGCGAGCCGCGCATCATCGGTCGACTCCGCACGGTCCAGGAGAAAGGCGAGATATCGCTCCGTCGTCCGGATCTCACCCACCCGGCTCAGAGCATTGACGACGAAGCACGCATCGCGTGGCCAGCAATAGCGGTAGTCCCAGTTGCGCCCACTGTTCGGCGCCTCCGGAATCGAAGTCGTCATCGCGGCGACAATCGCGCCCGTTTGCTCGTGCACGTTCAGCTCGAGTGTGATGGCTGCGCGGACGACGGCATCGCGCCATTCACCGGCGACCTCCAGCGAACGCACCCAGGAGCGCCAGTGCGCCTCGGTTCGCTCGAGGAAAATGGTCCCGGCGCTCGTCACCTCGCCCGCTACCGTGCCTAGGCCGAAGATGAAGGTGAGGGTCTGGTGGACATGAAACGCAACTTTGTTCACGATCACTTCCGTCGGCGCGTCGGTGGTGAGTCTCAGGGCGTCATCGCCGGCGTAACTGATGTAATTGGCGCCCAGCGCGTGCTGACGCGCATTGCAGCCGTAGTCGGCGGCGGGAGTGACGCGCACGACGATGCTCGGCTTTCCTCCGATGGGCCGGACTTGCCGGACGAGGAGTGGCGGGCAGAACAGATCTCCGTCCGGCTCTAAACCCTCCGGCTCTAAACGGGGACAGAAATCGGTGATCTCTATTCCTCCACCCTTCTTGTCATAACAGCGAGTGACGAGTATCGGTGTGTCCGTCACGTACTGCTGTTTTATCCGTTCAGCCCCAACGAGCTCGATGGAAAAAATACCGGCGCGCTCGGCTTGCGATTCACCGGCCAACAGCGATCCGAAAACCGGATCGCCATCGAAGCGCGGAAAGCAACACCAGACTACTGTGGCCTGCGCATCTATCAGCGCGCCGATTGCGCCGTTGCCGACGAGCGCGAGGTCGAGTGAAGTCACGTGCGGTAAGTCTCTGACAAGGCCATGCAGAATGAGGTGGAAGGACCCACTTTGCAAGTCGGGGGCACAAGGTGCGACATTATGGCGGAACAGTTCGGTGCGCACGATCGAGCGGAGAGGAGTCACATGACCAAGACATGCGCGTTCGCTGGTCTCATCGCACTCCTACTGAGTGGCGTCTTTACCGCGACGCCTGCTTCTGCCCAGACCCGCACCGTCCAGCCGGTGCTCGGCTTTCCCGAGCAGGGACTTGACGATCCCGCTGCCTACCAGGGATATCAGACGCGCTTCTTCCGCGATGCGAAGGGAAACGTCGTCCAGGTTTATCTCGACGCGCGAAGTGGTCGGGTGGTGAATCTCCTCGCGGACGCGGTCAACGAGAGCGTCGGCTTCACGGTGCGCGATGGAACCGGTAAGCCGCTGAGGCTCGAGTGGGGATCGGCGGCCGCAATCGTGTCGCAGGCGGGAACTCGCCGGACAATAGAATACCAGCTTGTCGCCAACGCACCGCAGATCCTGATCGGCTGGATACTGCTCGGCTCGATGCGCGTCGAGCGCGACCTCCAGTATTCGGGACGCCATCTCCAGCCGTTCGACTGGCCCACATTCCGGCTGCGCGAGCAGGAAGATCTGATCTCGAACGTGGAGCGACTCGACGCGGCGGAGCGCGAGCGGCATCTCGGGTTTATCAATGCGGGCTATCCTTCTGACTTGCGCGCGAGGCTCGAGCCCGATCTCCTTACGACCGATGTACGGGACCGACGCGGGGCGACCGCGTTACAGCCGTCCCTCGACGCGAAGACGAATCTCCAGCTCGACCTGCGAGTCGATCCGCGTGACGGGTCGCTACTGGTAGTTGTGCCCACAGTTTCGATCCGTGCGGCCGGCAATCGCCCGATTCGATTCACGGTTCGGGTCACCACCGATGCGCCGGCGCTGACGCCGCTCGCGCGCGAGCAGATATTCAACGCGCCCTTTCTCCGCTTCCTCGCCGACGCGCGCGCTCGAGCGGATCGGCCGTCACAACCCGGTCGTGTGGCGCCGGCGCCGGGATCATCGACGAGTCCCGCTTCGTACTACCGCCAGCTCGAGCGCGACGTACGCGGAACCGAGCTCCTCAGCTCGAAGGAAAAGCTGATGGCCGGTCTCCCGAACTACGCGACGTATTTCGGGCGCGACATGATGATGACGTCGCTGATGATGCAGCCGGTATGGACTGATGCGATGGCCGAGTTCGTGATCGCAAGCGTGCTACGCAAGCTCGGTCCACAGGGAGACGTCAGCCACGAGGAGGCGCTGGGCGGGCAGGCCATCCGCGAGAATGCGGCCGAGTACAACGCGCACATGTCGGAGTACCTTCGGCTGGTGCGGCGTGGCAATCGAGCCGCTGCGGACACCGCGCTGGCCAACGCGCGCGCGCTTCTCGCCGACCTCCAGAAGGTGCGCGAGAACTATCACATGCGGGACGACGAGTTCCAGCTGCCGGTGGTCGCGGCGCGCTACCTCGCCAATCCCGCGGTCCCTGCCGCCAGGAAGAAAGCATTCCTCATGGATTCCTCCGACGGCAGAGAGTCGCGCATCCGACTTCTGATGAAGGAGCTCTCGCTGGTGGCGACGCTGGCAGCGCCATATGCGCGCGATCCGGTCGTGCAGAATCTGATCGGATCGCCGCGTCTCGACTCGACGCACTGGAGATCGATCAGCTGGCGCGACAGCAACGCTGGCTACGCCAACGGGCGATTCGAGATGGACATCAACGCGATCTGGGCGCCGCGCGCGCTGCAGTCGATCGGAGAGATTCTCGCCTCGCTCAAGTCAATCGGCTTCTCGAACGAGCAGCTCGCCTCGCTCGCGCCCGGAGCGTCGGGGTCGTCACTCGGCGAGCTCGTGCGCGACCCGGTGTTTTTCCAGCGCGCGATTCAGAACTGGCAAGGGGCCGTCAGCCACTTTGTCGTCTCGTTCACCCCCGAGGAGATACGCACCAGGGTCCCAGCAAAGCTGCAGTCGCTGCCTGCCGAGGAGCGCGCGTACTGGCAGGGAGTGCTGGCCACCACTGGCGCCGACCGGCAGCCACTCGAATTCGTTGCGATCTCGCTCGACTCCTCGGGCCGGCCGATTCCGGTAGTGAATACGGATCCCGCGACCTGGCTTTTCCTGCGAGATGGGAGGGATACGACGAGTACCGCGCTCGCCGCGGTCACGCGCGACGTACGGGCGATTATGCGTCCGTACCCAGTCGGAGTGTTTGTCGATCGACTGGGCCCCCTTGTCGCCAACGACGCCTACGCGTCCCCGAGCGTGTGGGAAGCGTTTCGCAGGGACACCTATCACTCGCCCCGGGTGGTGTGGGGCAGGGAAGTGAATCTCGTGCTGCTCGGGCTTGCCAACCAGATCTCGGGAGCGACGGATGCCGCGGGCAGACCGCGCGATCCGGCGCTGACTGCATACGTCACCGAGATGCGCGACGCGCTGCGGCGCGCCAACGCAGCGGTCGAGGCGTCCGGCCTGAAGCACAATGAATTGTGGAGCTACGAGATCATCGATGGGACGCTCAAACCGATACGGTACGGAGCCAGTACCGACGTTCAGTTGTGGAACGTCACGGATTTGGCGGTGCAATTCGTTCTATCGCGAATGCAATGACGCTGCAGCTTTCTTTGCCCCGGTCAGTCGGGCTGGTGTCCTCTTCGGCACCCTGCCCGCTAAGGCGGGCACCCGCGCTCGCTTGGTCGGAGCCCCTAACTGCGTTCCTTCGCTCCGCTCAGTCGCGGGTCTCCTCCTCGCGCTCGCTTTGCAAAGCGGCCTACGAGGACACCCTCCCTCCTTCCCTCTCTGAGATATCGTGAGGGTCGGTCACCTTGCCCTCCTCGCCGCAGCGGGACTTCTCGCCGCTTGTGCGCGGGCTTCCAGCAAGGACGAAACTGTTCTCACTCTCTCGGGCTCGGCCCTCGGAGCCGAGGGCACGCTCGTCCTGAAGCAGCTCAAACGGTTCATGCAGCTGAATCCGGGAATCCGGGTCGAGTTGCAGCGCACGCCCGACGACGCGTCGCAGCGGCATCAGCTCTATGTGCAATGGCTCAACGCCCGCGTTGGGAATCCCTCGATCCTTCAGCTCGACGTCGTCTGGACACCGGAGTTCGCGGCAGCCGGGTGGGTGCTCCCGCTCACGCGTTACGGGCCGGCGAGCAGTGAATTCTTTCCCGCCACAATCGAGGCGAACACGTGGGCGGGGCGGCTCTACGCGCTCCCGTGGTTTGCTGACGTCGGGCTCCTCTACCGCCGAACTGATCTCGTCCCGCGCGAGCCGAAAACGCTCGAGGAGATGGTCGCGAACGCGCGGACGCCGATGTCGCGGCCTGGCGGGCCGCGCTATGGAATCGTTTGGCAGGGTGCCCGCTACGAGGGACTCATCACGGGCTTCGTCGAGTATCTCGGAGCCTTCGGCGGACGCATCATCGACGACAAGGGCGAGGTCGTCGTAAACAGTCCCGAAGCAGTGCGCGCGCTCGAGTTCATGCGCGACGAGCTTTACGGCTCGCGTGTCGCGCCGCTCGACGTGCTCACCTGGCACGAAGAGGAGGCGCGCTTTGCGTTCCAGAACGGGAACGCGGTGTTCATGCGCAACTGGCCGTACCCGGTTGCGGCGATGAGCGACACCGCGCAGTCGAAGGTCGCTGGAAAGTTTGCCGTCTCACCGATTCCGAAATCGGGAACGGCGCCCACCGGACATTCCACCGCGGCTTTGGGCGGCGCACAGCTGGCGATCAACGCGTACAGCGAGTCCCCCGAAGCCGCGTACAAGCTCATTGCATACCTCACGGCGCCCGAGCAAATGCTGGAGCGCGCGCAGGCAGTCGGTCAGTACCCAACCCGTCCCGCGCTTTACGACGATCCTCGCCTGAAGAGCGCGATAGCGATTCCGCTCGATGACGCGCGCCGCGCGATCGAGAGCGCGACGCCGCGCCCGGTCACTCCGATTTACACCGAGCTCTCCGAGATTCTGCAGATCGAGCTTCATCGGGCGCTCGTGCGACAGGCCGAGCCCCGAGACGCGCTCAACTCGGCAGCTGCGCGGATCAATGCGCTGATCGACCGCACGGGAATGAGAAAGCTGATGTCGCAGGCGAGCCGGGCCGAATGAGAAAAATCTCCCGGCTCGGAGCCGAAGCGCGACTAGGCTGGGCGCTTGTCAGTCCAGCCCTCGCGGTCATTGCGCTGATCGCGATCTTCCCGCTTGGCTGGACCTTCTGGGAGTCCCTGCACCTCCACGAGCTCAGAATGCCGTGGCTCGGCCAGCCATTCGTCGGTCTCGCCAACTACGCGGAGATAGCCAAGGATCCGCGCTTCTGGGCGGCGCTTGGTCACACGGTGTTCTTTACCGTCGTATCGATCTCGCTTGAATTGTTGATCGGACTCTTCCTAGCGCTCGCGATGAACAGAGTATTTCGCGGGCGAGGGTTCGTGCGCGCGGCCGTGCTCGTGCCGTGGGCAATCCCGACGGTGGTGGCCGCGCTCCTCTGGCGATTCATCTTCGAGTCGCAGGGCGGAATCGCCAACGCGCTTCTCGTCGACGTCGGCATCCTCAAGCAGCCGATGGTCTGGTTCATCGAGACCGCGACGGCGTGGGTACCGGTGATCCTGGCCGACGTGTGGAAGACGACGCCTTTCGTCGCGCTCCTGCTGCTCGCCGGCTTGCAGAACATCGATCTCAGTCTATACGAAGCAGCCGCGGTCGATGGCGCCAACGCGTGGTGGCAGCTCCGGCACATCACGCTCCCGCTGCTCAAGCCGGCGATCCTCGTGACGCTGATTTTCAGAACGCTCGACGGATTCCGCGTCTTCGATCTCATTTACGTCCTGACCGGCGGCGGACCAGGGACATCGACGGAGCCTGTGGCACTCTACACCTTCAACGCCCTGCTCCAGAATCTCCGCTTCGGCTACGGCTCGGCGCTGTCGGTGGTGATCTTCGCGATCACCTTCGGTCTCGCGCTCCTCTACGTGAAGGGACTCGGTGTCCGGTTGGGGGGAGACGAGACGTGACGCACGTGCATAATCCCAGGGTGCGGCCAAGCGGAATCGAGGCATGACGATCCGTTGGCAGAGATGGCTGTTCGGGGCGGCGCTCGTCGCGCTGATGCTGTTCACGCTTTTCCCGTTCTACTGGGCAATCGTAGCATCGTTGACTCCCGAGGCGGCGCTCTTCCGCGAACCATCGCTTTGGCCGGCGCACATCATCCTGGACCACTACCGCGCGCTCTTCGATGAGCGCGATTTCATCACGCCGATTCGCAACTCGCTCGTCGTCGCCGGGACGACGACCCTCTTCTGCCTGATAGTCGGCACGCTCGCCGCCTACGCGCTGGCGCGGCTCGAGTTCAGAGGGAAGGCCGCGATCATGGCTTTCATCCTGGCAGTGACGATGTTCCCGCAGATCTCGATCGTGAGCCCGCTCTATCTCCTTCTCCGCTCGCTGCACCTGATCGACACCTATCCCGGTTTGATCATGCCGTACATGACCTTCGCGATGCCGCTCACGGTGTGGGTGCTCACCGGGTCCATCAGACAGATACCAAAGGATCTCGAGGAAGCCGCCCACGTCGACGGCGCGACCCGCAGGCAAAGCTTCACGAAGATATTGCTCCCACTTGCGGTGCCGAGCCTGGCGACGACGGGGATTCTTACATTCATCTATTGCTGGAACGAGTTCCTCTTTGCGCTCTCGTTCACTCTCGGTCCGGATCGGCAGACTGTGCCGGTGGCGATTGCGCTCTTCCGCGGCCAGTATCAGGTGCCATGGGGGCAGATTCTTGCCGCCGCTGTCGTGGCTACGGCGCCGGTGGCGGTTATGGTCCTGGTGTTTCAACGACGGATAGTTCAGGGTTTGACGGCTGGGGCGGTCAAGGGGTAATGGGAAATGCAACTTAGAAAGACACAGATGCGAGATGTCAGAAGCATAGATGTCAGTTGCGAGTTCAACCACGCCTACACTCGCAACTCGAATCTGTGCTTCTGAAACCTCGCATCTGTGTCTTTCTAGATTGCAGTTAAGCTTTCCAGGAGATAGTGCATGGCCCGAATCGCATTAGAGCACGTCGACAAAACGTATCCGAACGGCTACGTCGCCGCGCGCGATCTGAGCCTCGAGATCGCCGACGGAGAGCTGCTGGTCCTGGTGGGCCCGTCGGGCAGCGGGAAATCGACGGTACTGCGGATGATGGCCGGTCTCGAGCAGGTGACATCTGGTGCCATCCGGATCGGTGACCGGGATGTCACTGAGCTCCCGCCGCAGCAACGCGACATCGCCATGGTCTTCCAGAACTATGCGCTCTATCCGCACATGACCGTTCGCGAGAACCTCGGCTTCGGTCTCATGATGCGCAAGCAGCCACGCGATGTCATCGATCGGCGTGTGCAGGCCGTAGCGGCATCTCTTGGACTCGACGCGCTGCTCGACAGAAAGCCGGCGCAGCTCTCGGGCGGACAGCGACAGCGAGTGGCGCTTGGTCGAGCGATCGTGCGCGAGCCGCTGGCGTTTCTCTTCGATGAGCCGCTGTCCAACCTCGACGCGCAGCTCCGCGTCGAAACGCGCGTGGAGCTGTCGCGGCTCCATCGAAAGCTCGGCGCGACGATGGTCTATGTCACGCACGACCAATCAGAGGCGCTGACGCTCGGCGATCGCATCGCGATTCTCAAGGAAGGCGTGCTCCAGCAGATCGCTACTCCAATGGAGCTATATGAGCGCCCGGCGAACAAGTTCGTGGCGGGCTTTATCGGCAGTCCATCGATGAACTTCTTCGAGGGCGGGCTCACGCGCACGGGAGCTGGCGGCATGTGCACCTTCCGCGGAACCGATCTCACGATCAGGGTGCCATGCGAGCCGGGAACAACCGATCGCGTGTTCCTCGGTATTCGGCCTCAGCACCTGGAGGTGGTCGGAGACGCCGTGAGCGGAGAAGCCTCAATGCGTGCGGAGGTTGGCGTCGTCGAGCCGATGGGAAATGAGCAGATCGTCTACCTGACTCTGCCCGGAGGCGAACGTGTCATTGCGGTGGCTCCCGTTCAGCCGCGCATTACACCGGGCGAGAAAGTATCGATTCGCGTTCGACCTGAAGGCCTGCACGTCTTCGCCGCGCAGACGGGAAAGCGGATCGGGGATTGAACTCGCTCTCGGGACGAGATGCACCGAAAAGGTCTTTGAGACCCTGTAAGTCGCCTGCGACTGGGCGACGATGGCGATGCGTCCGAGTCCGCGATTCAGCAACTGCCGCACTTCCCCCGCGACTTCCGCAAGCTGCATCACCGTGATATCGGGCTCGGCCAACCGGGCGTCGTAAAGCGCGCGCAGTCCCGGAACAAGGCCGGAATCCGCGAGCAGCGATCGTACGAGATTGTGAAGGTCGTCAGCGCGGATGATTTCAGTCGCAACCGCTCTTATCAGCCGCTCGCTGGAGATCGCATAGGTGATGGGCATCGCGTGGAGTTTTCACCGCAACTACGCCGCCATTACCTTTGGTTCAGCCGCTGGCGATCCTCCGCAGCGCCTGAACAGCGTCAACGATTTCTTTGCTCGGCATAGCGCCCGACATCACGACCGGCACGAGTTTGTCGTCCCGGTTGTAAAGGTCGTTGCCGAAGTAGAGCTGACCGTTGTCGATGTAGGTGGTGAAGTAGGTGATGTAGACCGGAATCTTGCGCGGCACCTTCACCGACTTGTTGTCGGGCGGGTCATGCATCTCCTGTTGCACCTTGTCTGCCGGCCATCCCAGAACCCATTGTGCCAGCTCGGCTGGCTTTTCCAGGCGTATGCAGCCGTGGCTGAACGCACGCACGTCCTTCTCGAACAGGTCGTGGTTCGGCGTGTCGTGCAGGTAGATGTTGAAGTCGTTCGGGAAAAGGAATTTCACGAAGCCGAGCGCGTTCTTGGGACCGGGACGCTGACGAACGCGCGTGCGACCATTCTCCTGATACGTCTCCATGTTCTCGCGCGCCATGTAGGCGGGGCCTTTCGGGAAGACTTCCTTCGCCGCGATATCGGGCGTCACGTTCCAGTACGGGCGAAACACGACCGTCTCCATTGAGTCCGCGAATACCGGCGTGGCCCTGTCCTGGTACTCCTGGCCGACGATGACCTTCATCTCCAGTGACTTCTGCCCGCTGTCGTAGGCCTCGAGCTTGAACGCCGAAACGTTCACGAAGATGTAGCGTGACCCGAAACTCCTCGGCAGCCAGCGGTATCGCTCCATGTTCGCCGCGATCTCGGCGAGCCTGTAGCTCGCCGGGACGTTCATGGATTCGATCGTCTCCTTGCCCAAGGCGCTGTCGACGTTGATGCCGTGGCGCGTTTGAAAGAGTGCGACGGCAGCCGCCAGATCGTGATCGTAGGTGCTTGCTGACGACGCATTCGCACTTTGGGCCGATTGAATCATCGACGCCTTGTTCGCGCCGCTCGCGGGAATGATTCCCTCAATCGCCAGTCTGTTGCGCACCGCGGCCAACACGGCTGGGTCCGCGGGCGCTCCGGGTTTCACGTTCCCGGTCTCCGGAACTGGTTGCCAGCCTCCCTTGACGACGATGACCCGATAATTCTGAAGCTGCTTGCTGAGGCCGGCGTAGTCGTCATCGGTCGGACGCATCGTCGCCAGAGCTCTGTCGAGGTGCTCGTAACGCAAATTTCTGACGAGGGCGCTGTCGACATTCTCCTCCTCGGGATTGACGTGCCACGCCTGCGCCACCGTGCGTGGATCAACCTGACCCGTGAGAAGATCCTCGCCGAGCGCGGTGTAGGAAGCCGTTAGAAGAACGTCAGCGGTAGCGAGCTGGTCGGCGGTTGGAGTCTCCGTCTGCTTGAGCGTCGCAATCGCCAGCGCCAAGGCCCCGATCGGGTAGTCGTCGAGCCGCATGCCATCGGCGTTGGCGGCCAGAATCGCATCGGTGAGCGCTTTCGTGCGCGTCTGGTGGAGCCCATCACCTGTGAGCCAGAGCGGATTACTTCCATAGAGTTTGTAGAGCCGCTTGGTGTGCCCCCACTGGTCGTCATCGATCCGATCCAGCTTTGTGCCGTCCAGCTTTTTCTGTATCAGCGCTTCGATTTCGGTCGCCGGAACGCCCTGGACCGACGTGAGCTTTCCCGGCGCCCACGTCTGGGGATTCTCATTCTTACCCGCGCCCGCGGTCTCGCCACGCTTGCAGCCTGCCAGGAGCGCCAGTCCTGAGAGCAAAGCTATAAAAGCGGCTCGTGGGCGCACGGGTTGGAAAGCCGTAACCAGTAAAGTCATATGGGCTTAGGATTGCTTAGACGGAGATGGTGGTGAACAAACCTTCGAATAGGCGAAAGTCGGGCCAGACCGATCGAGCCTACTCCCCCACAATCTTCGGCGCTGCAAGGTCCATATTCGCGACCGCGCTTTCTCTACCCAACACGCGTCGGACGAAACCGGGCCACCAATTGATCTGCGGCTCGCGCGACTTGTATTGCTCGAGCGCCTCCCAGGTGCGCTCGTGAATCTCCTGACCGCGCCTGATGGCCTCGTCCCGCGAGATCCCCTCCCGCTTGAGCGCGCGGCGGCCGATGTGGGCGTGCAGAACCTCGTCCGCCCAGTCGTAGTCGTGGAAATGGGCAGACAGCTCATCACCCGCGGCTACCGCGGTCTCGTACTCGAATTTCTTTCCCGTCTCGCCCGACATCAGCGACTGCTCGATCGCGTAGAGAATGATCTGCCGCTCCTGCGCGGTGGCGTGGAGATTAAGCCGCAGCGAGAATCCGACGTTCAGCGGGATCTGCATCCAGTCGACCCCGCGAGACTCGAAGGCGACCGTGCCCAGCATGGCGTGACGAGCTTCGTCCCACAGCTGTCGCGAGTAGTCGAGGTAGAATTCCCACGGCTGGTCTTTCCGCTCGAATAAAAAGGACGCCATCATCTCAGGCACATCCATCTCCAGCGTGCGCTTGCAGAGGAGCGCGAGATTGCGCTCGTCCGCAGGCACGCCTTCAGCGTTGTAGACGACGTGTGGCGGGAACTCGAAGTTGTAAAGTCCGTGAAAGCGCTTGTCGCGCTTTGGCTCGAAGCCGGGGACGAACGCCTTCTCTGCGGGCGGTGGCGCCAGCGGCGGCTCCATGGATCTTACTCGGACGCCACGCCGGGCGTCCCCTTCTTCAACGGAGATGCGCGGATGGCCGGCAATTCCGCAAGCAGCCTCGAGATAGAGCTCCAGATGCTCTTTCCAGTCTCGAGCAACCGCGGCGGCGTCTCGGTCCTGCTCCAGAACGGCCAGCGCCGCATCCCCCCATTCGATCGCCTCAGTGACTTCGAGCAGCGCGAAGCGCATGAATCGCCGAGTGGGATGGTCGACCAGCGGATTGGTATGGCGGATATGAGTGTAGTAGGCATCGCGGAGCGCTGGCAGAGCGACACCGTAAATGCCAGCCACGAGCTCCTCTGGATTCTCGGCGTGGAGGACCTCTTCAAGAAACGCATCGAGCTCCTTGCTTGGAGACGCGTCCAGTGGCGGAGCAGGGTGCCGCATCTCCGTCATGCGGCGGCGCAGCCAGTCGGCGTGCTCGGCGCAGTACCACTGATGAAGAGCCAGGGCGCATTTCGCTTCCCAGATGGGAGTCGAAGGAATGTGGGCGAGCATTGTGTCCATCAGGCGTCGCTCGGTCCAGTGAATGCGCAGCAGGCGCTCGACGTTTTCTTCGACTGAGTAACCAATGCGGGCAGCCTGTTCGTATGTGGCGATGCCGGCGAGCTCGGGTATCCTGTTTCCGGGTACGGTCATGGGAGGCGGGGTGGGAATTCTTGGCAATCTATGCTTCTGATTCCGATCCGCGGTCCTGGCAACTGCAACTGAACGAGATGTGAGGTGCCAGAGATGCACAGGTACCAGGTGCGAGGTGCAAACGTCGGGACGTCACTCAGTGGCGTGATGGCAAAGGCAGGCCGTTACGCTTTTCGGTGGAGTAATAGCCTACTGAACGCACTGGCCTTTCGGATCCGGCTTCTGCTTGTCGACGACCGGACGATGATCGAGGTTTCCCAAACGCGTAGCGAGATCGGCGACGTACTGCGCCACCCGGGCCATGCGATCGTAGTCGATGTACTGCGGCTCGTCTGTCACCTGGTGGTAATCGGCGTGGCCGCCCGTCGTGAAGAAGATGATTGGAATGCCGTAGCGGGCGTACTCGTAGTGGTCGCTGCGGCAATAGATGTTCTGCGGATGGCCGTTTGCATCCATCGAATAGTCGAAGGACATGGGGCGCTTCTCGCCGCGGTTCACCGCCTCAGCCAGGTCACCGAGCTCGGTGGAGAGGCGGCGCGATCCGACGAGCTGCACGTAGTCGGGATTGCCGTGGTACCTCGCGCCCTCCTTGGTGATTCCGGTGTTATCAGCGGCGGAACCGCGTCCGACCATGTCCATGTTGAGCTGCGCGACAATCGAGTCGCGCGGAACCGTCGGATGATCGGTGTACCACTCGGATCCGTACAGCCCCGCCTCCTCGCCGACGTGCCAGACGAAGAGCATGGATCTCTTGGGCTTCACCTTCTGTGCGGCGAAATACTGCGCGATCTCGAGCGCGCTCACACTGCCGGAGCCATCATCGTCGGCGCCATTGTAGATGGAGTCGGGGCGCGCCGATGCGCCATTCGTGCGGCGGCGAATATCCGCGAGCAGGGAATTGACCTGCGCCTGCTGCGACGCATCGAGTTGCGGCGGGCGATCGTCGGCGCCCCCGGTGCGGAAGAGATGGTTCACGACGTACATCGAATCGTGCGCGACGGGCCGCGTACTCCAGCCGATGTGATCGTTGTGCGCGCCGATGGCGACGAATTCATTGCGAAGCTTTGGATCGCTCCCCGGAATCATGGCGACGACATTGTGCGCCGGGTACTTGATCGGGCTCTCTCTGAATCGCGGTGTCGCGGTAATCGTCACGCCCAACGCGCCCTGCTTGACGCTGTCGACGTTGGCGCCCAGCAGCGCCGACGCCGCGCGCTTGGTGATGTAGAGGAAAGTGGGTATCGGGGGCGCGGTGCCGTCCGGCTTGAGCGATTGGGAAGGCTGCCGGAGGATCTGCAGCATCTGGACTGGAAGCAGATCCATTCCAGCGGCGGCGATTCCCGCCGCCTGCGGAAACCGCCGGGTCGCCGCCGCGCGCGCCACAGAGCCCGGAATCCCCTGGGTCGTGCCGCGCGGGCTCACGTTCAACACAACCAGCTTTCCAGCGGTAGCGCCGGCATCGATCAGCGATGCGGAGTCGCCCCAGGTTCCGCCATAGATCACCTGAGCCCCGTCGAGACTCCGTGCTCCTGTCCCCTGATCCCTGAGCACGTAGTCGGTCCACGGCGTGAATGATGCCGAGCCGGCGGCAAGCCGGATGGACTCATCGAACACCCGATCGACGACATTTACCGCCTGGAAATAGGTGCCGTTGTCCCCCATGGGGATGAGACCAATGCGCTTCACTTCGTTCGCTATGTACTCGACGCCCTTCACATTTCCGGGCGTCGCGAGAAGCCGACCCTGCATGGAATCGTCGGCGAAGATGTAGAGACGAGTCGCCAGATCTGACGGAGTGATCGCGGCCGTCGTCGGGGTGGGACTGTGCGTACGGGAACGCATCAACACATCCCAGTTGGGAGGGGGTCCGGCTTCGGACGGCGTTGTCGCGGCCTGTTGAGCGGCTGCTGAACCAGCGATCGCAAAGGTTGCGACCAGTGTTATGAATCTGAGGGCTGACTTTCTCATGGAGGGGGAATGGATGGTTGTGACGGCGCTTCAGCAATGTGAGCGGATGAAAGTTAGACACCGCTGCGCCCAAAAGTGGCTCAGCTCGTGCTCCCTCGCCACACTGACGGC
>JALYKM010000331.1 GCA_030774785.1 Gemmatimonadota bacterium
CATACATCAGAAGCGGCGCGGCGCAGCTGCCCCGGCATTCCGGAGTTACCGTGAGCAGGCGGATCTCGTAAAGACCGTCGTCGAAAACGAGCGGCAGGTCTTCGCGCGCGAAGTATTTGTCGATCGAGTATCCGGCTTCGCTCGGCGGAGTGATGGCGACGAACCCCGCGATCGCGCCGCCGATCCTCGCGACCAGGTAGGTGTTGACGAAATCAAGTTGATCGCTGAGGAGTCTGGCGTCGTTCTCTGGGTACTGGCCTAGCTCGGCGGCGTAGACCTCGTGCCGGATTGCATAGATGCGCTCGCGATCGCGCGTCTCGGCGATGCTGACGGAGATGCGCGCGTCGTTGCCTGGCCGGCGTTCGTTCCGGTTGGCTCGAGAAGGGGGCTGGTTGGCGGGTTTTTCACGCGGAAGGATCTCCAGCAGGGGCTGGCCGACATGGGCTACGGTAAAAGCCGTCGGCGATGGAGTTGCGGTATTTGCTGGCATCAGTACCTCGATGTGGATCGCCCGACAGTGACGGGGGGCGTGCTTCGATCGCGAACTACGGATTCCGGGCGTTAGGTAAGGTTTGCGCCGTCAACATGAGGGGAGTATGCAGCAACTGCGGAAGTGACTCTATACGTCGCGTGACGTAGACGCACGCGACAGGCTCCGCCGGGGGGCCCGGCCAGGCTTCAGAGCCTATTAGCGGGCCTTCACTTAAATAACGGGAATCGAATTCTTAGGAACTCTGTGATCCGCTGGACCCCGCGGCAGCGGCGATTTCCCTCGAATCCTGCACTTTTCGAAAACCGGCATACCGGTGAACCCGGTATCGAGAGTTCGAGTCTCTCCCTGTCCTTTGTTGTTGTGATTCGCGCCGCCGGTCTTTGGGCGAAACGCCGATGGTTGGCGCCGAAAAATGATGTGGGGACGGGTGGCCGAGTGGTTTAAGGCGCACGCCCGGAAAGTGTGTACGTTAATAGCGTACCGTGGGTTCGAATCCCACCCCATCCGTGGCCACATCTTTCGCTGCAAACATCTGTAACGTGGGTCTGGATTCTGCGCGCCAAACGAGGTGACTAGGTCACTCGTTTGCGCGTCTCATGGTATGGCAGGCGAAGGATGCGAAAGGGAGCATGTCTCGCTTGATAAAAATTGATTCATGGGTAGGCACGCTGCTCAGAGCAAAGCCGTCGAAAGGCGGCGACGCAGAGCCACGGGGCTAGAGCGGATTTCCGCGATGCCAGCCGAGCCGCCAGCGAATCCGACACGTTGTCGGTGCCGCGGCGGCGTTTTTGCTGCCCGGCACACTCGCGAAGTTGTTTGCCTGAAAAAACTCGCACGAGAAAGGAGTGGCCGCCATGTCATATATATTCGCAACTCTTAAGCGCACCGTACGCTCTTGGGCATGGATCACTTTGATACCCATCGTTGCTGTCTGCTCGGCGTCCGAGCCCACCTCGACAATCGATACGACCCCAGGCACCGTGTCTGACCTCAGTGTGTCAGACACGAGCGACGTCTCGGCGACGCTGGTGTTCTCGCAGGTGGACAACGGCATCGACCAGGCTGCCAACTATGATCTGCGTTACGCCGTGCCGCCGATGTCCTGGCCCTCCGCGACCCCTGCCGCGAGCGGCACTTGTAAGACGCCAGTCGCCGGAACGGGAGTGAGCGGCACTCTCACGTGTACGGTACTCGGCCTCTCGCCGTCCACAAGCTACAACTTCCAATTGATCGCGTTCCGCGGAACTCTGAATGCGAATGCAGTGGTCGGTGGTCTGTCAAATGTTGCCGCGGCATCCACAAAGGCCTCCCCTCAGGTGGTCGCCACCGTCGACGTCGCCCCATCGTCCGCGTCAATCGCGGTCGGCGCGACAGTCGGGCTGCAGGCTACGGTCAAGGATGCTCAAGGAAACGTCATGAACGGACACCCCGTGACCTGGTCAAGCAGCAACGCTGCGGCCGCCACGGTGAATTCAAGTGGCGTCGTGACCGGTGTTGCGGCAGGCTCGGCGACTATCACGGCTATGAGCGCCAGCAAGTCCGGCACCGCGAGCGTCACTGTGACATCAGCACCTCCACCGTCGCCGGTGGTAACAACAGTCACGGTTGCGCCCGCGTCAGCGTCAATCGCGGTCGGGGCAACAGTGGCGCTGACGGCGACGGTCTGGGATCAACAGGGGAATGTGATGACTGGTCAAACCGTCACCTGGTCGACCAACAACGCGGCTGCGGCGACGGTGAGCTCCGATGGCGTCGTCACGGGCGTCGCTGCTGGCTCGGCGACGATTACAGCGACGAGCACCGGCAAGAGCGGCACGTCGAGTATAACAGTCACCGCGCCCCCGCCGCCGCCGCCACCGCCTGGAGGAACGCTGCTCTTCCAAGAGAACTTCGAGGATGCCAACCTTGCGTCGCGCGGCTGGTACGACAACACGAACGTGCTGCTGTCGACGACTGAGTAATCCCTGGCAGCAACAGCTCAGCCCAGTACCGGTTCCTCGCGGGCGCAACCGGTCCGACCAGCGGCGGCGCGCAACGGCACAAGTTCACGCCGTCAAACTCTTTCTATCTCAGCTATTACGTGAAGTACAGCGCCAACTGGGTGGGATCGAACAAGCCGTACCATCCGCACGAGTTTCACGCGCTGAGCACCTTAGATGGAGACTACGACGGTCCTTCGGAGAACTATTTGACCGTCTATATCGAGCAACATTACCTGAATGGCGGAAGGCCGCGCTTGGCCATGCAGGACAACAAGTCCGTGAACTACAGCTATGGGGCGCTGCCGAACAACCTGATCGGTGTTACTGAAAACCGTTCCACCGGCGGATGCAACGGTGTGGTGGAGAGCAACATGTTCTCCGACTGCTTTGACTTTGGGTCGTACTGGTACAACGCCAAGCAGATTACCGGCCCCGTCGTGTTCCAGCCAGACCCCGGCCCGGGCTACAAGAACGACTGGAACTTTGTCGAGGCGTATTTCCAGTTGAACACCATCGTGAACGGCATTGGTCAGGCGGACGGCGTCATGCAATACTGGTTCAACGGCACACTCATCATCGACCGGCACGACATCCTGTTTCGCACGGGCGCGCATCCGACACTGCAGTTCAACCAGTTCCTGATCGCGCCCTACATCGGCGACGGCTCCCCAGTGGACCAGTCGATGTGGGTGGACAACCTGAGAGTCGCGACAGCTCGCATCCCGTAACACCATGCACTGAGGAACACGAATCACCCAAGCGCTTATCCCGCCTTCAGTTAACCAGTGAAGGCGGGATAGTCTTTTTGTGCGGCAGCAGAACTACGACAAGTGGAACGTCTGCCAGCGGCCACCAATCCGGCAGTCAGTGCGAAAAAAACGTGACCACCCCCGGTTGAGTTCAGTCCATTAAGCAATGCCCCAGACTCTCGCCGCAGCGAAAAAAGACCATTGGTTCAAGCACGCAGGAAAGCTCGTCACGGTCGCTGCCTCGTCGGGTGCGGCGCTCGTCTCGATTTTCACTGCTCTCTATTCGTACGGCGTCATTGGCCAATCGGAATCGCACCAGTCGATCGGTAACATGGGCGCGACATGGGTCGGCCTGCGTCCGGGGATCGACACCGCTTCCGCGATCGGCGATACCGTTCATTACGCCGCGACGGTAACGGACAAGAACGGCAGCATTCTCGTCGGGGCGCGCCCGGTTTGGACGACGGGAGACTCGAGTATTGCAACGGTTCTGCCCGACGGGTCAGTCATCGCGCACGGGCCGGGAAAAACGATGGTCAGCGTGGTCGTGGGTAAGCTCGTTACCCACTCGACGATCGTGGTCCGCCAGCGCGTAGCAAACGTCGAGGTGGGGCGAGCCACTGGCGACAGTGTAATCGTGCTCCCCGAGGGCGCACAGCTCCAACTCCGCGCCATCGCGACGGATGCTCGGGGGTATCCGATTGCGGGACTGACCGCGAGCTGGCAAATCGATGACAATAGCGTCGCAGCCCTGGACAGCAGTGGATTGCTTACTGCCCGGACAGCGGGGAGAAGCAGGATCGGGGCGCGCATAGACGGCGTCTCCGGACGTACCGGTGTCTCGGTAGTGACACCCGCGGCGGC
>JALYKM010000332.1 GCA_030774785.1 Gemmatimonadota bacterium
TTCTGCTCGATGAACACCGAGGGGACATCCATCTCGGCGCGCGCAAACTCCTCGACCTTCTCCTTGAGATGGCCGGTGATGTAGATCACCTCTTCGACGTTGCCGAGCTTTTTGAGCTCGTCGAGGACGTAGGACATGACGGGCTTGCCCGCCACCTTCATCATCGGCTTGGGTGTGAGATGTGTGTGCGGGCGAAGGCGAGTCCCTTTACCCGCCAGCGGGATTATCACTTTCATGGAGCGCTGGTTCCCTCCCGCCCGTATTTGTCGCTCAGACGAACGACGTCGTCGAGTTCCGGCGTCGAGACCTCCAGGACGTCGCAGTCGGTCAAAGCCACCATCTGGTGGATGGTCCCGGGCGTGATTCTGAACGACTCACCGATCCTGAGCTGCACATCGTCCATCACATCGTCGTTGCCTTGAACCCGGTAGACGATCTCGCCGGAAAGCAGATGGACAGTCTCATCCTTCCGGTTATGGTATTGCACGGACAGCTCGTGACCGGCTTTGATGTGCAGAATCTTTCCAACGTACCGGTCCGAGAGCGCCCATATCGTCTCGTGACCCCATGGCTTTGGCACCTTCACGACCTTCACGCGACCCGATTCTGGTTTCGCCGCTGCCGCTTTGAGCGTAGCCCGCGAAACCTTGCCTGCCTTTGTGTCTTTCTTTTTTGCCATGGATAAATATCGACACTGACGTCACACTGAGCCACTTGGATGCGGGCATGCTGTCGCAGAAGGCGGAAGGGAAAGACCTAGAGCCGCGCCACCACGCTCGCGACGTAGAGATCAACGCGTTCGCGCAGGAGCGCGCCGCTGATATCCGGCAGGCCGCTTGCCCTCCATCCTTCGTACATCGATGGTGGGCCCGGCAGCAGCTCGACCACCGACATCAGATCCCAATAGGGATCGTACTCAAACTCGGATCCCGCCGCCGCGAAGTAGGCCGAGAGAAAATCGTCCGCGGCTGAGACCCCGTGCAGATTCGCCAGGTTGTGGCGGCACCAGGCAACGTCGATCCCGGCTGGCCCTCTGCACCCGTTGACCCAGTCGACGACGCCGCTGATGCGCCCATTCCACCAGAGGACATTGCTCGGATGATAGTCGCGGTGCACGAAACACTCCCGATAGGAAGGAGCCGGGCCTTGAACGACTTCGATCGCTTGCTTCCATGCGTTCGGTTGCTCTGACCACCGAGGCACGCCAAGCGCGTCCCGATCGTTGTAGCGGCGATACTTTCAGGGGAATCCCTCAACGTCAACACGGTGGATTTGCGCCGCGGTGCGGGCGAGTCCATTGAGCCACTCATTCCAATTCGCTGGCTGTAGTACCACCTTGCCCCGAAGCATGGTTACGAGCGTCGCCGGCACACCACAGTGGGATCCGTCTGTATCACATGCGACGAGCTCCGGCGCGGGAAGGCCTGCCTTGGTCGCATGCCGCACACTCGCTGCTTCCCGAGCCGCGACTTCCGGCTCCTGTCTTACCCAGTCCTCGTTCATGAAGCGCCGAAGAATAAGGCTGCGCAGTTTGCCGTCGCATTCGACTTCGACTGAGTGCAACAGCGAGGAAGTAGCGCCAGGAAGCACGGCCGCTGAAGTCACGCGACCGCCGGCCGTGTCCTCTATCCACCGCCGTGCATTGTCGGGAAGCATTTCACTCCCACCTCAGCACGATCTTGCCGAACGTCTCGTTCGACTCCATCAGCTCGTGCGCTGCGCGGATCTCCGAGAACGAGAAGACCCGATCGACGACCGGCCGCAGCCGGCCCTTTTCGAAGAGCGGAATCACGCGCTCGGAGAACTCGCGGGCCAGCGAGATTTTCTCTTCCAGCGCTCGCGCGCGCAGAACCGTACCGACCATAGTCACTCTCTTTCTGAGCAGCACAGCCATGTTCAGCTCCGCCCTGGCTCCGGCAGTGAGGCCGACGACGACAATGCGCCCCCACTGGGCGAGAACCCGAAGGTTTCCATCCAGGTAGCTCCCTCCCACCAGGTCCATGATGGCGTGAACGCGCTCGGCACCAAGCGCGGCTTCCACCTCCGCCGCCCAGTCGCCCCGCGATGCGTCGATGGCGACGTCGAGCCCGAATTGTTTTGCCCGCTCGAGCTTGCCGGCTGAACGTGATGTCCCAACGACGGTCGCTCCCGAGACCCGCGCGATCTGGATCGCCGCTGTGCCCACTCCGCTTCCCGCTGCGTGAATCAGCACCGTCTCGCCGCTCTGCAGCTGGAGCCGGTTGAAGAGCGCGTCGTAAGCGGTGATAAAAGCTTCAGGAATCGCCGCTGCTTCTTCCCACGAGAGCGATGCTGGTACCGGTATCGCCTCGCCCTCGTGGACGCAGAGGTACTCCGCATGTCCTCCACCGCCAACGATTCCCATTACTCGCGAGCCAACCCTCCAAAGCGAAGATTGAGGCCCCAGCGCATCGACCTCGCCCGCGTACTCCATACCGCTGATGTCGGCGGGCGCGCCTGGTGGCGCGGGATAATTCCCCCGACGCTGGGAGATGTCCGCACGGTTGAGCGCGGATGCGCGCACCCGTACCCGGATCTGCCCGGCACCCGGTTCGGGTTTAGGCCGCTCCTGAACTTCGAGCACTTCCGGCCCGCCGGCTCGGGTGATGACGATCGCTTTCATTGCTGTCAATCAAAGTTAGGCCGCGCAAAAAAAAAGAAAGGCCGGCTTCTCAGCCGGCCTTCCGCGGATGCGAGCGCAGTTTTGCCCTACCTGACCTTGTTCCCGTTCGCGTCCCATACTTCGACGGTTCCCAGATTCCGCGCCCGGATGGGCGCCTCGATCTTGGAAAGATCACCTGCAACGACCACCACGAGGTTGTCCGGAGTGAGCTTGCTGCTGGCCGTGCGACGCACGTCTTCAGGCGTCACCGCGGCAAGCCGCTCGCGATACGTCGCGTAGAAATCCATCGGCAAGCCCCAGACGATCAGATTCTGGAGTCTGCCGGTGAGTCCCTGTACGCTCTGCACCGCGTTCGGGAATCCCGAGACGAGGTTGTTCACCGCGCCTTGAAGCTCGGGAGCCGGAACCGGCTCGGTGACGATGCGGCGATACTCACCAAGCGCTTCCACCAGCGCCGAGTCTGTCGCGTTGGTGCGAACCTCGGAATTAGCCTGGAACGCACCTGCGCCCGGTCGCAGATCGAGCCCGCTGAAAATGCCGTAGGTGTAACCGTGCTTCTCGCGGAGATTCGTGTTGAGGCGGGAGCTGACGGCACCGCCGAAAACGTGGTTCAGCGCCAGCATGGAGATGTAATCGGGATCTGTCGCCTGAAAGCCGGGTTGACCGACGATGATGGACGACTGCACCGAGCCCGGACGGTCGACGAGGATGATTCTCGTCCCCTTGCTGCTCCGGATCGGATTCATCACCGGCCCCATTGTCGCGCGTCCAGCCGTCCATCCACCGAACGCCTGCTGCGCCACCGACCGTGCTTCGGCCGGCGTGATGTCGCCAACAAGAAGGAGCGTCGCCGCTGACGGTGCGAACATCGTGCGGTGCCAGTTGACGACGTCATCGCGCGTCAATACTCCAATCGTCGCCAGAGTGCCGCTCGCCGGTCGAGAAAACGGAGCGGTGCTGTCGAACGCTGCGCGAATGAACGCGTCAGATGCGAGCCCCGCCGCGCGGGCATGGCTCTGCTGATAGGCAGCCAGCGCCTGTCCCTTCACTCGCGTGAATTCCGTTGCCGGGAAGTTGGGCGAAATCACCGACTTCGCCGCAAGCGCCATTGCCTGCGGAAAAACGTTCTTGAGCGCCACGATGTCGGCGAACGAGGTGCTGAAGCCGCCGCCCGTGCTGAACTGCGCGCCAAGCGCATCCATCTGCCGGGCGATTTCGGCGCCCGTCATGTCGGCTGTGCCCTCTGAAAGCAGTCTGCCTGTCAGCGATGCCAGACCGTTCTTTGCGGCAGGCTCGCGCATTGCACCCGCATCGAGGATGAGACGTCCTTCGACGACCGGAAGGGTGTGCTTTTCTACAAGAATCACCTTGAGCCCGTTCGGGAGCGAGAACTGCTCGACCTGCGGGAACACATACGGACGAAGCGCACCCGCTGCGGGAGGCGACACCTTCTGCGCCCCGGCGGTGCTCAGCGCGCAGATCGACAGCGCAAGCGCCGCGATTCCGTTGGTAAGATTTGCGACGCGCATTACGGCATCCTCGTCGAAGAGGTTCTGGGCGCAGCCTGTTTGGCGGGAATGTAGACGGCGATCACGCGGTTGTTCGGCACAAGCCGCTCATGCGCGAGCGCGTTGAGATCCGCGAGACTCACGCGGTCGAACTCGCCAAGCGCCTTGTTCACGTGCCCTGGATCGCGGAAGAAAGTCCATCCTTCCGCGAGACGATCCGCGCGCCCGCCGAACCCCCCGGTCGTCTGCAACCCGTTGACGAACTGGAAGCGCTCCGAGGCGCGGGCGCGATCCAGCTCCGCCTGGGTGAAGCTCGTCGCTCCCGCCAACTCGGCCAGCAGCGCCTTCTCGAGTGAGTCGGGACTGGCTCCCGGCTTTCCGGTTGCCACGAAGATGAGCATATCGCCCCCGTCAGCGAGTCCGAAGTTGAAGGCGTTGGCTGTAGTCGCGACCTGCTGCCTGCGGACGAGCGCGTCGTAGAGACGCGACGACCGGCCCGTACCCATTACGTCTCCGAGGAGCGACACGGCGGGTGCGCGCCGATCC
This sequence comes from Gemmatimonadota bacterium, assembly GCA_030774785.1. Classification (GTDB taxonomy): domain Bacteria; phylum Gemmatimonadota; class Gemmatimonadetes; order Gemmatimonadales; family Gemmatimonadaceae; genus UBA4720. Next base: position 4,696 of record JALYKM010000332.1, read on the forward strand.
TTCGCCGAAGGAACGCGATAGGCGACGTATACAGCTGGGGCGGGCGCCTGGGAATCGATCACCACGATGCGCTGCTCGCGACCAATGATCGAGGGAACGTTCATGTTGGCGAGCGGTGGGACTTTGGGCCCCCGCGGGATGGCGCCGAAGTGCTTCCGAACGAGCGTCTTCGCCTGCGGGACGTCAATGTCGCCCGCTACGACCAGCACCGCGTTGTTCGGCGCGTAGTAGGTCTTGAAGAAATTCTCGACGTCGCTGAGACTCGCCGCCGAAAGGTCCGCCATCGAGCCGATCACGTCGTGGTGGTACGGGTGACCCTCGGGAAAGACAGCCGATTCGACCTTTTCGATCCAGGTGCCGTACGGCTGATTGTCGTAGCTCTGGCGGCGCTCGTTCTTCACTACCTCGCGCTGGTTGTCGAGCTTCGTCTGGTCCATCGCCTGGAGCAACGTGCCCATGCGGTCCGCCTCGAGCCAGAGCGCGAGCTCCAGCTGGTTGGACGGCAGCTGCTCGAAATAGTTCGTACGATCCCAGTTCGTGGTTCCATTGATATCGGCGCCGCCTCTTCCGCCAGCCGCCTCCAGGAGCGAGAAGTGCTCGCCCTTGCCGACGTTCTTCGAGCCTTGGAACATCATGTGCTCGAACAGGTGCGCGAAGCCGGTCCGGCCCGGCTGCTCCATCTTCGATCCGACGTTATACCATAAGAGAACAGCGGCGACGGGCGTCGAGTGATCCACATGGTAGACCACGGTCAGCCCGTTCGGCAGTGTCTCCTGGGTGTAGTCGATGCGCAGCTCCGGACTCTTGCCCGCCTGCGCCGACCTCCCTGCCTGCGCCCCAGCAGTACCGGCGGCAAGGCACAACAGAGATACCGCAAAGTAGCGGAGTCTCATTCGACCTCCATGAGATTTTGGATTGCCGGCAGCTGGACGGGAGCGGTCGGCGGGGAGGCACAAGATAGGGGTAAGATCACGGGCCGGAAAGGGTGAGTTCCGGCCCACTGAGACTACATATGGGAGAGTACTGCGCCCGTCAAAGGAACTGAAAAAGCGATAGAGCTAGGTCGTTACCTGTTACCTGTTACCCGTTACCCGCTATCCGTTACCCGTTATCCGTTACCGAATCGGACAATCGGACAACGGGCAACGGGCAACGGGCAACGGGAAGCGGGAAGCGGGAAGCGGGTTCTGCTTCTAACCCTATTCGTATCTCAACGACTGTATGGGATCCAAGCTCGCGGCCCGTCGAGCCGGCCACACCCCGAACAGTATTCCCACGAATCCCGAGAAAAAGAACGCCAGCAGGATCGACGAGGGGGCCACCGAAGTATTGAAATTCCCAAACTTGGACAGCGCTAACGCTCCGCCCCAGCCGAACACGATTCCGCCAAGTCCGCCCAGGAGACAAAGCACCACCGCTTCAATCAGGAACTGCAACAGAATGTTCTTCGGCGTCGCGCCCAGCGCCTTTCTCACGCCTATCTCGCGCGTTCTCTCCGTCACCGACACCAGCATGATGTTCATGATGCCGATGCCGCCGACGAGAAGGCTCACGGCGGCGATTCCCGATAGGAGAAAGGTAAAGATCTGAGTGGTCTCACCGAGCGTGTTGAGGAAGTCGGCCTGACTGCGAATCTGGAAATCGTCGGCGACGCCCACACGCAGCCTGTGCTCGCGCCGCAGCGCTCGCTGAATCTGCGCCATCGCGGTCGGAATCTCCACTTCCGACGCCGCCAGTACTCCTATCTGCCGCAGTCTGTCCGTGCCGAACACGCGGAACTGCGCCGTCGTGATCGGGATCAGCACCTGATCGTCGGGGTTTCCGAATCCGCCGGTCGTTCCCTTGCTGGCGAGGACACCGATCACCTCGAACAGGAATCCGCCGATGCGGACGTTCTGCCCGATGAGACTCGCGGCCGGCACGCCGAGATTGTCCGGCACCGCTGCCCCAAGAACGGCGACGCGCCGGCTCGCCCGGTCATCGCCCGCGGTAAACATCTTCCCCTGAACGATGTTGTACTTCCGGACCTCGAGATAATTTGGCGTCGTCCCCAGAATCGTCGTGTTGGTGTTCGTGTTCAGGTACTGAACCTGGAGCTGCTTCTGCATCTCGGGCTCGACCGCAGTGATCGCCGACCCCGCCGAGTCGAGCGCTTTCGCGTCGGAAACCTTCATCACGGCTCGATCGCCACCGGACGCGACACCGCCAGGGGCAAAGATCTGCCCAGGATTCACAGTGAGCAGGGTGGTTCCGAGCGCCGATATCCGGGCGTTGACCGACTGCTGCGCTCCACGTCCCAGCGCGACCACCGCGATCACGGCTCCGACGCCAATGACAACGCCGAGCATGGTAAGGAATGACCGCAGCTTGTTAGCCCTGAGCGCCCCGAGCGCTACGCCTATGGTTTCACCGAGCAGCATATCCGTTCCTCTCGCGCTTAATTGCCACCCTGACGACCGCCCCCACCGCCCGTCCGCCCAGCGCCACCAGCGGCGCCGCCAGTTCCGGCCGCAGGGGTGGTCTGTTGCTGCAACCCGCCACCGGTACCCGCTCTGATCCGCTGCTGCTGCTGCTCACGCTGAGCCTGCAGCAGCGCCGCGCCAAGAAGCGCGACCTGCTCGCCCTGGTTGACCCCGCTCATGATCTCAGTGTAGTCGAAGTCGCTGATGCCGACTCGTACGAGGCGCGGTGTGTATTTGCCATCCTTCGTCACGAATACTACCTGCATGCCGCCGCCACCGCCGCCGGTACTGGCGCCGGTCCCGGCGCCGCCCTGACCGCCACCGAATGAGGACCCCGTGCTTGATGCGGCCCCGCCTCGGCCAAAGCTTCCCGGGGTCGAGCTGGCTCCGCCACGGAATCGCCCGCGCCTCGAAGTGTCCGAGGCGCCGGCCGACGAGGCAGTCGACGACGCCGCGCCGCCAGCTCCGCCTCGCCCGCCGCGGCGACCCGCGGCCAGCATCGCCCTCAGCGAATCGGGCGTCACGCCGAGCACGGGTGCGACTGTCGCCGCATCACGGGCGTTCCGAATCGCGTCGCTCGGCACGGCCACCACGTTGTCCTTGCGCACGATGTCCATCACCACCTGGCCATTCATTCCCGGCTTGAGCGCGCCATCGGAGTTGCTGAGACTCACGAGCACCGGGAACATCGTCACGCTCGACTGAACGACGGCCTGCGGCTCGACCATCTCGACGACCCCGACGAACCTCCGGTTCGGAAACGCATCCACGGTGACTGTGGCGGCCTGGCCCGGCTTCACGTTGCCGATGTCGGTCTCGTTCACGAACGCGCGCATTCTCACCTTGCTGAGATCGGCCATCTTCATGATGGTCGTGCCCCCACTCGCCGAAGTAGTCGCGGAGGTTATGACCGTTCCTTCCGACACGGGCCGCTCGATGATCGTCCCGTTTGTCGGCGCGCGCACGGTCGCATCCTGCAGCCTAACGCGCGCGATGGAGAGATTCGTCCGCGCCTTGATCACCGCGGCATCCGCGTTCGCGAAACCGAGCGTCGCGGCCTCCATCTCCTGTGCCGTGATGATCTTCTGCCTGTAGAGATCCGCGGACCGGTTGCGCTGAGCCAGCGCTACCGCTCTCGAGACGGTGGCGGAGCTGAGATCCGCCGCCGCCTGGTCGTACTGATTCTGGACGTCGCGCGGGTCGATCTGAACGAGCAGATCTCCTGTTCTCACGTTGGAACCGATGTCGACTGGCATCCGGACGATCGTGCCCGATGCCTTCGACTTGACCTCGACGACATCGACCGGCTCCACGGTGCCATTCGCCTGCGCGCTCAGCACGATGCTGCGCCGCTCGACTGGTGCCGTCTCGATCACGACCGCGGGATCTGTGCTCTTCTTGCAGGCGCCGAGCGCGAGTACGATCGCAACCGCGATTCCTTTGAGCGACGATAGGCTACCTGTGCGAGCCGGTTTTCTGCTCTCGTTCATTGTCTTGCGTAAGGGTTCGAAGCCGGGCATCACAGCAGGTCCCGCCCGATGAGCGCCTCGAGCTGCGCGCGCGCGATTCGATAATCGTAGCGCGCCTGGATCAGCGCCTGTTGCGCCTGTGCCAGCGCCGCCTGAGAGGTGATCAGGTCGAGAAGCGTGGACGCTCCGATGTTGTAACGCTGTTGCTGAACACGAACATCCTCCTCCGCCGCCGCGACCGAAGCCACCTGCACTGCGACTCGCTGCGATGCCCCACGCAGCGCGCCGATGTACTGAGTCAGCGATTCCTGGGCGCCCAGCTGCGTGTCGCGCAAAGTTGCCTGCGCGTTGACTTCGGCCACCTTCGCGCGAACTACCTGCTCCTCGCGCTGAAAGTTGTTGAAGACCGGATACGAGAGAGAGAAAGACAACCGGCCGTTGTACGAAAACGGATCGTCCCCCAGCCCGAAGCGCGTGTCGGTGCCGCTGCCGCTACGCGAATAGCTCGCGCTCAGTGAGGGGAGATAAGTCGCCTTCGATGCTTTTCTCGACTCCTCCGCCGCATCGAGGTTTGCCCGTGCCTGCTCTACCGCGGGGCCGTTCTTCGCCAGGGCCGCGAGCTCTGCGCTGTCGGGGAGTGCCGCCATGTTCTCCTGAACTGATTTCGGATCCGCCGTCACCGGCACCTCCGATCCGACGAGCCTGGTGAGCGCGGCGTCGGCCGCTTCCTTGTTGCTCTGCGCCGTGATCAGCGCGAGCTGAGCGTTTCCAACCTGGATCACGCCGCGCAGTGAATCCGACCTCGTCGCCACGCCGGCACGCACCTTGGCGATGGACGTCTTGAACTGCTCAGTCGCTTGCGCCATCTGGAACCTGGCCGCGTCCTCGCTCTCGATCGCTGCCAGGACCGCGTAGTACTGCTGCTTCACGTTGAGGGCGACGTTGTACTTGACCGCCACGCGATTGGCTTCAGCCGCTTCGATCTGGGATTTCGCGGTACGCAGATTGTAGAGGCGCTGGCCGCCATCGAACAGCGTCATGTTCAGATTGAATCCAGTGCTGTTCACCGGGGCGGAGGCGATTGTCACCTCCTCGCCATTCTGATTTACACGGGTCTGGCCGCCGCCGAATTGAATTACCCGTCCCGCGCTCAGGGTCGCGCTGGGCAGAATGGCGCCGATGGCCGACACCTTGGCTGCCTTGCTTGTTCTCTCGGTGCCTTCTGCCTGGATCGCCTGCGGTGAGTTCTGCTGCGCCAGGCGTATCGCCTCGGCGAGCGAGATTTTGCGCGCGTTGTCCGGCCCGCGAGCAAGGCCTGGCTGAAGTCCTGGCTTTAAAACCTGTGCTTCCGCGGCCGCGCCGGAGCCAGCCGCCAGCAACAATGCCAGCGTTGTCACCGAGAACAGTCTCATCGGCGTCCTCTCGTTGGATACAATATGCATGCGAAGCGGGATCGGTTGATCAAACAGAGAGGGCCGCACCGAAACTGCGGCCCTTCAATAAGTACGCCCAGACTGATCGTAATGCTGGGGACGCAGCCGCCCAGCGCCGGCTATCGCGTGACCGTCGCCAGCATCCTGCTTCTGAGCGTCGCCAGTCGTCGCCTCACCGACCCGTCCATCACCGTGTCGCCGACCTTCACGATCAAGCCCCCCAAAAGTGCGGGGTTGAGCGTGATGTGCGGCACCACCCGCTTCCCCAGTACCCGCGACAGGTGCTTGACCAGCGCGTCCTTCTCCGGCTCGGCCGGCTCGCGCGCAACAATCACGTCGGCGTGTACCCTGTCCTCCGACTCGTCGATAAGCCCGTGATACTCGGATGCTATCACGGGGATGAGCATCTGACGGCGTTTGGAGATAACGGTCTCCAGAAAGCGCAGGAAGACCGGTGGGACTTTCTTGCCCAGGGCCTTGTCCAGAATCTCGATCTTCTGCGAGGCCGCGAGCTTGGGCGACTCGAGGAAAGTCTTGAGCGTCCGATCCTCCTGCATCGCGACGGCGATGGCGTCGATGAGCCCGCCCCACTCCTCCTGCTGCCCGTTCTTCTTGGCGAGCGTCAGCAGAGTCTCGGCGTAATTGCGGCCGATGGTCGCGTCGTTCATCCGCGCTTCACCTCTCTTGCGGGGATCGACGCCAGAAAGCTCTCGACGATCTTCCGGTTCGCCTGGTCGTCCAGGTTCTTCTCGATCACCTTGCTCGCACCGGCGATGGCCAACTCGATCGCTTCTCGGCGCAGCTCGGCGATGGCGCGCTCCTTCTCCTGCTCGATTTCGCGGCGCGCTCTCTCCAGCATCTGTTGCTGTTGCTGATGCGTCTCCTCGATCATCTGGGCGCGGAGCTTCTCTCCCAGCTGCCTCCCTTCGACGATGATCTTCTGCGCCTCCAGGCGTGCCGCTTCGATCTGCCGCTGCTGTTCAGCCAGAGCCCGCGCTGCTTCTTCGCGATCGCGCTTGGCTCCCTCGATCGCTTCCTCAAGCGCCTTCTCACGCGCCTCGACGGCGGCTGTGATCTTCGGGAACACGAGCTTGCCGAGTATGGCGAAGAGGAACAGGAAGACGACGAGGGTCCAGAACATGAGCCCGCCGTTCGGCGTGAGAAGATCGCCGGACTGCGCGGATTCTTCCGGAGCGACGACGGCGTGCTGAAGGAGTCCGAGAATGAAGATCGTCATGGCTGTGTCATTTGAATGTTTCGGCCACAGATCGCGGCGCGGTGGAGGCCGCCGCGATCCGCACCGTGTGGTGCCTAGAACTTGAACTTGTTCTGAATCAGGTACGCAATGACGATTGCGAACAACGCGGCTCCTTCGATGAGCGCGGCGAAGATGATTGCGCCCGTCTGAAGGCGGGCGGCCATTTCGGGCTGGCGCGCCATTCCGTCCATTGCCTGTCCAGCGAGACGACCGATACCAATGCCCGCGCCGATCACGGCGAGACCGGCGCCAACTCCGGCGCCGAGCATTGCCCATGCCCCTGTGTATTGGGCCGTGTAACCGGTGGCGGTGCCCGCAACAGCCTGAAGCAGCGGAAAGATCGAGACCATTGTGATTCCCCTTTCAACAATCGTGATTTGTCATGCTCGCGACCTTCCGGTCGCCGTCCGTCAGCGGGACTCTCGCCCCAACGGACCTCTCCAGGCCGCTCGGCCGGGATACCTACGCGAAGTCGAGCAGCTCCGCGTCAGTGCGCACCCTCGCGAATCAGTCCGATGAACACACTGGACAGAAGCGTGAAGATGAACGCCTGCAGAAATGCAATGAACAATTCCAGGAGCGAGATGCCGAGTGCCATCGCGATCGGCACCGGTACCAGTATCCAGCTGGCAAAAGTGAAGATGAGGCTGAAGAGCGCCAGCAAGACGACGTGCCCCGAGACCATGTTGGCGAAGAGACGTATCGCGAGCGCGAACGGCTTCGTGAACTTTCCGATGATCTCGATCGGCGTCAGTATGAACGTGATCGGGAGTTTCATCGCCAGCGACATTTCGTGCGGCCAGAAGACGATCGTGTTGATGTAGCCCCAACCCTGCGCCTTCATCCCCGCAATTTCGATCACGATGAAGGTGACGATCGCCAACGTGGCAGTGACGGAGATGTTGCCGGTGGCCGTTGACCCGTAGGGAATCAGCCCGAGCAGATTGGCGAAGAGGATGAAGAAAAAGAGCGTGAGTAGGTACGGCACGTAGCCGTTGCCGTGAGCCCCGACGTTGGGGATCACAACCTCGTTCCGCAGGTAGAGCACGAGCGCCTCGAGACCGTTTCCGAATCCACTCGGCGCTTTCCCCTCGCGGGTTCTGCGGTTGTGCGCCCGCAGCGCGAGCAGTGTCGTGACAATGCAGAGGAGCGCCGCTATCCACAGCATCACGACGTGCCTGGTGGGCGAGATGTCGAGGGCGAAGCTCCCGATGTGGATGGGATCCCAGCGCGGCAGCTCGTACTCGCACACGAAACCAGTGTGGAAGCACGGGTAATCGAGCGTGTGCCCGTCGACGATGTGCGGGGTTATGAAATCCTTGTTGTCAGCGATCATATTCGAGCAGCAGTGGTTCGGCCATCATCGTCAGAAAGAAAAACGTCACCAGACTCACCAGAGCCGCCTCGAGCGAGAGAAACATTATTCTCGCAATTGGCGCGTACAGCACCAGCACGAAAAACCTCAGAACGGCCCCAATCCCCCATCGGATCAACAGCTCGCCCGGCGCTCCCTTGCCCGGGCGGGCCGGTCTCAGGAGGGCGTAGGAGCCGAGTTGTACTGCGAAAGCCAGTCCAGCGGAAACGAGCATCGCGTGGTGCTGCTCCACCGTCCTGAAATAGATCCGCAGGATGATGGTGGCGACGATGATGAGAGCGCCCGAGACTCCGGCAAAGAAGCTCAGCGCTCTCGTGCTCGTCACCGCTTTCTCTCTTCGTCGTCGCGCCGCTGTGCCGCGGTGATCTTGCGGTACATGTTGTAGAACGCGGCCCCACCGCCCACGAACACGCCGGCGATGGTGAACAACCCGTTGGTGCCGAGTCGGTTATCGAGCCATTGACCAGCGAAGAGGAAGGCGATGATGGCGACCGCGAACTGCATTCCGACGCCGGCGAAATCGGCGCCGGACAGACCCTGCTTGGAGCTGGGTTCAGGCCGCTTTTCGTCTTCCATTCTGGAGGGAAAATAACCGCTTGTGAAGATTTTCACAAGCAATTTGGGGCTTGGTTCCGAACAGAGGCCGAAGTTTGTAAGGCCCGCAACTCCAAGAACCACGCGATGTTAGTCTGTTACTTCGCTGTTGACCGTTCGTCCTTATGTAGATAAGTTGGGCTTGTCACTATATGTGATACTGGCCCGTCCGCCAACTGTCGATCGCCGAGCAAACGAAGTTAATGGATAACCGTCTCATTCTACCCTTGCTGTGCGCAGCATCCGTCGCCTTTGCAGCGGCGCCTTTTTCCCACAACGAAAAACCGATCGCAACAGCCAAGCATCACGCCGACGAGAAGACCGCGCCGATCGTGACGACGTTCGACATCACGCGCCCGAAGGAAGATGCTGAGAAGCTGAGATTCACGCTCAACGTCAAGAACAACACGACGAAGATGCTCGAGCTGCGCTTCCCCGATGGACAGACGCACGATTTCGTGGTGAAGGATTTCGCCGGCAAGGAAGTGTGGCGCTGGAGCGAGGGCCGCATGTTCACTTCGGCCATGCGCAGCGAGATGCTCAAAGGCAAGGGCGAGACAGCCTTCGAGGAGAGCTGGAGCAGCAAGGGTCAGCACGGATCGTTCACGGCCGTCGCGACGCTGCGCAGCAACAACTTTCCGGTAGAGACAAGCGTCCAGTTCGTACTGCCGTAGTCGATAACCCGTATAGGTGGACCAATAAGAAAACGCGCTCTCTCGAGCGCGTTTTTGCATCGTGGACCCGATTATCGCATTGACCAGTGGCGGTTACTGATGTCGACCCCCGATCCGAGCCGTCCCGGTCACAACATCCTGATGTCGTGGCGGACTCGTCCGCGACTGAACGCAGTCGATGTCCACTGCGGCGTGTTGCTGCTGCGGTGACAACCAGTCGGCGAAAACCGTTGGCGACGGCTGAGTCAGGACGATGGCGAAGGAATTTCCGCGCAGCCGCGTGCAATGATAATTTCGTGCCGACTCTCTCGTCGAGATTTGCGTGCCGACCACGGACCCGCTCAATACCAGATCTGCTCCCTGCGACCTGGCCCCTGAACAATTCAGAGCGATCGGATATTCGATCGTTGACTCCATCGCGGATTTTCTGCACGGCCTTCCTCAGGCGCCGACCGCGACGAGCCTTCTCCCCGATTCCCTGCGCAGCGCCCTCGGCCAGCGCGCGATGCCGGAGAAAGGCCGCGACATCGCCCCGGTAATCGCAGAGTTCAGCGAAAAGTTCTTCAAACATTCGACCCACAACGGCAGCCCGCGCTTCTTCGGTTACATCACGTCATCGGCTGCGCCGGTTGGCGCCCTGGCCGAGATGCTTGCCGCCGCCGTGAACCCGAACTGCGGCGCGTGGGCTCTCTCGCCGATCGCAACCGAGATCGAGAACGAGACCATCCGCTGGCTCTCGACGTTCCTGGGTCTGCCCGGCACCTGGGACGGCGTGATCGTGAGCGGCGGGAACATGGCGAACATGGTGGGCTTCACGGCGGCGAGAACCGCCAAAGCCCCGTGGGACATCCGGTCGGATGGCCTCACGGGGAAGGATGCCAGGCGTCTCGTCCTCTACACATCGAAGGAGGCTCACACCTGGATCAGCAAGGCGGCGGATATCGGCGGCCTGGGAACATCCGCGGTCCGCTGGATTCCCACCGACCACGAGCTGCGAATGCGAGTGGACCTTCTCGAGGAAGCGATCGCCGCCGATCTCGCCGCCGGGCTCGCGCCGTTCATGGTTAGCGGCACCGCTGGTACAGTTGGTACCGGAGCGATCGATCCGCTGCCCACGATAGCCAAGCTCTGCGAGAAATACAAATTGTGGTTTCACGTCGACGGTGCCTACGGCGCGCCCGCGGTAGCGCTCGCAGACGCGACCGACGACTTGAAAGGACTGCGACTCGCTGATTCCATCGCCATTGATCCGCACAAGTGGCTTTACAGCCCTCTCGAAGCCGGCTGCATTCTGACGAGACACCCCTCGGCACTGCGCGACGCTTTCAGCTTCAAGCCGCACTACTACCAGTTCGATGACAACGAAGGGCAGGAGGTCAAGAACTACTTCGAGTACGGACCACAGAACTCGAGGGGGTTTCGAGCGCTCAAGATCTGGCTCGGCTTTCAGCAGATCGGTGCGAGCGGCTACCGGAGGATGATCGCCGACGAGATCGCCCTCGCCCACCGGCTGCACGAGATGATCGGCGGGCACGATTCACTGGAGAGAGGAACGGTCTCGCTCAGTATCACGACTTTCAGGTACGTTCCCCACGATCTGCGTGGAGCGCCAGACGATGGCACTGTCACCAATTATCTCAATGAACTGAACGCCCGCATCGTCACCGCCATCAGACTGAGCGGAGAGGCCTTCCTGTCAAATGCCTTCCTCGACGGGCGGTTTTATGCTCCGCGCCTGCATCGTGAATTTCCGCACGACGCTCAAGGACGTAGCCGTGCTTCCGGATCTCGTCGTTCGCATCGGAGGAGAGCTCGACGCGAAGATCCGTCCGTCGCACCTCGGGCAGATCGCTAATCGAGCACAGAGTACTTAGATTGAGAGCAAGGCTCATCAATTGATCCTTGTGCGGGACCTTCCACCAGCCCGCACTTCCGATGTGTCTCGATCGTGAGGCAGCATCCCGGCGCTACTGGCGACGCCTTTCTCTCCGGCCAGGCGCTCTTGGAAAGTTTCTCATTTCGAATTGCCGAGTGCCTGATGATTTCGGCTCTCAGGGCGACGACGGCGTCCGCCTAACAATCAACCAGCAAATACAGCGATGAAAAAAACCCTCCGGGAAAGACTGTTCGGTTCGCGCAAGATTCGGGACGCGGGTGCAACCACGCTCAGGAAAGAACAAACGCTGGCGAAAATCAACGAGCCAGATCCAGGCGCCAAACCGCGCGCGCGCCGCACCATAGGTCCGACAGAGCAGAGGCTCCGTGCAGCAAACCAGCAGTCGTGGATCACGAGCGGGAAAGGGTGGAGTGACCTGTTCGGACGCTTCACCCGATAGACGTTGGGCGCTCCACATTGCGGTGTTCATTGACAAAAGCTCTCCTCTGTTGAAATTTCAGCACCTCTGATCTTCCGCAGAACGGAGGGACTGTGATCGCTCGTTCAGACAGTATTGGATGTCGTTCGCTCGTGCTCCTAGCAATGCTCGCCGTCCTTCACGCCTGCGCGAGCGTCAGCACCACTCCCGCCCCTGATGCGATCGCCATAGTTGGCGTCACCGTCATCGACCCCAGTTCATCGCAGCCCTCGGCTACTGACCAGACCATTCTCGTCGCCGACGGCGTGATCCGCGCGGTCGGCCCGCCATCGTCGATCGATATTCCCGCAGGCGCGCGAAGAGTGGACGGGCGTGGCAAGTTCGCGATCCCGGGACTCTGGGACGCGCACGTCCACTTCATGAACACCGGCGTCACGGCCCTGCCCCTCCTCGTGGCCAACGGCATCACCAGCGTCCGCGAAATGGGTGGCTACATCGACAGCACGCGCGCGTGGCAGGCACGCATGAAAGCGGGAACGCTCGTCGGGCCGCGCATCGTAACGCCCGGGCCGATCCTCGAGAGCCCGCGCTATCTCCAGGGCGTGGTCGAGCGCAGCGCTCGTGCCAATTCACAGCTCGCGCTCCGTGTCCTCCCGTACCGCATGCGCGTCGCCGACTCGATCGAGGCGAGACGCGCAATCGACTCGCTCGTAAAGCTCCACGTGGACTTCGTGAAGGTGAGAACTTCCGCCAATCCAGAGACGTTCTACGCGATTCTGCGGGACGCGCGACGAGCCGGGCTGCGAGTCGCCGCGCACCAACAGAACCTGCCGCTCCGCAGCGCGCTCGATTCCGGCCAGACGGATCTCGAGCACGCAATCCTGCCGCCACTGAGCCGCCTTTCCGACGCGACGCGGGATTCCATTTACCGGAAGTTCGTCGACAACGGCGCGTGGTACACGCCGACACTCACGGTGTCGCGAGCGGTGATGCTTTCCGGCGATTCCGCCGCGAAAGCGATCTTCAGCGCCGACGCGATTCGGCTCGACGAGCGCAAGGCGTACGCATCGCCATGGCTGCTAGGATGGTGGCGGATGCAGGTGGACGAGCGCATAGCGGACAGCTCATCGGCCCCCGCTGCGACTCTCGAGGCACTGTACCAGAGCAGCGCCAGCGATGTCCGCCGCATGCACGAGCTCGGCGTCAACATTCTCGCCGGAACTGACGCCGGATCGGTGCTCGTTTATCCCGGCTTCGGCCTCCATGAAGAGCTGCAGCGGCTCGTGGAAGACGCCAAGCTCACGCCACGTGACGCCCTCTGGAGCGCGACAATCGGCCCCGCCCGGTTCGCGCGCCTCGACGACCGGCTCGGCACGCTCTCGGCCGGAAAGATCGCCGACATCGTCCTGCTCGACGCCGATCCACTCTCCAACATTCGCAACACGCGGCGCATCTTCGCGGTCGTTCAGGGCGGCCGGCTGTTCTCCCGCGACGACCTCGACGCGCTCCTCGCAGAGGTGCGCTCGGCGGTTGCGCACTGAGGAATCAGTCACTTCTATTCGTTCTCGACTCATACCGGGTGGAGGCGCTCGTGCGACGGATTCGCTACCAGGTAGCTGCCAGTTTGGACGGGTACATCGCGGGCCCAAATGGTGAAGCGGACTGGATCATCATGGATCCGGACATCGACTTTGGTGAGCTGTTCAATCAGTTCGACACGTTCCTGATGGGACGCGGCACGTTCGAGGGCATGGTGCGCCAGCAAGGGAGTGCCGCAACGCCCGGAATGAAGACGTTCGTCTTCTCGCGAACGCTCCAGCAGCGTGACCATCCGGACGTGACGATTGTCGCGGACAACGCAAAAAAAACCTTGGTCGCTCTCAGAGAAGCGCCGGGAAAGGACATCTGGCTTTTCGGTGGTGGATCGCTCTTTCGCAGTCTCCTCGAGATGGAGCTGGTCGACACCGTGGAGGTTGCCGTCATCCCGGTACTCCTCGGCGGCGGAATCCCACTCCTCCCGCCTCCGGCCCCGCAGACGAAGCTGAAGCTGACGGGTCATAGAGTATTCAAGACAGGGATCGTGCTGTTGGAATACACGATCGAGTACGCGCGACGACGGAAAGCGACGACGAAAGGCAGAGCGCGGACTAGAGCTTAGCGTTTTCTATCCCTGCGGCGCTATCTGGAGCTGCTCCAGCCTCCCGTCCGGCGTCTCGTACGTCCATACCCTGAGCGCTCGATCCGGAAAGCTCGCGCGGTACGAGCGGTAAACCATTCCGCCCCGCTCGGCCTTCCGAGTCTGCACGAAGCCGGTTAGTGAACCAAGCGGTCCGAGGCTGGACGCGAAATCCTTCAGCGCCTGATCGCTGAAGTATGCGTTGGCGTTCGTGGTGAAGAGCGAGCGGTCGATGGTTCCGCGCTGCAATCCTTCCAGGATCCCGCGCGCCCGCGCTGTCCGGCTCTCGGCCAGCGCGTCCTCGGTGGCGAAGAGCGCCTGCACGATCTGCTGCGCGATCGTTCCCGACGCGGGTGCGGCGTCCTGGTTCGTCAGGACGACGACCGCGGCGTTGTCCTCGGGGAAGACGATGTTCTCGGCCGTGAATCCCGAGACCTCCCCGCTGTGTTCAACCATGAAGCGTCCGCTCTGCATGGCGACGTCGACGCCAAGTCCATAGCCAGTGCCAGCGCCGTTCCTGAGGTGGACATCGCTCTCGAGCGCGCGATACGACTCCGGCCTGAGGAGGCTTTGTCGAATGAGCGAGATGTCCCACTTGGCGAGGTCGCTCGCCGTCATGGCGAGCTCGCCCGCGGCCCACATCCATCCTGAGCCCGCGTCGGGCGCGGGACGGAGAGGTCCGAGACCATAGCGCAGATAGGCTGTTGCATTGGCCGCGCGCGGACTGACGTCGAAGTCGCTGGCGCTGGTGAGACCCACCGGCTCGAGGATGCGCGTGCGCACAAACTGGAAGAACGGCATTCCGGCGGCTTTCTCGACGACCATTCCGGCGAGAGTGTAGTTGGTGTTGCTGTATTGCCAGCGCGTGCCGGGATCGAAATCGAGGGGCTGCTTGGCCCAGCGATCGGCGATGCTCTGCGGAGTGGTCGACTTGAGCATCATCGGCATCACGTAGTCCTGCGGCCAGAAGTCCTGGTAGCCGGAGGTGTGCGAGAGGAGCTGGCGAACGGTGACCTCATTGCCACGGGTGAGGCCCGGGATGAAGCGCGAGACGGGATCGTCGAGGGAGAGCTTGCCCTCCTGCTGGAGAAGCAGGATCGCGGCAGCTGTGAACTGCTTGCTGATCGAGCCGATTGCGTAGCGCATGTCCGGAGTTGCGGCGACCCGCGGGTCGAGCTTGGCGGCGCCGTACGCGTTCGCGTATGCGAGACGGCCGTTCTTGACGACGGCTACTGAGGCGCTGGGGACGCCCGTGCTCTGCAGAACCTGATTCGCGATGGCATCGACCTTAGCGGCCAGAGCGGGGTCGGAGGTATTGGACGCCTGCGCGCTCAACAATTCGACGCACCCGAACATCACAACCAGCGAACCCGTAACGACGCCATGTGTCAGCATTTGAGCCTCCGGGAACTACTAACGGAATGTCGCACCTCGCCTTGGTACGGAGTCAAATATGGGCGCGGCCGCCGCATTGGAGAACTGCCCTCCTCACCCGGTCTCGACAGGATCAGTTTTCGGCGCCATTTTCGCCGTCCATAGGCATTCTGACGCTATTCTGACGGGGCTAGACGACTTTCGGAGGCTTCGGAGGGAGGCGAAATGGTAGTTCTTCGGGCGCTCGGAACTGCCGAGATCGAGACCGGCGTAACAACACTGACTCCATCGCAGGAGATAGTGTTCGCAGCTGCGCTCTATTTGGTACTTGAGCGCGGAAAGCGTGTGAGTCGCGCACGCCTCGCCTCTCTGCTCTGGCCGCGCGTTGCCGAGAAAGC
>JALYKM010000333.1 GCA_030774785.1 Gemmatimonadota bacterium
CGACTGGTTGCTCGCGCGGTTGTTGTAGCGCGCTCCAGACCGCGATGACGATACTCCCCACGCACATCAGCCACGCGATCATGCGCATCCACCGCGCAATCGCCGTGTCGTGCTCGAGCAGTCCCCAACGGGTGAGCAGGTTGTTCCAGTCGTGCCCGTCGCTCTCCTGGCGTGTCGAGCCGTCGAGGAGCATGAGCTGTCCGGCGCGGGAGTCGGCGCAGTAGATCGCGACGCTCAGCAGGTTGATCCCGGACCACCAGAGGCACACCATGGCCGCGAACAAGTCGCGGCGCCGGCCGTCGTTCTGCTTCCGGAAGAAGTATCCGAAGAATAGGAGCGGAAAGGCCACCTGTGTGAGCGATCCGCCGAGGATCATCATCGTCGAGCCCAGGAACTGGATCCCAAAGGGCATGAAGAGCATATGCCCGAACTCGTGGATGGCGAGGTCGATGTCGCTCAAGAGCGGCACGGTGCCGAACTCGTCGCGGAACGCGCCCCATGCGAGCCAGGCGAGCACCGCCGCGAGGGCCAGACGCGCGTAGCTCTGCAAGGTGCGCGGTGAATCGCTGGAACCGACTGAGGACGACGTCGCGCCCATCGGTCAACCTCGTCGCTGCTGGAGGGAAACGTCGAAATGAGGACGCGTTCGGCGGCGCAGCGCAACGTGCGTCGCCGACAACGGCGATGACGCGCATCGCGATTCAGGAGGCGCTGGACCGGAAGGCTGTGGAGTGGATGGAGAGGGCAGTGACGAGCAGTACGGGCATCCCTAGTGATAGCGATCGGTGCGGTTGCTCACGCCGACGGCCAAATCGGAAGCCCGAGCATTTTCTCATATGTCGCAATGTCGCAGACATGATCAGCGGCCTTCGCTTGCGCGGCGACCGCGAGTAGTCGGGCTTCTTCTGTAACTAGGAGCACTGACTTACCAGCTATGGTTGTGTAAATCGAAGTGGAGGAGACGACCTCCTCGTCCCATACAGTGTTCCCATGCTGGCCATGTCCGCCGCCCTTCGTCCGGATTTCCTCAACGACGGAATTACGGAGCATGAAGCCGATGGAGGTGAGCTTGGCCAAATCAATTATGCGCGACATGATGTCTTCGCGCGAAAAGCGGCATTGATAGAACTTCTGTGTACGCGTAACCGCGCTGTTTGCATAGTCGAGGTTCCGCTTCATCTGATTCGGTTGGATATCCACCTTTGGGGCTTCCTTAAGACAGGCGACGTACTCTCTCTCAACGGTCGAGACGTTTTGCTCGAATAGGTCGAGCGCTTTTGAAATGCTGACTAGCGGGTCGTCGTTTCCGGCCTCGGTTACGACGCGAACTATTTCTCCTAGCTGGTCGAATATCTGAGCATCGCCGGGCTCCAGCACCCCGGTGAATAGTCGGTAGACTTGGCTTTCGAGGTGTCCTAGGAAATTGAGCACAGTCTGGCCGGCCCGAGTCGAGCGGCAGTGCTGTCCCAGTTTTCTAATAGCTGCACGATTTCTTCCACGCTGTTCAGGGCCAACGTCGCGGGCTCGGGCAAGCAGTTCCTGGAGTACGGCGATATTGGCCAAGGGAATGATCCTGTGTTTCCGTTCCGCAGCGATTATGCGGTCGAGGCGTTCCTGGCTTAGCCGCTTGTACGCGTTATTGTCGAAGACTACGTATCCGTGCATGACTCTCGCTGGCAGTTTGTCGGGTTTCGCCAATCTCACTCATTATTGATAACCAGGTCCCAATGTGAGAGATAATTCGAGCGCCAAAGCGCGCCAACAGTTCAATCGCTGGAAGAAGCTGCGGTACCACGATCCAGTCGATATTCTCCTACGCCTTCGAGCTCTGGAAATAGAGCTCACCGATGTGCAAATGGACGAGAGGGCAAGGCGTCTGAGAGTTGCGAGCTTAAAGCAATTCCGAGAGTTGGCGCGACGCCGCACTGTTCCTATACGGTTTGGGGTTGGCTTATGGGAGAAAGATCTATTACGCGACCCTTGAAGAGAGTGATTACGATTTAGTGGCGTCGTGGACCGAGGACGATACACAACACTTCTGCCCCGTTCAGCTAAAGGAGTTACCGCCTGCAGAGTTAAACGCTAATGCGAAACTCGAGGAGATCCTCGCTCGTTCCGTGAAGGATCCGCGGCCAACATCAACTGTGCTTGCGGTAAGACTTAATCGAGCCGGACACCTTGATTTGAAAAACCTTAGCATACCTCCAGTTCCTTGGAGGGAGGTTTGGTTTTTTTGGGCGTCTGCGCCGAACTCGACTCAATGGACGGTCTACGGAGACGCGCTTCGTGATCCCGGGCAGTTCTCATTCGAGTACCCGGCCTGATCTGGTAGCGCCGACCTCGCACGCGTCGCACATTCTGTTTGGAACTAGCCACTGAAATGCGCGGATCGCTCTGGGAAGTCACCTACACATTTGAGCCGGCAATCCCGTGCAAGGGTGGTCCGGTGGACTTCGCGGATGCAGGCCTTCGTTTAGCGATAGCGGATTCGCATATCACCGGCGCGCAACACCGTGTGGAAGCTGCCATCGAAGCGTCGCGCGAGGACGTTCTTCGCTACTCGAGGGAGTCACTGGACTGCTTCCTTGCCGCTCTCCGGTTTCTTCAGCTCACGCAGGTGTATTGGTGGGCGGATGCCAGTAGGATAGATCCGCCGGAATCGGGATTGCGGCTGCAGGTTCGCGCGAGCGGTACAGTCGGCTCACGAGCGGTTGTAGTACCCGGAGAAGGCTGGCTCGGCGATGAGTCGGCGCGGCTTGCGGCGTGGCTTTATCTTGCAGCTGAAGCGCAAGAAACTCCGTCGCCCGCCACAGCAATCAGACTTTACTTTCTGATCGTCGAAGAACTCTCAGACCTAGAAGCGCTTGCTGACGACTCGACTGAACTGATTTTGTGCCTGAAAGCGATCCGCGACTTTGTGAGCCATCCAGTGATCGACAAACCGCGCACAATGGAGCGACTACGCGCATGTGCCTTCCCCCTGACCGAGGGGCGGGACGCGTTTCGGTACCGACCCTCAAGTACGGTTCAGCGTGCCGTTCTTGACGAGTTCCGCATGAAGGCGCGTAAGCTCGTAGACTCATATCTACACAAACGCCTCGGGGTTCACGAAGTCTACTGGCCAACCGCCAGCTAAGGTGCGTTGCGGCGGGCTGGGTTTGCGGAGTGTGCGTTATTGACGCAGCCGTCTTGATTCCGCAGCTGGACTAAAGCGAAACATGAACCTATTAGCAGTCGCATTCGGAGGCCGAATCACACACACTTTCCGGTTGAAAAAGTATGCGCTTGGCCAGCAGCCGTTTGTCGATCTGAGCAAGACTGAGTACGATGCGATTATCGCTGCCAAGCGCCATGTAATCGAGTATCTCTCGCTCGAAAACCTTTTCGACCTCCTCATGGGCAACTATGAGGAGTTTGAAAGGGAGATTCTTTCGATAACCCTGCATGATGCCACATATATGGGAGCGTTAAACAATTGGAACGAGTCAATCGAAACAATCCAGCTGATCGCTCGCAGATTCGCCAACTTCCTCACCACAGCACATGGCTATTGCGATCAGGTTCCGCACACTATCAGCTCGCTCTTTGGTGACAAATCGACTGAACTGCAAACAGTTCGTGGGTTTTTCCGCGAAGAACATTCCAAAGTTCTTGGCTACAGAGCGTGCACGGAACTGCGCAGGTACATGCAGCATCGAGGAAGCGCCGTTCACGGCTTCAGCGGCAAAAGTAGCTGGGTGGATCGCCCCGATGGTCGTCGGGTGCGGGTGTACGCATTCATTCCTCAGCTTAGCATCCGGAAACTTCAAGAGGACATCAAGTTCAAGCCATCCGTCATGGCAGAGTTGGAGGCCGGGGCAACAACAACACGCACAGGCGATTCTGTTCGTGATCTTAGACCGCTCATACGGGATTATGTCTCGGCGCTCGGAAGGGTGCATCTCAAAACTCGTGACCTCTTGGCCCGTGACATTGGCGTTCACGATGCGACCATAACTGCCGCCGTTGATCGTTACTGCGCGTTGCCCGGCGTTGACAACGCAATAGGGCTTTCGGTCGTTGAATTGAATGAACGAGGTCTAATTGAAGACCGTGACCCTGTCTTCATAATGCGCGAACCCATCGACCGGCGTCGTTCACTTGTTAGCCGAAATCAGCTGCCGACTCACTTTGATACGCAAGTAATCACTAACGAAATCGAAATAGCGTAACGCTCATCTCCTAGCACTTTCAGATACACCCTCGCACCCTCGTCCAACGTCTGCGAACCTGCCGTCGTCCACCCGTGAGGCTTGAATGTCCGTCGAAGCAGTCCTCACCGTAGTCACCGTAGTGCTCGCAGTGTTGGCGCTCATTCCTCAGGAACGTGGGCAAGACCTGCGTATCCGTCTTGGCAGCAGGGTAGTCTTTGTTAGCGGCGCGGCGGGAGCACTCGTTCTTTACTGGGCGCTGCTCGAACAGATTCACTCGCTCCTAGGATTGAGGGCGCTGCCGCGACCGCTGTCTTGGTTCGGCAGCTGGACGCCGGCAAGTTTGTCCCTGTTAGTACTGCTCTTTGCTACGGCTTTCGCTTCGTGGAGCTACGGCCGGACACTGCCCGTCTACAGGCTCCCGCGACTGGGGGCTGCAATCTCTGATCTACTAGCTAGGCGACGATTTGGTGAATGCTTGCACTTGCTTGAGACTCATTTCGAGTCCCTGCAAAGCGCACTACACGGCGAGTACTGGGAGGCACGGGTGAGGACCAAATTCCTGCCCACCCCGGGAGAGCTCTTCGTCGACGCGCAGCGTAGAAGGGCCACCGAGGACGCGACCGGCGAAGATATGACCGGAGACGGGGTTGACGCATCTACGTTAGTGAACAATCCGAATACTGCCGACGTTCGGCTCGTGTTTCGCACTCCTCCGAAGCCGAACGCCGTCGCACGCAGGCTTGCAGCATGGGCCGAGAAGCCACGCGAGGCGGCTGAGGACATCGTGCGTACGATAAGCCTCGCGCCGCAGTTCGTGAACGAGATGGCGGCCTCAAATCCCTACTTGGGGCTTCGTTTATTACAACTACGCTCATCGTGGCTTTACAGGGAGTTTGCGGAAACATTCGCGCGCGCGTTGCTGAGCGACCCTGCAAGCGTGCTTTACCGTGAGCTCCGTCGCGCGGAGAACATGGACGCTGACGGCGTGCTCGTTGTGGACGAGCGGGAACAGCCACTAATCGCGGCGCTGTGCGCCGACGCGGCTCGCGCTGACGGTCCAGGCTTATTGTACACGTTCTTGGACCTCGGCATCGAGCCACTCCGGTGGGGCGGTTCCTCGTCGCTTAGACACACGCTGAACGCGCCCACTGCGGACTATCGTGAACGGGGGCGGTGGACTTCACCGCCTTTCGCAACGATCTATCTGCTCGAGATCATCGCCCCTCGCATAGCGGTGAATCCGCAAGCGCCGCTAATCAATCTGTACGTGTTGCGTACTCTTGTGACCGCCATGCTGCTGCAAATGGAGCCGGATGCCGAAGTCGATCTAAGAAGCGAGTGGCCTACGCCGAGCCACTATCTGATCTACGAGGCGGTGTCGCTGCTTTGCGACATCGTTCGCATCCTTCAGAAGCGGCCGGAGGCGCTCCGACTGGTGCGGGAAGCGCAGGCGAAGCATCCCGAACCGACGTCCTTGCCGGACCAAGCGATAGAAGTCCTTGGAAGCGTCATGTATGAATGCCTGCGTTCGGATCGACTTGATGGACGCTTTCAGGGTTACTTGTTGGAGGTTTGGTGGCGCGCGTACAGCGACAAGTATCGAGGTGGGTGGTCACGCTCACGTGATGTAATGGACGCACTCGCACGCGCCGGCTTCCCGGGAAGTAGCGATATGGCGCATCGAAAGGGTCTCGCAGATGCCCTTCAACATGTTGACATGTTGCTGACCATGAGTGACGCTGCTGACGATCTTCGTGCGCGATTCGATCTTCCCAATTCACGCGGCCAACAAGACTAGGTCAGCCCGCTGACCGATGCATACGAAACGTGATTGACTGCTAGACGGTCGCAGGATCTAGTGGACGTCCCCAAATCAGCCTTGGATAATGCTCGACGCTCCGCGCAACCCCGACTCTCATAACTCAGCCGACGATCGCATCGGTATTAACGAGCCGATCTCGCGCCGCGACTTTCTCAACGGCGCCCTACTCGCCAGCGCCGGCCTTCTTATGCACGGTGAGCCGCTGACCATTTCTCCCGCCGACGCCTTCAACGGCTACGGCGGCATCGGCGACTACCGCCACTCGAACGGCAACACCTGGGATGTACTGAGCGCCGGACACGCGATGCGCGACGGCGCTTTCGAAAACCGTATCGCGAGCGCCACAGACACTGGCGAGATCTACGACCTCGTCGCAGTTGGCGGTGGAATCAGCGGACTCGCCGCCGCGGTCTTCTTCCAGAAATACAAGGGCGGCCGCTGCCTCGTCCTCGACAACCACCCGATCTTTGGCGGTGAAGCGAAGCGCAACGAGTTCCTCGTCGACGGACAGCGTCTCGTCGCGCACCAGGGCTCGGCCATCTTCCTCGTGCCACAGAAAGGTGGATACACCGACCGGTTCTACGAGATGATCGGAATGGATCGCTCCTCCTTCAATTACCAGACGTGGCGCGGACCCGCTCCAGAGATGCCGCTCGCGCACAGTCCATATGAGACGCCAAAGAACTACGGCCTCTACTTCGGACCGCAGTTCGGCAAGCGAGCCGGCGTGTGGGTGATGGATCCGTGGGGACGGAAGCTCGAAGGCGCGCCGGTGAGCGATGCCGTGAAGGCGGAGCTGCTGCGCTGGGGCACGAACCGTGTCGACGTGCCGGGACCGAAGACCGAAGGCGACGCCATCTCGCGCGAGCTCGATACCATCACGCTCGAAGATCATCTCATGGCGCGGCACCAGATCAGTCGCGAGACGGTGCGCAACTTCCTCTCTCCAGTCGAAGGCGGCGGCTACGGTCTCGGGCCCGACGTGCTGTCGGCGTACTGCGACTACGCGATCGAAAACCAGTTTCCCGGCGACGGCGACGACAAGCTCGGCGACCAGATGTTTCCCGACGGCAACGGCGGATTCGCGCGACTGATGGTGAAGACGCTCATCCCCGACGCCTTCGCCGGACCGCGCACCGTCGACGCGGTGTGGCAGAATCGCGTGAACTTCGGTGCACTCGATCGCGCCGGCCAATCGACACGGCTTCGGCTTAATTCCACAGTTGTCCGCGTCGAGCACGCGGGCGATCCGGCCAGCGCGCCGCTCGTCATCATCACCTACGTCAAAGGCGACCGCCTCCACAAAGTCAGAGCCCGCTCAGTAGTCATGGCCGGCGGCAGCTGGACGACCAAGCACATCGTGCGCGATCTGCCGCCAAGCCATCGCGAAGCCTACGCGGAGTTCTATCGATCGCCGTGCCTGATGGCGAACATCGCCGTCCGCAACTGGCGCTTCCTCTATAAGATGGGCATGTCCGGCTGCCGCTGGTTCGGCGGACTCGGCGACTATCTCTCCGTGCGAAAGATGGCGCTCGTCGGCAACGAGAATCCAACCATCGGGCCCGACTCACCGACGGTGCTCACAATCAAGGTCCTGTTCGCACAACCCGGACTACCTATAGGAGAGCAAGGCAGCCGAGGACGCGCGCAGCTGCTCGGCACTTCGTTCGCGCAGTACGAGCGCGCCTTCCGCGAGCAGCTCGGTGACATGTTCGCGCCCGGTGGCTTCGATCCGCGTCGAGACATCGCCGGGATCATCCTCAATCGTTGGGGACACGCCTACGTGAACCCGCAGCCGGGATTCTTTTTCGGCGTTAACGGGAAACCAGCGCCGCGGGATGTTCTAAGAAATCGTCCACATGGTCGCATCGCTTTTGCGAATACCGATCTTGCCGGAGCATCGGACCACCGCAACTCGATCCGCGAAGCAGATCGCGCGGTGCAGCAGCTCATCGGCATACGATGAACCGCCGCTCATTTCTTCACGTCACTACCAGTGCATTTGTCGCGTGCTCGCTGCCGCCGCGCGCACAAACGCGTTCGACGCCGTCTCGCCCGCGTCCGTCGCCATCGCAGCTTGCCTGGCAGCGTGACGAGCTCGCTCTCTTCCTGCACTTCGGGGTGAATACCTTCACCGATCGCGAGTGGGGCGACGGGCATGAGGACCCTTCGATCTTCTCGCCTTCGGCGCTGGACTCCCGTCAGTGGGCCCGCGCCGCGCGAAACGCCGGCGTTCGAGCGCTCATCCTGACGGCCAAGCATCACGACGGCTTCTGTCTGTGGCCCACGCGCACCACCGGTCACTCGGTCGCAGCGAGTCCGTGGCGGTCGGGCCAGGGCGACGTCGTCCGGGAATTCGTG
>JALYKM010000334.1 GCA_030774785.1 Gemmatimonadota bacterium
TGACTCCAAGGTCTTGGATCGCCGGTTGCCCTTACATGGGGGTTGCCTCGATTCGAGGCGCCGCGTCTTAGGGACATGCTGAAGGCCTAGAAAGCCGGCGGCGATATACTAACGCTTCAGGAGAACATAAATGAGCAACAAAAAGGGTTTTACCCTCATTGAGCTTCTGATCGTGGTCGTCATCATCGGTATTCTTGCCGCGATCGCGATTCCGAAGTTCGCAAATACCAAGGACAAGGCGTACGTCGCAGCGATGAAGTCTGACCTTCGCAACATGGCGACCTACGAAGAGCAGTACGCCGCCGACAACGGTGGTGCGTACTTCGGTGGAACCGCGACCACTGCGGCTCCTCTTCAGGGCTTCAGCCCTTCGCAGAACGTGACCGTCGTCGTGACGAACGTCGCCGGCCCGCCGCCTTCGTGGAGCGCGACCGCGACCCACACGCAGTCGGCCAAGACCTGCAGCATGGTGAACGGTGTGATCACCTGCACCTGATTAGGCTGAAGCTGGCCTGAGAAAAACGGAGCGTCGAGAGGCGCTCCGTTTTTCGTTTTCACATTAGAGTCGTACGTCGCCTCCGATGTCGCGGGGTCAAGTGCGCTTATCTATCCCCGTACGGCGGGCCACTTGATCGAAGCCGCGACAGAGAGCACGAGGGCCCCGGCAATGACACTCAGCGACACCGCGGTTGGGACCTCGAGGACATCGCTCAGCAATAACCTCCCGCCGAAAAAGACGAGGATTGCGGCAAGTCCAACGCGAAGATAGCGGAGGCGCTCGACAATTTCCGCCAGCACAAAATAGAGCGAGCGCAGGCCAAGCATTGCGAATATGTTTGACGTATAGACCAGAAACGGCTCTCGCGTGACCGCGAGTACCGCAGGGACGGAATCGAGCGCGAAAACAACGTCGGTAGTCTCAACGATGATCAGCGCCACGAGAAGCGGAGTAGCAACGAGGCGCCCGCTTTGGCGCACCCAGAAGCGATTGCCGTAAAACTGCGATGTGATGGGAATGAGTCGCGCTACCCAGGTAGTGCAGATCGAACAGGCGGCGACCACCAGCTCCCGCTCCTTCTGCCGCCCCCACAACAACCGAACGGCCGCGAGGATGATGAGCGCCGCGAACGGGTAAACCACCCAGTGAAATCGATTGAGCACGAACAATCCAGCGGCAATGAGCAAAGCGCGCATGACGAGGGCACCAAGGACACCCCAGAGCAACACGCTCCGCTGTCGGGCCGGTGGAATTCGTAGCTCCGAGAAGATCAGAACGAAAACGAAGATGTTGTCGACGGAGAGTGACTTCTCCAGCAGGTAAGCCGTGAGGTAGGTGAGCGCGGCATGCTGGCCGTATAGCAGGACTCCCAGCCCAAACACGAGTGAGAGCGCGATCCACGCGGCGCTTCTGGACGCGGCAGAACGAAGCGTGAGCTCACGCGGTTCGCTCCGTGAGGTGCGGAAGAGTCCGAGGTCCAGCGCGAGCGCTGACAGCACAAGGAATCCGAAGAGGGCCCACGCCCAGAAACTCACGTGCACTGTTCAGCTCGCGGAAGAGAACGGGCGGCAACAGCCGCCCAGAAGTAACCTTAATTTGTAGCAACTGCCCAAGGAGCAGATCATGAGTCCCAACGAACGCAGCAACACCAAGCCGACCATCCTGCTGATTCACGGACTGTGGCTCACCCCGAGAAGCTGGGAGGGGTGGATCCACCGCTATCAGAAAGCTGGCTACAACGTCCTGGCACCGTCCTGGCCCGGCCTGGAAGGAGAGGTTGAAGCGATTCGCAAAGATCCTTCACCGCTCAAGGGGCTAAAGCTCAAGACGGTCGTCGATCACTACGATCGCATCATTCGCAAGCTCGACACCCAGCCAATCCTGATGGGGCACTCGTTCGGCGGACTCATCGTTCAAATGCTGGTCGACCGCGGGCTCGGGGCCGCCGGTGTCCTGGTCGACTCGGCACAGACGGCCGGCATACCCGTTTTGCCACTCTCGACGATCTGGGCGACCATCCCCGTGCTCGGTAATCCGTTCACCTTCAACGCCGCCGTTTCACTGAGCCCGAAGAAGTTCAACTACGCGTTCACGAACGAGCTGAATGCCGTCGAATCGAAGAAGGTCTACGACCGCCTGCAGATCCCGGGCGCTGCTCGCATCCTTTGGGATGCCGCGCTCGCCCTCCTGAATCCGAACGCATCGTCCAAAGTGAGTTACCGGAACAATAATCGCGCACCTCTTTTGTTCATCGCCGGTGGCAACGATCACCTGGTTCCGCCGGGCATCAACAAGGCGAACATGCACAAGTACGTCGAGAATTCCTCTGCGGTTACCGACTACAGGGAATTCCCCAACCGCACACACCACACGGTAGGTCAGAAAGGGTGGGAAGAAGTTGCAGACTACGCAGTCCAGTGGGCGGCCGAACACGCGCGCGGGCAAGTGACTCTGGCTGATGTCAAAGCGGCCTTCGTGCCGGACAAGGCATCCGCGGCCAGCAGCCCCGAGCTTCGTGCCTGACTCCCTGAAAACCTGATTCCGCTTCGAGACCCATCATGACTGCACCGATCGCGGCAGCCCCGTCGCGACCTGCACCGAACGTCGACCAGACTTTCCCAAAACTGACACCGGTGCAGATCGAGCGCGTCGCAGCGCACGGCCGCATGCGCCGCATCGAGCGGGGTGAGTTGCTCGGGGCTGTGGGGAAAGTGACTCCAAAGTTCTTCGTCGTCAGCACGGGAACCATCGACGTCGTGCAGCCGGGTGAGAATGGAAAGACGACGACCGTAACGGTCATCGGGCCTGGTGAGTTCACCGGCGAAGTTTCCATGCTCTCGGGTCGCCCCTCGCTGGTGACTCTTCGCGTTGGCGAGCCGGGCGAGGTGATCGAAGTCGAGCGTGATGAGCTCCTGTCGCTCGTACAGACTGACGCGGAACTGAGCGAGATATTCGTGCGGGCGTTCCTTCTCCGCCGGGCGGGACTGGTAGCAACCGGGTTTGGAGATGTGGTGCTGGTCGGGTCGAATCACTCCTCCGACACACTTCGCATCAAGGAGTTCCTGACCCGGAATCTCCACCCATATGCGTTCATCGACCCGGATCGCGATGCCGGCGTTCAGGATCTCCTGGATCGTTTCAAGTTTGCGATTGTTGATCTCCCGGTACTGATCTGCCGTGGCAATGCTGTCCTTCGTAATCCGACGAATCGGCAGATCGCCGACTGCCTCGGCTTCAACGAGGCAATCGATCAGGCGCACGTCCGCGACGTGGTCATTGTCGGGGCGGGTCCGTCCGGACTCGCGGCGGCTGTGTATGCCGCCTCGGAAGGGTTGGATGTTCTCGTTCTCGAGTCGAACTCTCCCGGTGGACAGGCAGGCTCCAGCTCGAGGATCGAGAACTACCTGGGCTTTCCATCGGGCATCTCGGGTCAGGAGCTGACGGCGCGCGCGTACGCACAGGCTCAGAAGTTCGGGGCCGAGTTATTGATCGCTGAAGGTGCGACGCGGCTCGACTGTACTCGTAAGGCGTACACGATCGAGATCGACAACGGACCGCGTGTACCGGCACGCGCGGTTATCATCGCGACAGGCGCGGAGTATCGAAAGCTCCCTCTCGAGAATATCACGCAGTTCGAGGGAGCCGGCGTTTACTACGGAGCGACGTTCATCGAATCGCAGCTTTGCGAAGGCGAGGAGGTCATCGTGGTTGGAGGAGGCAACTCCGCTGGCCAGGCCGCTGTATTCCTCGCGCAGACGGCGAGCAAGGTACACGTGCTCATCCGCTCGAGAGGGCTGGCCGAAACCATGTCGCGCTACCTGATCCGGCGTATCGAAGAAAGCCCCGCGATTGTGTTACGCACGTGCACAGAGATCACGGCTCTCGAGGGAAACGGAAAGCTCGAGCGAGTTCGCTGGCGGAAGGACCAGGAGCCCGGCGAAAGTCACGACATACGACATGTCTTCGTAATGACGGGCGCCGCGCCGAGCACTCAGTGGCTCAATGGGTGTCTGGCCCTGGACGCGCGGGGATTCATCAAGACCGGGCCGGATCTTTCGCGCGACGAGCTCAGCGCGGCGCAGTGGCCGCTCGCCCGCCAGCCTCATCTCCTCGAAACCAGCCGGCCCGGAGTGTTCGCCGTGGGCGATGTAAGAGCGGGCAACATCAAGCGCGTGGCATCAGCAGTTGGAGAGGGCTCGATAGCGGTTTCCTTCGTACATCAAGTGCTACAAGAGTGAGGACAAGAGGATCATGACTGCTAATGCTCCATGCGCTCACATCCGATCGATCACGACCGTCAGGCAGCCGAAGCGGCGGGAGTGTGAAGAGTGCGTCAAGATCGGCTCAAGCTGGGTTCATTTGCGAACTTGCCAGGAGTGCGGCAAAACCCTCTGCTGCGACGACTCGCCGAACAAGCACGCCACGAAGCACGCGCGCGCGAGTGGCCATCCGGTGATTGCTTCGGCGGAGCCCGGTGAGCGGTGGCTGTACTGTTATCCGGACGACGTATTTGCCGAATACTGAGCACAGTTAGCTGGAAAGCTCCGTCACCAGAGTCGCACTGACTACGTTGAGAGCTTCGCGGGCATCCAGCCACGTACGGAATTGATGAGAGCGAAGGATCCGGCCCTCGCGAGCTCCTCCTTCGTGATCGGTCGCTCGAAAAGCTCTCCTTTCGAAATCAGCTCCTCGCGAAGTGTCCCTGCCAAAAGACCTGCCTCCCTCGGCGGGGTCCAATGTTTTCCCTCTGAGAACACCACGACATTAGCGATAGTCGACTCGGTAACTTCACCGCGACAATTCCAGAATATCACGTCATCGCAGGGGGAGCATCGCTCCAATTCCACGTCGTAACGCGAGCGCGCAGTGGTCTTGTGGAATACGAGCGGATCGCGATCGTCGATCGCACGAGATGCAAACTTCACCGCCACCGGCGCCATTTGGGGTTCACCGAGAGGACTTACTTCGATGCGAGCTTCCCCATTTCGCTCGATGATCAACCTGATTCGCCAGCGTCCCAGCGGATGTGATTGGCAGACATCGTCAAGCGCCTTTAGGATCTTGGCTTCGCTCCAACGAAATCCAAAGTACCGGGCTGAGTCGCGGGCGCGAGCAAGGTGGCGGTCAAGGAGCGTATACTCGCCGTCGTTGAGCGCTATGGTCTCGAGAAGCTCGAACTCTTCCCATGGATGGGTCAGGAACTTCGCCTTGAGACGGCACTCCTCATATTCTCCGTCTGTCGTTGACTCCCAGGTGATGCCACCCCCGACGCCGAACATGGCAGCGCCATCCCTGACGTCAACGACTAGTGTCCTGATAGGGACGCTGAAAACGGCGTCGCCGTTTGGGCACATCAAGCCGATCGCGCCGGTGTAGACCCCCCGCGGCTGGTGCTCGAGCTCTTTGATGATCGCCATGCTTCGAGCCTTGGGTGCTCCTGTTACTGATCCGCAGGGAAAGAGCGCGCGAAGTATGTCTACCATGGTGACGTCACGTCTCTGAACCGCGGTAACGGTGGACGTCATCTGCAAGACTCTGCTGAGGCATTCTACCGCAAAGAGCTCGGGAACCTCCACTGATCCCGTCTCGGCGACTTTTCCGAGATCGCTTCTCAACAGGTCCACGATCATGACGTTCTCCGCGCGATCTTTCGGGGATGCCCGTAATTGCTGCGCTCGCTGAACGTCTTCCTCGAGCCAACGTCCTCTCGTGAGCGTCCCCTTCATGGGGCGAGTTATGAGCTTATTTCCACGCCGCTCCACAAATAGCTCAGGGGAGAATGAAAGAATCCTGTGGCCGCCGATATCCAGATAGGCGGAATACGCCGCGGCTTGAGACTCAGCAATCGCGCGAAACCAGCTGAACGAATCGCCAACCACGCATCCGCGCAGTTGGAAAGTAAAGTTCACCTGATAGGTGTCACCTCTTTCGATGTACTCTCTGATTGAAAGAATCGCCTGCCCATATTGTCCCCTGTCTATCTGAGGCTCCCACTCAGAGATCGGAAATGGACGTTTGGGAAATGAATTGAAGTCCGTCGATGTGGGCTCCTCAAAAACACCCATCCAGGCGAGAGGGAATTCCGAAGACGGATTCACTTCGAGAGCGCGGTCGAAGGCTGGCGCAGCCTCATAGCTCAAAGCGAGCGCTACCCACAATCCATCCCTGGTGGCTGCTTCGGCGCCCCGAAGCAATGGGATGACTTCATCCAACGCGTAGACGGCACGCTGTTCGAGTGGCTCACGGAATGACGCGTTCCAGCCGCGACCCTCGGCAAAAGATTCAAAGTGCGCGACGGGAGTCGCGATCGACGCGCCTAGCCGCGCGCGATCGAGCAGTGGCATTGTCATCGACGGTTTATTGGAAGCTTCAAGCCGAACGACGCGAGGAGAAGCGTGGTGTTCCCGTTCTTGCTGCCCTTCGGCAAGATCGCATGATACGCCACCTGAAAAAATGTCCTCATGCCCCTCAAAGGCACTGTCGCTCCTGCGCCTGTGTTTAATCCCCATCTGGTCTCCGACCGCCCATCGC
>JALYKM010000335.1 GCA_030774785.1 Gemmatimonadota bacterium
CCAACCCTGATACGCCCAGAGCGCGGCCAGCATCGCTGCTCCGAAAGCGGTCATTCCACCGCTGGCAATTCCCGCTGTCGCCGGAGCGCGGAGATGGTCCCACGAGCCGGACCGCGAGAGCAGAAACGCGCCGAAAACGATGATCGCGATTCCGCCGAGCTTGGCGACCGTCGCTATCCACTGCACGCGCGCGCCAACCGCTACGCCACGAGAGTTGACCGCCGAGAAGAGCAGAATCACCGCGACTGCCACAAGCTGTTGGATTCCGAGCCGCCAGTGCACCACCTGACCCAGCAAGTGGAAGTCGCGAGTAGCCCAAACCGCGTCCAGCGGAACGAATGAAGAGAGGAATGACGCCAGCGCGGTAGAGACCGCGGCGACACCTCCAGTGGAGATCAGTACCAGGTTGGTCCAGCCGAAGAGGAAGGCGACAAGATTTCCGTATGCTTCGCGCAGGAACACGTAGTCCCCACCCGCCTCCGGCAGCATTGCACCCAGCTCCGCGTAGGTCAGCGCACCCGCGAGCGAAAGGAGTCCCGCGGCGAGCCAGGCGAGCAATACCTTTGACGGACTTCCCACCAGCTGCGCCATCGGCGCGGTTTTGAGGAAGACGCCGGTTCCGATGACGGTGAGGACGAGGGCTATCGCATCGCGGAGCGACAGCGCTCTCACCAGCTCTCTTGTCGCGGACGTCACCTCCAGTTCAGGTGACGCTGCGGCGGTGGAGCTCACTCGGGCTTGGGCGGGCGAAATACGTCGTGCGGACCGGAGTGCCGGATGCCACCGGCGTAGGTGGGACGCACGTACTCCTCCGTCGTGGAGATTCCCTCGAGTTTATCCAATTCCCGATTCTCGCTTTCGATGGAATCGCGTTCTTCCTTGTAGCGGCGATACCAGTTGCGGGTGACCTCGCCCGCCAGCTCTCGATTGCCGAGGCCGAACGCAAGCGAAAGAGCCAGCGCGATCGCGCCAAAAAGAATGGCGAAGGCCGTGGTCACTATCTCCGTGGCGACGCCGAGCTCCTGGAGGGCCATGAAGATGGCGAGCATGACGACGCCGCCCTTCCCGACCCGTGCGAGCGTCGGTCCGCCATGGAGCCCACCTGCCGACGCCATGATCAACCCACCGACGAAGCTTCCGAGCACGATACCGACGATCATGATCACGATCGACGCGATCACGCTCGGGATATAGCTCACGAGCTCGGAGAAGACGTTCGCGAGCGACTGTAGTCCGAGTGCATTGGCTGCGACGAGCATCACCGCGAACATCACGAACCAGAAGACGAGACTCCCCGCGACGCGCGTGGGATTCACGCGCGAGCCCGATCTCTCGACCGCCTGCATCACCCCGCCACGCTCGAGGATCTGATTGAGATGGATCCGTCGCATCAGGCGATCGGTCCCCTTCTCGAGCAGCCTCGCCAGCAGATAGCCAGCAAAGAGGATGACGAGGGCGCCGAAGAGCGCCGGAACGTAGCGATAGAGCTGCTCGAAGGTTCCCTGCAGTCTTTCGCCGAAGGTGAGTGTCGTCGTGGTGTCCACTAGAACCTCACATTGAGTAGGGAATGGTTCCCTGGTGTGCGGGCGGCCATTAAAAAGATACTCGCTGGATTGAATGTCACACGAGCCCATCTTCTGCCGGCATCGGGTGACGGCTGCAGGTAGCGCTCGGTCACGATTATGCCCAGCAGTCCGCCCGCGGCGGCCGCGCCGAACACGAGGTGCGGATCCGGATTATCTGTATCGGTCAGAGCGGCGACGCCCGCTCCCATCAGACCTCCCGCCATCGCGCCCAATGAGAGACGCCCGGCTTCGCTGCGGCTGTGATCGTATCGGCGAACGAGGAAGCGGTCACCGGCGATGACTCCGAGGAGACCTCCCGCCGTCAAAGACGTCGCAATCGTCCTGCCACTCGAATGGTCGTTGAGGAAAGCGGCGGTCGTGACGATCCCGAGCCCCGCAGTGGTCCACAGAGTCTGAATGTCGCCCGGCGTGACGTGATAGTTGGCGTTTCGTGGGTAGAGAACGCCAAGCGGGTAGCCGACCAGTCCGGAAAACAGAATCGTCGCGACTTCCGCGCGAGTCGAGAAGCTACGCGTGCACACCGGAAAACCGGTGTTCGGATCCGTCTGTGGGCCACAACTCTCCTTCCCTCTGATCGCTTCGGTAACGCCCCAGGCTATGAGTGCGCCAAGATCGGCGCCAAATCCAGCACCGGCCGCGTCCGCTTCAGTCATGTTTCGCGCGAATCGAAGGCCGAGCGCGGTTCCGGTAATCCCGCCAACGAACGCGCCTGCGGATTGTCCGTGCTCCTTCGCCCTGACCAGATACATCGTCGCCCAACCGGCCAGCGCTCCGTTCAGTCCGGTGTTCGTCGAGAGATCGCTCTGCGCCCTCGAGATGAACATCCGACGGGAGATCTCGGACGCCGCGAAGAATGTTCCGCCGGCTACGACGAGATACGCCGCAGACATACCCGCATCGTTGTCGCCGATCGCGCCAGCAAAGGCGGGCCCATACACAAAGAGGCCCAGACCTGTCTGGTTTCTGATGAAAGAGTTACGGGCATCATTCCTCGCTACGAGGGTCTCTCGCGGGAGCCTCGACACCACCGCCCGAATCGCGTCGCGGTCGGCCGCCGCGAGGGCATAGCGTTCGACGACGCCTGACTTTCGCGTTACGGCAAGAACGTACGTCGAATCGTTGACCGTGAAGAGCCGGGCCTCGGTGAATTCCCCGGACACGGGCCACCAGGGTGGCCGCAGTGCCGCCCTCTCGGCGAGAAATGGCGTCATCACCGTGACGAGTCCGCTACTGTCGAAGGGAACAGGCCGCTCGACGATTTGCGCTTGGACACGCAGGGTGGGCAACAGCAACAGGGCGCCGGTGGTAGCGAGGCGTCGCATCAAGTTCATCTGGAGGTTGGCTTAAGCACGGATTGTAGCTCGAGATTACACCGCTCGAGTTGGAAAGAAGTGCTCCGCAAAGATATGCCCGGGCAGTCGATTTTGCCCGTCAGGTTCGCGTTCCGCGCTGAATGTCGAAGATGGCACTGCGACGGCATTTGCCGCAGATCAGCCAGTCCCGCTGCCGGGCGTAACCCAGACCGAACGAGCCGCCGCCGATCTCGCGGCGGGTCATCGCGACGCTGCAGCGTGGACACAGCGGAGTGCGCGCGGATGCGAACTCGTCTCGGATCTGCTGCAGCTCTCGCGGGCTGTACTGGGTGAGATCACCTTCTGCGGGTGTACCGGGCTCCGCCGGTGGGTTCGGTTTATCATCTCCCGGCGTCATTCTGGAATCCGCACCACGACCTTCCCGAATTGCTGCCCGCTGGCGAGTCGATCGAAAGCCTTGCGCCCCTGAGAAATATCGAACACCGAATCGACCAGAGGGGTCAACCGCCCAGCGCGGTATTCGTTGGCCACCGCATCGAACTCAGCTTCATTGCCCATTGTCGAGCCCATGATATCCCACTGATTCCAGAACAGGCGCCGCACATCCATCTGCACGTGCGGACCCGATGTCGCTCCACACGTCACCAACCGCCCCCGCTTGCCGAGCGCGGCGAGGGATTGCGGCCATGTTGCTTCCCCAACGGTGTCGAATACCACATCGACTCCGCGCTTTCCGGTGCGGGCTCTGATTTCCTTCCCCACGTCGGTCGTTGCATAGTTGATGAGATTGTCGGCGCCGAGACCACGGGCGAGCGCGAGCTTCTCGTCGCTGTGCGACGTGACCCACGCAGTCGCGCCGATGTTACGCACTATTTCGAGCGCGGCGAGCGCGACTCCACCGCCGATTCCCCAGATCAGCACGCTGTCGCTCTTCTTCACCCGGGCGCGCGTAACGACCATGCGCCAAGCGGTGAGCGTTGCCAGGGTGAACCCCGCCGCCTGCTCCACGGGCTTGTCGCGCGGAATGCTCCGCGCGTTGCGCGCCGGAACCACGATGTACTCAGCAAGCGTCCCCGGATGATGCTCTCCCAGGATTCCGAACTTCACGCATAGTGAATGCTCACCTGCCTGGCAGTACTCGCAGGTGTAATCGCTGATGCCGGGATTGATTATCACGCTGTCGCCAACCTGGAGCTTGTTGTCGGAGACTCCGCTGAGGTCGCCGATTGCCTCGACCACTCCGGTCGCATCGCCGCCCAGTATCCACGGAGGCGTGATCTTCACCCCCGGCATTCCACCGACGACGAACAGATCCAGATGATTCAAAGCTGCGGCTTTGACGCGAACGCGGATCTCGCCGCGCTTTGGTTCGGGCTTCGGCAGATCGGTGCGGTACTCGAGCTGGTCGAGTCCGCCGTGCGCCGAGATGGTGAGTCCTCGCACGCGATTATGGGAGCGTTATATTCAGTCGTAACATAGAGAGGCTGCGCGCCGCGTGTTGCAGCCGGAAGATACCGACTTTGATTTCCATCCGCTCCGGATCACTCTGAATGCTCCCCATAAAGGTTCCCCCGCTCGGAGAATCCATCGTCGAGGCAACCGTGTCGCGGTGGCAGAAGAAGGAAGGCGACGTCGTTGCTGCGGGTGATACGCTCGTCGAGCTCGAGACCGACAAGATCACGGTAGAAGTGCCTGCGCTCAAACCGGGTGTCCTCGCTAAGCGCGCAAAAGCCGAGGGTGAGATTGTGCACGTCGATGACGTGCTTGGCGAGCTCGATGAGACGGCTGTGCCGGCCGCGGCGGGTGCCACTGCTGGTGCGCAGACTGCTGCAGCGTCCACCACTGCGAGCCCTTCGGCTCCGCCGTCTGCGCGCACTCCGCCTCCGACTTCACGACCTTCTTCTCCCTCTCCGACGCAAGCGCAGGCTGAAGGCACCAAGTCGTCGCCCGCGGCGCGGCGGATCGCGGAGGAGCGCGGTATCGACATAGCGGCTGTCGCTGGCACAGGCCGCGGCGGCGTGGTGTCGAAGCCTGACGTGCTCGCGGCGCCAGGCCAGCGGCCCTCCGGAATACAACAGCCTCGCGGAAACGGAGTGACACCCGGTGAGCGCGAGACGCGCGAGAAGATGTCGACGCGCAGGAAGCGCATCGCCGAGAATCTGCTTCAGTCGCAGCACGCGACCGCTCATCTCACGACGTTCAACGAAGTCGACATGTCGGCGCTCAACGCGCTGCGCGACAGGTACAAGGAGAAGGTCGAGAAGGAGCACGGCGTCAAGCTGACCTTCATGCCGTTCTTCGTCAGAGCTGCGTGCCAGGCGCTGAAGCAGTTCCCGATGATCAACGCGCAGATCGACGGCGATACCATTGTCTACAAGCACTATGTCAACATGGGGATCGCTGTCGCGTCGGATCAGGGACTCGTCGTTCCGAGCATCAAGGACGCCGATCGAAAGGGAACGATCGACCTCAGTCGCGAGATCGCCGAGGTGGCGAAGAGAGCGCGTGACGGGAAGCTGACGATGGAAGATCTCACTGGCGGAACGTTCACCATCACCAACGGTGGCGTGTTCGGGTCGCTGGTGTCGACCCCGATCATCAACTACCCGCAGGTCGGCATACTCGGTCTGCACAAGACCCAGGATCGGCCGGTTGCCGTGAATGGAGAAGTGAAGATCCGCCCGATGATGTACATCGCGCTTTCCTACGATCACCGCATCGTCGACGGCCAGCAAGCCGTTCTCTTCCTCGTACGCGTAAAGGAGCTCGTCGAAGATCCGGCCGCGATGCTTATCGAATAAATGATCGATTGCGATGTAGCGATCATAGGCGGCGGACCTGGTGGTTACGTTGCAGCGATCC
>JALYKM010000336.1 GCA_030774785.1 Gemmatimonadota bacterium
GTGGTTCCCGTCATCACCGCCGGAACCGCCGACATTCCGGTCGCGCTCGAGGCCGCCATCACGCTCGACGCGATGGGCGTCCCAACCGCTACCCATTTCGACGTGGGAGTCGCTGGCATACATCGGCTGCAGTCCATCTTGCCCGAGCTCGCGGGCGCCCGCGTATGCATCGTCGTCGCGGGAATGGACGGGGCGCTGCCGGCCGTCGTCGCCGGGCTGGTGCGAGCGCCTGTGATCGGCGTGCCCACTTCGGTGGGAACCGGTGTAGCTCAGGGTGGAATGGTCGCGCTCAACACGATGCTGGCCAGCTGCAGTCCCGGTGTCGCCGTCGTAAACATCGACAACGGATTCGGCGCTGCGTGTCTCGCTCTCAAGATCATTGGAAGCGACCTGCCGGACTAGAAACGAACGATGTCTCCGCACTCATGTGAGCCATTGGAATGGACGGTGCTACATGAGGAGCAAACTTTGCGGAGCCTCTGATGGCGATTACATACACCGACCCAGACTTGCTGAGCATGGGTCTGCTGGTCATTCGCGTGATCTTCGGTTTGATGATGG
Source organism: Gemmatimonadota bacterium (assembly GCA_030774785.1). Lineage (GTDB taxonomy): Bacteria > Gemmatimonadota > Gemmatimonadetes > Gemmatimonadales > Gemmatimonadaceae > UBA4720. The sequence goes on from JALYKM010000336.1 coordinate 562, forward strand.
CCGCCCACGGATCGCAAAAACTTTTCGGCTGGTTCGGCGGTTATGGACTGGCGGGCACCGGTGGATTCTTCGAGACCCTGGGTTTTCGTCCGGGCCGTCACTTCGCCGCTGCCGCCGCTTTCAGTGAGTTCTTTGGCGGGCTGCTCTTCGCGCTGGGCTTTCTGGGACCGGTTGGACCCATGCTCATGATCGCGGTGATGCTCGTTGCGTCGATAAGCGTCCATTGGCGCAACGGTGTATTCGCGACAACCAACGGAGTCGAGGTCCCCTTGCTCTACGCAACAGCCGCGATCGGTGTCGCCCTGATCGGCTATGGGAAGTACTCACTCGATGATGCGCTTGGCCTCGTGACGATGTGGACGCCTGGTCTGATAGGAACAGCGCTCGCGGTCGGAGTTCTGGGCGGTATTGCCAACCTCATGCTCAGACGTTCGCCCCCCACGACGCCCACGGTCTGAGACGAGCTGAGCTAACCGGAAACCCGCGCCGGACACGACGATGACATCGCTGACTGGCTGGGAAAACTTCTACATAATCGTCGGCTCGTCGGCAGCGGCTCTGACTGGCCTCATGTTCGTCGTGATCACGCTCACCGCCGAGAGCAGGGGAGGGGGTGACAGCGGAGGATTGGGAGCGTTTGCGTCACCAACAGTCCTGCACTTCTGCGCGGTGCTGCTGGTCGCCGCAATCCTGACAACCCCGGGACACACGATCGCGAGTCTCAGCTTCTCGCTGGGCGTATGTGGCCTGGTGGGAATCGCGTACTCGATCTCCATCATCGTACAGATGCGGCGGCTGAAGGCGTACACTCCGGTCGGCTCCGACTGGGTCTGGCACATTCTCCTCCCCCTCATCGCATACGTCTGCCTGCTTGGATCGGCGGCGGTCGTGTGGATAGATGCGGCCGCGGCGCTCTATTCGGTCGGGGCTGGCGCTCTGCTGTTGCTGTACGTCGGAATCCATAACGCGTGGGACGCGGCAACGTGGATGGCGGTGCACAGGAAGAAGTAGGTGTCCGGCGTTGGTGTCGGGTAGTTGCGCCTTTCACGGCACGATGCTGACTGGCGATCTCCGCGCGTCAATCTGCTCGAGCGCCCACGCCACGTGCTGTCTGACGAGCGGCTCGTGGTCTTCGGATGCGCCAGCGAGAGCGGATGCGTCCTGCTCATCGCCGATATTGCCTAGCACCACTGCCGCGTTGCGCGCGACGCCGCGCCGCTTCGCACGCTTGATGGGCGAGCTCCTGAACGCGGCGCGAAAGGCCTCGTCGTCCATCGTCAGCAGCTCTCTGGCAAGGGCCTGCGCATCGCGGTCTCCGATCATCGCGCGTGGAGCGAACGCAGGCTCTCGAAGCTCCTGGGCGAACTTGACGTTGTAGGGACAAACGTCCTGGCAAATGTCGCATCCGTAGATGTGCGTGCCCATTTGCCCGCGCAGGTCCTCAGGAATCGCGCCTTTCAGCTCGATGGTGAGATACGAGATGCAGCGTGTAGCGTCGAGCAGCCGCGGCTCGACGAACGCGCGGGTCGGACACGCGTCGAGACAGCGCGTGCATGTCCCACAGCGATCAGCTTCAAACGGCGTGTCGGGCGCGAGATCCAGATCCACGAGCAGCGCGCCGATGAAGAAGAAAGACCCAATGCGCGGATTCACGAGATTCGTGTTCTTTCCGAACCAACCGAGCCCGGCGCGGCGCGCCAGATCCCGCTCGAGAATGGGGCCGGTATCGACATATGCCTTCCCCTTGACCGAACCGCCGAGCTCGCACGCGAGCCACTCATGCAGGTCCTCGAGCTTGCCGAGCATGACATCGTGATAGTCGTCTCCGCGAGCGTAGCGCGCGATTGGCCCGCTCGGCGCGCGGCCACCGTAGTCCAGGCCGACGACTATCGCGCTGGTGGTCCCCGGCACAGGCAGTCTCGAGTCCCGACGCTTCTCGGCTGCCCGCGAGAGATAATCCATCTCGCCCGCGTATCCGCGGGCAACCCACCCATCAAAGGCGCGAGCCGTCTCCATCGGGCCGAGCGAGGTGATTCCGACCAGGTCGAAGCCGAGCCCACAAGCCTGGGCCTTGATCAGCTGCTCGAGCGACAGCGCCTCAGAGACCACCGCTGTCACTCGCCTGCACTCGCCCAGCGGGCATAACGCTCAACGTCAGTGACCGTCGGCACGGCATTGTAGTCACCATAAGCGGTGTACATCCGCCAGCGGAGATACGTGGGATCGGGCAAGGGAAGAAAGGGGAATTGTCGGTACCAGTTGTTCGACCTGAATCGCCAGGTGATTCGGAGCAGATCGAGCGCAAGGCGCGGACGACGCAACGACCGCAACGTCAGGCGCAGCACGAGTTGGAGCCAGGGCATGACGCTTCTAATATATAGAAGGGCTCATGCCAGACTCCGAAGCCCACGTGGTGGGACTAATCTCCGATACGCACGGGCTTCTTCGGCCCGGCGTGCACGAAGCATTGAGGGGGGTCGAGCTCATTCTTCACTCGGGTGATGTCGGCGGGTCCGATATTCTGGACGAGCTACGATTGATTGCACCGGTCAAAGCTGTATTCGGCAATACCGACCCGCCGGGTGAGCCCGGATTGGCCGAAGAAATCGTCATAGCGATCGACGGCATTCGGGTGCATGTCAGTCACGGCCACGAAGTCGGAAGTCCAACGCCGGCAAAACTGGCGGCCCGCTACGACGCTGATGTCGTCGTCTTTGGCCACACGCATCGCCCGCTCGTATCCCGGCTCGGGAACCAGCTTTTCGTGAATCCAGGAGCGGCAGGTCCCAAACGATTCAATCTCACTCCCAGCGTAGGGAGATTGACGATCGCGCGCGGGAATGCAGAGGTGGAGATTGTTGACATCACTTGAGCTGATGA
>JALYKM010000337.1 GCA_030774785.1 Gemmatimonadota bacterium
CGGAAACTACGTAAGCCTCACCGAGGGAGACGACGATTTCTTCACCATCGCCTATGGCTCTCTAGAGCTTGGAGACTTCGACTCCAACAACAAGCGGTTTACTCCCCGTGTCCGCTGGAGTGACTAATATTGAAACCCCACGAATATTCATTTGTCGATCACCCGGATGATCAAACTGCCACCAGAGCCAGCTCACCTATCAACCGGTTTTTCCCTCACCCATCAATCCGGTTTTACAGGGCTGGACTCGAGCGAAATCGGAGACAGCCCGCAGCCTCTGGCTGTAAAGCACACCGCCCTTAGCCGGTAGTCTTCAGTTGCAGTTAACCCAAATCAGGTCAGCGGCTTGTACCTGTATCCGTATGCTCCGCCCTTGGCCGATTTGATCTTGAAGGTCTGACTGGCCTTCGGAGCAACAGGACCCACCGTAGTCGTCTCGGTAGAGATTACGTTCCCGCTCTTGTCCAGAAATTCCATAGTCACCGTGTAGGTCTTGGACGTCTTGCCGCGGTTCTCGATCGTGCCCGCCAGCAATGTCTCATTGGGCCGGCGCGTAAACTCGTTGACTGCGACCTTTACAGTCGCGTTCTCGGACTTGCTGTTGAAGTACACGAGTGAATCGGTGTAGATCTTCTGGAGCTTCTTGTCCTTCGTGCCCTTGTACATGCCCTGATATGCGAACGCGTACAGAAGAGGGTTGTCGGGATTGCTCGGATCCAGGGTAACGAGCCGGTCGATCAGCGGAAAAGCCTTCGGGAACTCATTATTCTGGATATAGGTCGCCGCCAGGTTATTGACCGCATCGCGCGAGTATGGATTCTGCGCCAGCGCCGCATCGAACAGCTTGATGGCATCGGCGTGACGACCATTTCGCGTAGCTACCACGCCGGCGTGGACTAGCGTCAGCTCCCCGTACTTCGAAGGATTGGCGAGCATCGCCGCATAAATGCCTGGTACCAAAGCGCTGTCGCCTGCCGCCGCGTACATGCGCGCTACGTTGTCGACCGCATCAGCGAGCAGAAGGTCGTTGTTCGCGATCCCAATGTAATCCTGCCACGGCTTGATCGCCTCACGGGCCGCGGCGCGCTTCGCCGCGCCGGTCGCCGATTCAGCTCTGTCCGAAGCAGCCGACGCGATCTCGTACATCGTCTTCGTGCGAACGTCGGCATAAGTAGTGTCGGTTCCCGCTGCGGCGAGCGTCTGTTTCCAGTAGTCGGTGGCGGCAGCCCAGTTCTTACGGTTCTGAGCGATGGAGCCGAGTACGGAGTACGCGTATGGCGCGCGACGGTCGAGGATCAGCGAACGCTTCGCGAGCATCTCGGCGGAATCGAGCTGGCCGGCATTGAGCGCATTGATCGCTCCGTTCAGCGCGTTGAGCCAGGGCTTTTGCTGACGCCATTGGGCGATGACCAGTGCGCATTCAGGCGAGGCCTGCTCGACCATTGAGAACGCAGAATCGGCGGCAGCGTACAGATCGATCGTGCCGGTAGGGTTGGTCGTGAGGCCCAATGTACTGCGCGGAACCACCGCAGGCGTGTTCGGCTGCATCAGGTAGATGATGTAGGCCTCGCCGCGCAGATAATTCCGAGCGGTGGGGTTGTCGTTGCCGGAACCGACGAGGCGCAGCACTTCCTGCACATCGCGCATCGGATTCCCCTTCTCGGCCGCGGCGATGGCGCGGGTCATCGAGAACTGCGCCTTGGCGATGTCGCCCTTCGTGTTCGCGGTGGGATCGCAGGTCGCAGCAATCTGGGCCGGATTCTGCGCGGCGGCTGGCGCCGCTGCAGCGGCTCCGAAGGCGAAAGCGACCGCGACTCTGTTGACAAAAGCTCTCATCAAGGATCTCCCTGACTTGTTGAATAGAGGGTGGAAAAGCTCCCGATAATATACCGCTCAGCATTCTTCGTTCCTGCAACGGCGCCCAAAAACGGCTACGAGACTGCGTGGGCTGCTTCCTTGACCAAGTCAAACGCGCGCCGAACGTGGGCTTCGGTCGTATGAATGTTCCCTATCGCTATTCGAAGCGAATAACTGCCGCGGACGCGGGTGTGAGAAAGGTAGACCTCGCGCGTCGCGTTCACCTTCTCCAGCACTCTCGCATTATGCTCGTCGAGCTTTCTTCCGGCCATGCCGGGTGGCCGGTGGCGGAAGACGACCGTTGAAAATTGCACGTCGGCCAGACGCTCCAACTCCGGGTCGGCATCGATCCACTCCGCAAGCCGGAGCGCAATCCGGATATGCTCGCTGATCAGCGATCGCAGGCCCTCGACTCCGAAGTATCTGATCACGAACCAGAGCTTGAGCGCGCGAAAACGACGGCCGAGTGCCACGCCGTAGTCCATCAGGTTTGTGACTTCTTTTCCATCGCTTACAGAGAGATAGTCGGGAATGTGCCGGAAGGCCCGCTTCAGCAAATCCGGTCGGCGAGTGTAGAGCACCGAACAATCCATGGGCGTGAATAGCCACTTGTGTGGATTCACCACCAAAGAATCGGCCCTCTCGCATCCGTCGAGAACGTGGCGCATCTCGGGGAGAATCGCAGCGCTTCCTCCATATGAAGCATCGACGTGCAGCCACATCCTGTGCTTTGCACAAATCTCCCCGATTGCAGGCACTGGATCGATAGCCGTTGTGGAAGTAGTGCCCACCGTTGCCACAACCGCCAGCGGTACCGCCCCGGCGCTCCCGTCTCTCTCGACGACTGCTGCGAGCTCTTTTGCATCCATCCGGAATCGGTCGTCTGTCGAAATCCTCTTCAGTGAATTCAATCCAAAACCGAGGGTCATCACCGCTTTGTCGACACTCGAGTGTGCTTCCTCAGAGCAATAGATGAAAATCGGCGCAAGGTCCGTTCGGGCCACCATCCCCTGCTCTCGAATGCGAAGCTCCGGATGCATCTCTCTCGCGGCGGCGAGAGCGTAAAGCGTGTTGGACGATGCCGTATCCGCGATCGCTCCGAAAAAATCGGGGGGGAGGCCAAGCATCTGACGCAGCCAGTCGAGCGTGAGCAGCTCGAGCTCGGTCGCGGCCGGACTCGTTCTCCATAACATCGCATTGACGTTGAGCGCAGCTGTGAGCGCCTCGCCGAGCACCCCCGCGCCGGTGGACGAGTTGGCGAAGTACGCCATGAAGCCTGGATGATTCCAATGAGTAGTTGCGGGCACGATCAATCTCTGGAAGTCTTCCAGGATCGTGTCCATGCGCTCGCCCCGCGGCGGCGGAGACTGAGGCAACGCATCACGAACTTGGCCCGGCCGTACACCTGGCAGCACTGGCCATTTGTCCGGCTTCTCGAGATAGTCCGCGATCCAGTCGATGACGGCGTGGCCGTGTTTCCGGAACTCGGTGGATGACATATCCGAGGGCGGGGGCAGAGGCTGCTCCATCGCCACAAATATAGACTTTCGGTCTACGCGCGACGGCGCAGCGGAGCGCCGGTATATTTGCGCGAATGCAGAAGTCTGCTGGTTCTAGCGCGATCTATCGAAAAGCCGTCACCCATTTGAAGAAGGTCGATCCAGTGATGGCGGGGGTGATCGAGAAGGTCGGAAGCTACAAGGGGTGGCCGGCATCGGAGGGAACTCACTTCGATGCGGTCGCGCGCTCGATAGTCTTTCAACAGCTATCCGGAAAAGCGGCCGGCACGATTCACGGCCGCTTTCAGGGATTGTACGGTGGGCGAACGCCGCTACCCGCGGAGCTGGCGACCACATCGGACGACCAGCTACGCGCCGTCGGATTGTCCAGGCAGAAATCCGCGTACCTCAAGGACCTCGGCGCCCGGGTCGCGTCAGGGGAGCTTCCGATCGAGACAGTTCATGAGCTGAGCGATGAAGAGATCATATCGGCGCTCACACAGGTGAAAGGGATCGGACGCTGGACAGCCCAAATGTTTCTCATGTTTCGCCTTGGGCGGCCCGACGTGCTGCCTGATCTAGACCTGGGAATTCAGAAAGGGATCCAGAGGGCGTACCGTCTGCGCAAGTTGCCGACACCTGAGCGAGTAAAGAAGATTGGTGCGAAGTGGGCACCGTATCGCACCATCGCGTCGTGGTATCTTTGGCGGCTACTCGACATTGTGACGCCAGTGCCGCGCTCCGGAGGCTGAATGCTTCACGCGTTTCCTTCAATTGCAGACCATCTCGTCGCACGAAGCGTGCATGACATAATCGTGGACCTTAGCTTCCTGCTTATGTCGACGGCACACGCAGAGCTGCAATCGCCGGCTGCCGTGATGGATGACGGGGCAGTATCGCGGTGTCGCGCGGTGCTGGCTGCCCTGTTCGGCGAGCCAGGCCAGCGTCCCTTCGACGTGAGATTCTGGGATGGCTCCGTCGATCACGGACAGAGCGCGCACCTGCCGTTCACGCTCGTCCTCAACTGGCCGGCGGCGCTTCGCCGCATGCTTCTCCCGCCAAACGAGCTCTCGATCGTCGAGTCGTACATTGGGGGCGACGTCGACATCGATGGCAGCATGGAGGCGGCATCAAACCTGTCGGAAGCAATAGGGGGACGGCTTCGTTCCCCGCTAGCCGTGGCGCGACTGGTACGGCTCCTTCTCAGGCTTCCCGGGCAGGCGGACGATGATCTCGCCACGATCAGGTTTCCCGCGCAGGCGCGGAAACTCGGCCCGCGCCACGCTCCAGTGCGCGACGCGGCGGCGATCCACTATCACTATGATGTGGGCAACAGCTTCTACAAGCTGTGGCTCGACAAGCGGATGGTTTATTCGTGCGCGTACTTCCGCTCTCCCGAAGATTCACTCGATGCGGCGCAGGAGGCGAAGCTCGATCTCATCTGCCGCAAGCTTCGCCTCAAGCCGGGTGAGCGTCTGCTCGACATCGGCTGCGGATGGGGCGGATTGATCATGTACGCCGCAGAGCATTATGGCGTCGAGGCGACCGGAATTACGCTGAGCGAGAACCAGGCTGCGCTCGCCAAGGAGCGTATCGAGCAGGCGGGACTCAGTGACCGGTGCCGGGTCGCGATCCGTGATTATCGCACGCTCAACGCCGCTGACGGCTACGACAAGATCTCGAGTATCGGAATGATCGAGCACGTCGGAGCCACTCACCTTCCGGTGTACTTCGCGTCGGCGTTCCGCGCGCTCAAACCCGGCGGACTGTTCATGAACCACGGCATCGTGAGTCTCAGCGAGCCACGGCCGTGGTCGCTGCGTGAGAAGATCTTCCGGAAGTTCTGGAGGGCGGATGCGTTCATCGACACATACGTCTTCCCCGACGCAAAGCTGACCGCGGCGCATGATGTGATTGCGGCCGCGGAAGGTGCGGGCTTCGAGGTGCGGGATGTCGAAAGCCTCCGCGAGCATTACGCAATGACGCTTCGCCATTGGGTGCGCGCTCTGGAGGAGAAGAGTCGCGATGCGACGGCGCTGGTTGGGGATCACCACTTCCGGATCTGGCGTCTCTACATGGCCGCCTCGGCGAAGGCGTTCGCTACCGCGGCAATCAACGTGATCCAGACACTGCTGGCGAAGCCCGACGCGCATGGCAATTCGAGAATTCCGCTCACCCGGGAAGACCTCTACGCCGAGGGCTGATTCACGAAGGCTGCTCCGGAGTTAGATTGAGAGAGACAATCCGTACCGGAGAGCTGATGGCGGTCAAAGTTGTAATCAAACCAGATCGTAGATACTTGCAGGACCGCGAGGGACAGTTCCGTCCCATCGAGAACCTGAGCATTACCGCTTCCACCCCCGCATATCCGGCCGTGTTGCACAAGACGCGTCGGACGATGATTCTTGCCGACGACCGCGCGCATGCCGTCGTCGCTCTCGACAAGGACATGCTCGTCACCCGGAACGCCGACCTGTCAGTCGTGCTGATCGCGTACCAGGAGCCCACCGAGGCAACCTGGAAAGCCCTCGAGCAGCACATGGAAACCGAGCGCTCGATCGCCGAAAGCGCGAGGGAAGCCAAGGGCAAGGCTCTGCTTGACCGGAAGAGAAAGGCCGTCGAAAGCCAGTAAGTAAATGCGGGCCAGACATCGCACCCTGGTTGTTCTGGCATCCGGCGCGGCGCTCTTCTCGTGCACGCCGCCACCTCCGCCCCCTCCGCCGCCCAAGCCAGTCGTAGTCGGACCGCCGACTGATACGGTGAAGATCCCGCTGACGGATCTCCCCTCGTATTTCAGGATCCGCGGCGGCCTCTACCCCAACGGGCTCAATCAGCCCCCTGCCGATCACGACTCGGCGGCGCGCGCGCGCCGCAACGCAATCAGGCCACTGGACGTGAACGGCGACGAGAGTCCGTTCGGCAAATACGTGCTCATCTCGATCGGAATGTCGAACACCACCCAGGAGTGGTGCTCGCAGACCTCGGGGCCTCCGTGCGCGGCGTGGACGTTCATGGGCCGCGCTGCGGCTGATCCGGCGGTGAATAGATATTCGCTGGTGATCGTGAACGGCGCGGCGGATGGACAGGAGGCGCCAGCGTGGTCGTCTCCGGCATCTCCCAACTACGACCGGATCAAGACGGCGCGCCTCGCCCCACTCGGCCTCAGCGAGAATCAGGTCGAGGCGGCTTGGGTCAAGCTCGCCGACGGGAAGCCGACCACGTCGCTTCCCGCCGACAGCGCTGATGCGTACATCTTCCTCTCGAACCTTGGCCAGGTTCTGCGCGCGCTCAGGATCCGGTATCCGTATCTGCAGATCGTCTTTCTGTCGAGCCGGACGTACGGAGGGTACGCAGCGACCGATCTCAACCCCGAGCCGTACGCATACGAAGGAGGTTTTTCGGTCAAGTGGGCGATCGAGTCGCAGATAAATGAGATGCGAGGCTTACTGGCTAACACGAGAGCAGGTAGTCTCAATTACGCGAAGAAGTCGGCGCCGCTGATCGTCTGGGGGCCTTACCTCTGGGCGGCTGGAACGACGCCGCGCTCTGACGGACTCGCATGGAATCGCGCCGACTTCGAGGAGGACGGCACGCATCCTTCACAGAGTGGGGAGAGCAAGGTTGGGGGCATCCTGCTCGAGTTCTTCAAGACTTCCCCTTACACGAAATGCTGGTTCATGGCGAACCAGCATTGTCTTTGATCTATGACGGATGGGGTCGGGAGTCTGATCCACATTCTTCAATCAATAGTCGAAGCGATAATCCCCGGATCAGCCGGGGAATCACGCCAGGAAACGAATGAGGGGTCATATATGCCGTTAGTACAAATCGAAGATCTGCCGGACAGTGCTCGCACATGGGTATTTGGTGCAGATCGCAATCTCGACGAGGGAGCCACCGACCTTCTTCTCCGCGAAGTCGATCGCTTTCTCTCCCAGTGGCACGCGCACGGATCTCCACTCACTGTCGGTCGGGACTGGAGATACGGACGCTTTCTCACTGTCGCGGTAGACCAATCAACAGCTGGTGCATCTGGCTGCTCGATCGATGGACTCTTTCGCTCACTCAAAGCGCTGGAGCCGAGATTGGGAGCGAGTCTGGTTACGAGCGGGGTGGTTTTTTATCGCGGCCGGAAAGGCGCCATTGAATGCGTGGAGCGCGAGCGGTTCACGGCACTGAGCGCCGAAGGCAGAATCACGCCGGAGACACGTGTGTTCGATCCAAC
>JALYKM010000338.1 GCA_030774785.1 Gemmatimonadota bacterium
GGATCGATCCCGCTGCGGAGATCATTTACGCAGATCGGACGGCTCTCGAGCAGATCCTGCTGAACCTGGTTGAGAACGCGCTTCGGCACACCGGCGAAGAGGGACGTGTCACAATCGAAACAGCGCCAGCGAACAGTGGAGTTGCGCTGATCGTGAATGACACCGGCACGGGCATTCCACCGGAGCATCTGCCGAGAATCTTCGAGCGTTTCTATCGCGCCGACAGAGGGAGGTCGCGCGAGTCTGGCGGCACCGGTCTTGGCCTCGCGATCGTGAAGCATCTGGTCGAAGCCCACGGCGGATCGGTCCGAGCTGACAGCGTCGTGGGAGCCGGCACCACGATCAGAATCTTCTTCCCCGCCGGGGTAGCCAGCGCTCAGTCGTGACAAAGCCTTTACGTCCCGTGTGACTACCCGTGACATGCCTGAGAGACCTTTGAGTGCGACAAACTTCCTCTCACGGAGTCACAAGTGATCAAAACCGTTCGCAGCATTGCTGTCGCCCTCTCAGCGTCAGCGCTTTTCGCAGGTGTCGCTTCCGCACAGTCCGTTGACCTCACCGGAGCGGGCGCGACTTTTCCATATCCCATTTATTCGAAGTGGTTCTCCGACTACGCAACGCGCACCGGAGTGAAGATCAACTACCAGTCGATCGGCTCCGGCGGCGGGATCAGGCAGCTGTCGGAAGGAACCGTGGATTTCGGCGCTTCTGACAGCCCGATGAGCGATCAGGAGCTCGCCAACGCCAAAGGCGGCCCCGTTCTGCACTTCCCGACCGTCATGGGCGCGGTCGTAATCACCTATAACGTCCCGAGCGTAGCGCGCCCGCTTAACCTGAGCGGTGACGTCGTCGCGGACATCTTCTCGGGGAAGATCACCAAGTGGAATGATGCGCGGATTGTCGCACAGAACCGCGGGGTGACTCTTCCCAATTCTGACATACTGGTAGTGCACCGCTCCGATGGCAGCGGCACCACCTACATTTTCAGCGATTATCTCAACTCCGTCAGCCCCTCCTGGTCGAGCTCGCTGGGCAAGGGCAAGGAGATCAAATGGCCGGTGGGCCTTGGCGCCAAGGGAAATGAAGGCGTCGCCGGTCAGGTGAAGCAGACGCCCGGCTCGATCGGCTACGTGGAGCTTGCCTACGCCAAGCAGAACAAGCTTGCCTTCGCGAATCTTCGCAACGCGGATGGTCGCTACGTCACTCCGTCGATCGCATCGGTCAGCGCTGCGGCTGCTGGAGCAAAGCTGCCGAAGAACACGGACTATCGCGTCTCTATCGTAAATGCGCCGGGCAAGGATTCGTATCCGATATCATCGTTCACCTGGATTCTCGCCTACCAGAATCAGACCGATCGCGTCAAGGGCACGAAGCTCGTGAACTTTCTCCGCTGGGCGTACAAGGACGGCGAGAAGTCGGCATCGGCGCTCGACTACGCTCCGCTACCCGCACCAATGGTGGCGGCCCTTCAAAACAGGTTGAAGACCATTAAAGTGAACGGCAACACCAGCGTCGGAGACGCTCGATGAAGCTGACACCAACCATTCTGGTCGCGGCTCTTTTGGCACCTTTAGCGCTTGTCGGACAGCAGCCTGCCGACACGACCAAACCTGCCCCCGCGCCACCGCCTCCGGTAAGCGTATCGATTCCCGTCGATTTCTCGGGAGTCCTGTACGCGAATTTCCAGTACCGTGGCGATGCCGGGGCCGCGAAGTCGACCAACAAGTTCGATATCGAGCGCGCCTATCTCACCTTCAGGATGCCGGCCGGTGACCGCGCCAGCATTCGCATCACCGCGGATGTTTTCCAGCAGACGACTCCGCCCAACGATGTGTTCTATCGGGGCTGGGTGATTCGCGCGAAGTACGCCTACCTCCAGTACGACTACCTCAAGAGCGCGACGGGGTGGACCGGACTCGTTCGCGGTGGACTGCTCCACAACGTCGTGATCGACCACGTCGAATCGTTCTGGCCGCGCTGGATCTCGACGTCACCGGTTGAGCGCGCCGGCTTTTTCTCCTCTGCAGACGCCGGAGTCGCTACGCTCCTAACACTCCCGAACAAGTTCGGAGAGCTCTACGCAACGGTCGTGAACGGGCCAGGCTACACATCCCGCGAGACCGATCGGTTCAAGGATTACGCGGCGCGCCTCTCGCTCACCCCCTTCTCGGGATCGAGCAACAAGGTCGTCAAGACGTTTGCATTGACAGGGTGGACCTACGTCGGCGCGGTCGGGAGCCAGTTCACTGCCGGCGGAGCCGGACAGATCGGTCCGGTGGGCGCATCTCTTCCACGCACCAGAGCCGGCATCTTCGCGGGCGTTCGTGACCCGCGGCTTTCAATTGGGGCCGAGTGGGATACCCGGAAGGACGCGAGGGAGGGCGGAGCAAACACTGCGTTGTCCCCGCGCGTCGAGATCGACAGCACCGGCCGCCTCATCGCCGGGTTCGTGACGGCAAAGCCGTTCCAGCTGTTGAACGCCCAATCCACCTTCCCACTGGGAGTGATTGCCCGGTGGGACCGGTTCAAGCCGAACACGTCTACGGCCGGCTACATCAATACTGTAATCGGCGGCCTGACCTGGGACCTCAACAAGAAGACGGCGCTGTCCCTCGACTATCAGGAACAGACTCCGCACTCCGGAGCGGTCGCGGCGGCCACCAAGACCTACTTCGTGCACCTGGTAGCGAACTTCTAGCCGGGTGGGGCAAGGCGCGCCTGGAGCGCCCCCGGCGGTTGTGACGATGTCGTTACCTGACGTCGGTCGTGACCTGCCGGGGGCGCTTTAGTTTTGATCGATAGAAGACGAGTCAGACGACCCCGTAAACCAAGGAGCGCTTCAGTGAGACTCTCGCGGCTTGGCGGCCTCATCCTATTCGCGATCGCCTGCGGCAAAGAAGGAGCGAACACCTCAGGCGAAGCGAGTTCCAGCACTGCGTCGACTCAGGGAATCGATCTCACAGGCGCGGGGGCGACATTTCCCTACCCCCTCTACTCCAAGTGGTTTTCTGAGTATGCGACGCTCACCGGAGTGAGGATCAACTATCAGTCGATCGGCTCGGGCGGCGGGATCAGGCAGCTCTCAGAGGAAACGGTCGATTTCGGAGCTTCGGACAGTCCGATGTCCGACGAGGAGATGGCCAAGGCGAAGGGCGGGCCCGTCCTCCACATTCCGACGGTGCTGGGCGCAGTCGTTATCACCTACAATTTGCCCGCGTTGAACGCTCCGGTCGAGCTCACACCACAGGTGATCGCCGACATTTTTTCGGGGCGAATCTCCAAATGGAACGACACCCGCATTACGTCGATCAACCCGACCCTCACACTTCCTGGCTCCGACATCCTGGTAGTGCATCGGTCGGACGGAAGTGGCACCAGCTACATCTTCACGGACTATCTGAGTAAGGCCGTGCCCGCCTGGAACACCAGGGTTGGAAAAGGAAAAGAGGTGAAATGGCCAGCTGGGCTTGGCGCCAAGGGGAATGAAGGAGTGGCCGGCCAGGTAAAGCAGACTCCGGGGGCTATTGGCTACGTCGAGCTCGCATATGCAAAGCAGAACAAGCTTCCGACCGCTGCGATCAAGAACAAGGCGGGCAAGTTCATCCTCGCTTCGGTCCCTGCGGTAACTGCCGCAGCAGCAGGCGCAGCGAAGACTCTGCCTCCGAACACCGATTACCGAATCTCCATCGTCGATGCGCCCGGCCCGGATTCATATCCGATCTCGTCCTTCACCTGGATTCTGGTCTATCAGCACGAGAAGGACGCAGTCAAAGGCAAGAAGCTCGTGGATTTTC
>JALYKM010000339.1 GCA_030774785.1 Gemmatimonadota bacterium
CCCCACTGGGGGGCGCGCAAGATCCGCGAACTGCTCATCCGCCGCCTGCGCGGCGAGGTCAGCGTGCCAGCCAAAAGCACCATCCATGCCCTGCTCGACCGTCATGGCCTCGTCCAGCGCATGAGGCCAAGACGCCAGCACGCCACCGGAACGCCGCTGTCAGCGGGCGCCGGAATACCCCTTCCACGACCGCGAGTGTCTCGTTACAGCCTGCGGAAGGCTCTGCCTGCACCGCAAGAAAATCAACATCTCAACTGTCCTCGCCGGTCAAAAACTCGGCATCAAGGAAGTATAAAGAGCGGGCGCAAAGTGTACTACTGAACCGGCTGTGATTTGCCTCTTTGAAGGCGGCGCAAAAGTGTACCGGTCCTGCTAGGCCGACTCGATGCCTCTGAATGGCATGGAGGGGCCGAAAGGATGTTCACAGTGGAACTCTATGCCGGGATACGACGCGCGGTGATGGTGGACGGGCTGAGCCGCCGGGAGGCAGCGAAGCGATTTGGCGTTCATCGGAACACGATCACGAAGATGCTCCAGTTCTCGGTTCCGCCGGGCTATCGGCGGCGGGAGCGGCCGGCATCGAAGAAGCTCGGTCCGTACATGGCGTGGATCGACAAGGTCCTGGAAGATGACCGAAGTGTCCACAAGAAGCAGCGCCACACGGCGCATCGGATTTTCGAGCGGTTGCGGGTCGAGGAAGGGTTTTCCGGCGGATACACGATTGTACGCGAGTACGTGGCGCGGGCGACGCTACGCGCTCGCGAGATGTTCGTGCCATTGAGCCATCGACCGGGCCACGCGCAGGCGGATTTTGGCCAGGCGGATGCGTATATCGCGGGCAAGAAGGTCCGGTTCCATTATTTTTGCATGGACCTGCCGCACTCGGATGGCAGCTTCGTCAAGGCCTATCCGGCCGAGACCGCTGAAGCCTTTTGCGAGGGCCATGTGGCAGCGTTCGATTTTTTCGGCGGCGTGCCGCTGTCAATTTTGTACGACAACACCCGGCTTGCGGTGGCCAGGATCGTGAAGGGTGGACGGCGTTTGCGTTCGCAAATGTTCGCGGAACTCCAGAGCCATTACCTGTTCGACGACCGCTTCGGCAGGCCGGGAAAGGGCAACGACAAAGGCAAGGTGGAGGGGCTGGTCGGCTTTGTCCGGCGCAACTTAATGACGCCTCTGCCGGTCGCGGACAGTTTTGACGCGCTGAACGCCAGATTCCTCGACGCCTGCGTGAAGCGGCGCCAGGCGATCTTGCGCGGTCAGTCCTCCACGATCGCCGAGCGCATGCGGGCGGACATATCCGCGTTCTTGCCGTTGCCACCGGCGCCCTATGACGCTTGTCACAAGGTCGCCACGCGCGTCTCATCGCTGTCGCTGGTGCGTTACCGGAACAACGACTATTCGGTTCCCACGCGCCACGGTCATCAAGAGGTTCTGGCGAAGGGATATGTCGACAGGGTCGAGATCGCCTGTCGCGGCGAGACAATCGCCATCCACGTCCGCAGCTACAAGACGGCCGATTTTATCTACAATCCCCTGCATTATCTGGCGCTGCTGGAACACAAGAGCAAGGCGCTTGACCAGGCCGCGCCTCTCGACGACTGGCGGCTCGCCGAATGCATTCATCGCCTTCGGCGACTGATGGAAGCGCGGATGGGCAATCCCGGCCGCCGCGAGTTCATTCAGGTGCTGCGACTGATGGAGGATTTTCATCAGCATCAGGTGGAGGAGGCCGTTGCACAGGCGCTTCATCTTGGCGCCATCAGCTTCGACGCCGTGAAGATGCTGCTGCTGGCCAGACTGGAGAACCGGCCAACCCGGCTCGATCTGACGTTCTATCCCTATTTGCCGGCCGCCACGGTCGGCGCGACGGATCCACGCTCCTATCTTGGGCTCATCGCCAACGCTGGCTCGATTCCGGCGAGCGTGGGAGTATCCGCATGACCGCGTTGCATGAACCAACATCGCCAACAATCGTCGCGCCGCAAGTGCTGCTGGGCAATCATCTCAAGGCGCTGAAGCTCCCCACATTCGCGCGCGAGTACGAGAAGGTGGCCATGGAATCGGCGCGCAATAGCGCCGATTACCCGCGCTATCTCCTGCGTCTGTGTGAACTGGAGCGCATTGACCGCGAGCGGCGCAACGTCGAGCGCCGCATTCGCCTGGCGCGCTTCACGCAGATCAAAAGCCTCGACACCTTCGACTTCGCCGCCCAGCCCTCGCTCAACAAACCGCTGGTGCTGGAGCTGGCGCGCTGCGAATGGATCGAGAAGCGGCAGAACTGCATCGCGCTCGGGCCGTCCGGTACCGGCAAGACCCACATCGCCCTGGCCCTGGGGCTTGCCGCCTGCCAGAAGGGCCATAGCGTGACCTTCACGACGGCGGCCGCTCTTGTGCATGAACTCATGGAAGCGCGCGATGAGCGCCGCCTACGCGCGCTGCAAAAGCATCTCAACATGGTCAAGCTGCTGATCGTCGACGAGCTGGGCTACGTGCCGTTCACGGCGGTCGGTTCGGAACTACTCTTCGAGGTGTTCAGCCAGCGCTATGAACGCGGCGCCACGCTGGTGACCAGCAACCTGCCATTCGACGAATGGACCTCGGTCTTCGGATCGGAGCGGCTCACGGGCGCGTTGCTCGATCGCCTGACCCATCATGTCCATATCCTGGAGATGAACGGTGAAAGCTTCCGGCTCGCGACAGCCAAGAAGGCTCAGCGCCGAACCGGTCACGCGCCGACCGCGACCGCGAAAACAACCAGCGAAGGAGACGACGACCCCAAAAACTAAATCGGCAAGTCAACTCGCCAGGGCTTCACGGCCCTTTTCTCTCAACTCGACCGGTACACTTTCACGCCGCCATTTGGCACATTTTGGCTCCGCCGTTGACATAATGTTATGCGCCCCGCAAAAGTCGAGCATCTCCTGGGTTTCGGCGATGCCGCCGATGGCAGAGCCGGCGAGACTACGGCGTCCCATGATTAGGCCGAAGGCAGTGACGCCCAGGGGCTTCGCGGGAGCGCCGACCAGGGTGATGTTGCCGTCGCGTCGGAGCAGGTTGAGGTAGGCGTTAATGTCGTGATCGGCGGAGACGGTGTCGAGAATGAAGTCAAAGCTGCCGGTGTGCTTCTTCATCTCGTCGGCGTTACGGGAGACGACGACTTCGTCGGCACCGAGGCCAAGCGCGGCTTCCTTCTTGCCAGGGGAGGTGGTGAGGACGACGACGTGGGCTCCGAACGCATGAGCAAACTTCACGCCCATGTGACCCAGTCCGCCGAGACCGACCACGCCAACTTTCTTGCCGTTGCTAACTCCCCAGTGGCGCATGGGAGAGTATGTCGTGATCCCGGCGCAGAGTAGCGGCGCGGCTCCGGCGAGATCGAGGTTGGAAGGGACGCGCAGGACAAAGTGTTCGTCGACGACAATGCTCTCGGAGTAGCCACCGTAGGTCACTCCTCCGAGGTACTTATCGGGCGAATTGTAGGTGAGGGTCATGTTCGGGCAGAACTGCTCAAGGCCCTCCCGGCAATGATGGCAGGTGCGATCAGAGTCGACCATGCAGCCAACAGCTACGAGGTCGCCAGCTTTGTACCTCGTGACCGCAGAGCCAACCCTGGTGACACGGCCCACGATCTCGTGGCCGGGGACGCAGGGATAGACCG
>JALYKM010000340.1 GCA_030774785.1 Gemmatimonadota bacterium
GAGTACAAAGAGGCTGTTGACGACATTCTCGCGTTCTCCTTCCCTCGAGGTGCGAAGCCATGAGCCACGCGACTGAGGTGGCCGCTGCAAGCGACGACATGATTCGAGTCTACCCGCCCCGCGAGGGCTCCGGATACATCGACTATGCGATCGGCAAGGGCAGTGTCCTCTGGCGTGGCGGAGACTCGTATCTCTGTGGGACCTGTCAGGGCAATGACAGATGGGCGAATGCCGAGCACAAGGGCTGCGCACATATCGCGAGGATCGTGAAATACAGGGAGGAGCATCCGTGAGCGGGGCCATGATTCCGCGTTGCCTCCGCTGTGGCAAGGTCGGCTACGACACGCGGCTAAATCCGCTGATCGGCGGCTGGTACTGCCCGCCGTGCGACGACTACATCACGAAGCCCGATCCTAAGCTGGAACAGCGCTACAACCGCCGTGTCGCCCTGCGGAAGGCGAAGGAGGCGGCAGCGTGAGATGCCCCAACTGCGGTTACGAGATCGGGCCGCTCTGCAATGCCGCGAGTACCGCGCCGCTCGCTCATCTCTGCGGTGATGTGCTTAACGCGGCAGCCGCGGATCCGATCGCGCCGCTTCAGTGGAACCTTTGGCAGAATAACGCTGCCGCCGCCTGTGCGCCGCCATTCACCGGACTGATTTACAGGCTGGTGCTCCCGTGAGGAAAGCCCCGCCAATCCACATTGCCCACACTTGCGGCCACTGCGGCCACACACGCCAGACTCTCAACGGCGCGTGGCTTCGCTGGAACCGCGAAAAGGCTGGCGTGGGGCTACGAGAACTGGCGCGCAAGTGCGGACTCTCGGCGGCCTATCTCTCCGACATCGAGCGTTGCAATCGTCACGCATCGCCGCGCGTTGAGTCTGTGTACGAGGAATTGCTGTGACCGGCGCCCACCCCCGCACAGAGGGCGAGAAGCAAGCCCAGAAACTAAAGCGCTCTCGTCGCTACGCCGCATCTGTAGGCCGTGACTTCTGTCAGCTCTGGCGGAAGAGACGCATGTGCTCTGACGAATCAGTACGAGTAATAGCGGGGTGGGGAGTGTGTCAGCACCACTCTGATCTGCTCGACTCGATTGTGCGCGACGCGAAGGCGAAGAAGCGTCGGCTGGCGAGGACAGCGTGAAGAAGCCGATCTCTCTTGATGATGCCGCGAATCGTGGCCTGCTCGTCAAGCCCGGCATTCACACGTTCTCGAATGGCTCGGAGTGGGATTCCTGGTCCAGCGGCAACTGCCTCGAGTGCCGCTTCTTCGATCCTGACACGATGGGGGAACTCTGCGCGTTCGAGGGCGCTTCGTTCATGCACATGGTCACTCCCGAACTCGCTACGATGTTCGGCTGGGTACAGGACCCGAAATGGGACAAGCCCGACGATCACCGTAGCGGCTGGGATGCGCCGGAGGAGTGCCCGTTCTTCTCGGACCGGAATGACGAGCACGGCGAACCGCCCCCCGATCCCGATCCGCAACAGCTCGTTCTGATCGCTGATCCTACCGAGGATATAGCGCTTCCCGCAGTACCTCCCGAGCGAGTGGAGGTCTACGCATGACCGTGTCGACGGATGCCTCGGGTGTTGCTGTCTGCGGGTCGTGCGGAAGCGAGCTAGAGGTGCGTTGCACCGGCGGTTGCGCCGAGCCCGACATCATGGCCCGAGAGAATTACATCGCGTCGCTCCCGAGGCCACGCGGAAAGGAGACGCCGAACAGCGCGAAGCAATTCCCTGAGCGGCGACCGACCCAGTGCACCGTTCCCGGTTGTGATGACGAGCGTGCACCTCGCCGGCCAGGCCGTGGCCGACCAGCAACGAAATGCCCGAGGCACCTCGAAATGCAGAACGCTTGCCGCGCGAGATGGAACAAAAAGACCGGTGTTGTGATCGCTGATCGCGCGGGGTTGGATGACCCAGGGCTTGCAGCGTGACGTTCCGAGATCCCGGTGATCAGCCGCGCGGGCGTTCGCGGAAGCCCGACGTGAAGGCTCCCGAACCACTCAACCTATTCGACATCACGAACCAGGCACCACCAACGCCGATGCGCGTCAACAGCGCGACATCGATCGACGCGGCGAAGGAGACGAGCAAGAAGTCGATGACGAGACGGCGCCTCATGGTGCTCCTGCTTTTGAAGAGCACGTCACCGGGTCTCGCACGTTTTCAAATCGCCCAGAGGTTAGCCATCCCTGATCACTGGGTGTCAAGTACCGTGGCGGTTCTTATCACGATGCGGAAGATAGAGGAGCACCCGTCGCGCACCGTCATCAACCCGGCATCCGGTAAGACGTGCGCTGTGCTCGTGGCGCTCGAGAGTGGCGAGGGGGTCGCCGCGTAATGGCTAGAATCCGCAGCCTCAAGCCCGACTTCTGGCAGGACGAAAAGATGGCGCCGCTGGCCCCGATCCATCGACTCGTCTTCCTCGGACTCATTTCGCAGGCCGACGATGCTGGCCGCCTGGTGGACAACGTCCGCCTGTTCGATGGGCTGCTATTCCCCCAGACTGAAGAGTCCTCGCGCGAGTCTCTCGACATCCTCGCGAGACTAAAGAGAATCGTTCGATACTCGGGGCCGAGCGGCCAGCGGCTCATTCAGATCGTTCGGTGGAAGGATCACCAGAAGGTCGACAATCCGAGTGTCCGCGTCTTTCCAGCGCCACTAGCGGAACTCCTTGTCGCTGCCAAGGATAGCGAGTTCTCGGGAGAGAGTCGCGAGGATATCGCGAGCGCCTCGCGTGTGGAAGTGGGAAGTGGGATAAGGGATGTGGGAGATGGGAAGTTGGATGTTCCATCTCCTCCTCCACGCCAGGGTGACGCTCAGAGTCCCAACGGCTCAACGGCGCAGACAATGGTCTCTGTGGTCCCTTCTGAGTTCCGGCCCGACATGGCGAGCCTGATCGCCCTCGTTCCGAACGTGACAGCATGGACAGCCGAGATGCGATCGGCGCTTGAGGGGATGCATGGGAAGCCACTCACGTTCGCGCAGCTCGGGCAAGCCGTGAGGGATTATCTGGCCAGTGGAAAAGCCAAGTCGAGCCCCAGCCTCCGGTCATTCCGGCGGTACATGCAGGGAGTTCTCGAGGTGGACGGGGCCGTACCGCGCACGAACGGGAAACCGAGGAGCATGACGGGCACGGCCCAAACGATCTGCCAGGATCTTCGGCAGAAACGGAATCCGCTGTTCCCGAGCTCGATTCCTTCGATTTGGAGAGATGGGCTATCTGAGGATACGGCCGAGACCGTGCGGCCATTTCTCTCTCGCATTTTCGCCGATGATCCGAGGGGCGAAGGAACCTTAGTCGCTCAACTGGCGCGCGCATTGGAAGAGGCGGCCCATGTCTGAATCGGAGACAGAGCGGATCATCCGGCGACCATGTCAATGCACTGAGCTGGGCTGCGTCGACGATGTCGCACCCTACACCGGCCGCGGTCGTCCCCCGTCCAAGTGTCCGGCTCACTTGGCGCTTAAACGAAAGTACCGGGAGCACTGGGAGAACAAACGAAGCGGCGTACTTCAAGGGACTGACACCAAAATGGCGTCCTCGGAATGACCAAGACTCTCACTGGGGAGAGAGCAGCGTGATCGAAACCGTCACCCTCTTCACCGCAGAGCCGGTGCAGCTCCTATTCGTGGTAACAGATCCAGACGAGCGGGAGCCCGACAAGTACGTGCTCTCGACCTTCATCGATCAGCGGCGGATAGCTAGACGAGCGGTCACGCTCGAGGAATCAAATCAGATCGTCTCGCTCGCGGACGAGATCAGACCGCTCATGTATATAGCGTGGCAAGACGATCCGGGCATCCAGGGCTATCTGTACGCGCTCACCGCTGACGAATCAGAGGCGTGGAAGGGAGCGGAAGGGTTGGAGGCGGTGTTCCTCGGTGCAGTAGTACGCGCTCAGGAATTCAGAGTCCATCCGAACAGCTTGTACGACGAGGGCGTTGACCACTTCAGCGCGATTTTAAGCGGGAAGACCGTCGAGGTTATCGAGCAGATGATGAAGAGGCTGGCGTGAGCTATTGCCGCTGGAGTAGCGATAACTGGCGCTGTGATCTCTACTGCTACCAGGACATATCGCTGGGATACACCACGCACGTCGCAGGGAATAGAGTCGTCGGAGACATCCCGCAAGAGCCGGATTGGGCGCTTCTGGTAATTGACCTTCCGCGTTTTGGCCGTGAGCACGCCGCGGTGATGGCATTCCTCGACACTGCGGAACGAAGGCCCATAGGGTTGCCGCATGATGGCGCCACCTTCCACGATCCCGACCTCGCATCGTTCCTCAGCCGCGTCACCGAGCTGCGAAAGATCGGGTACAACGTGCCGGACTACGTATTCGACGAGATACGTGAAGAAATGGCGGCCGCATGAGCCGCGCCGTCAGCATCCGCGACATAGACCCATCGTCGCTCGGCCCGAATTCTCCGCTCCTCGAGCTGATGCGAAGGAAGCCACGGCGCGATTTGGAACATCAATCTCAAGTTGCTCTATTCGGGTGGGCGGCTGAGAACGAAGCGACTTATCCTGAGTTGCGCTGGATGTTCGCGGTTCCCAACTGGATCGGCACGCGCACTAGGAAGCACGGCGGGCGCTTGAAGGCGGAAGGCCGGAAGCCCGGTGTTCTCGACGTCTGGCTGCCGGTCAAGCGCGGCGAGTTCCCTGGGTTGGTGATCGAGCTCAAGGCTGGCAACAACCGACCCACGCCGGAACAGCGGAAATGGATCAACCATCTGAAGGCGGAAGGTTGGTGCGTGCTCGTGGCGTGGAGTTCCAACGCCGCCATTCAGTGGATCATCGCCTATCTGGCCGGTAAACGCATGGCATCTGGGGGTGTCGCATGACCTCCCACGTCTTGTCTGTTCATTCCCCTAGGGGGAATCAGTGAGCGTCAGGATACTCGAAGGGGATGCTCTCACAGTGTTGCGGACTCTGCCCGATCAGTCGGTGCAATGCTGCGTAACGTCGCCGCCTTACTTCGGCCTCCGTGATTACTGTGTTGTGGGCCAGCTCGGGTTAGAGAAGACGCCACAGCTCTACGTCGATGCGATGGTGGGGGTATTCCGTGAGGTGCGCCGTGTCCTGCGCGACGATGCCACGCTCTGGCTCAATATCGGGGATAGCTACGCCGGATCATGGGCCGGTAACTCGATGCGCCCGGAGGGTGGCGCGCAACGCGATGGCAAGCCGGGATTCCAACCTCTGAGCGACGGGCGATACTCGGCGCGCGGTGGTCGTACCTACGGACTCAAGCCAAAAGACCTCATGGGCATCCCCTGGATGCTCGCCTTTGCTCTACGCGCTGATGGCTGGTATCTCCGAAGCGACATCATATGGCACAAGCCCAACCCGATGCCGGAGAGCGTAACAGACAGGCCGACTAAGAGCCACGAATTCCTGTTCCTGCTCACGAAATCACCGACCTATTTCTACGATGCGGATGCGATAGCGGAGGCGTGCAACCCCGAGCAGTTCGCCCACAACCTACGATATGCGAAGGAATACACGGCTCACACCGAGAGCGCGGAAAACCGGCAGCCCGGGAACGTGAACAGCGTCGGTATCCACGCGAGGGCCGCGAAGATAACCCGCAACAAGCGCAGCGTATGGAGCGTGAGCACGACGCCGTACAGTGATGCTCATTTCGCCACCTTCCCCCCGAAGCTCATAGAGCCCTGCATCCTAGCAGGATCAGCAAAGGGCGACACGGTTTTGGATCCCTTCGGTGGAGCAGGAACAACGGGGCTCGTTGCTGACAGGCTCGGCAGAAACGCCACGCTGATCGAACTTAACACTAAATACGCCGCGATGGCCCGTAAGCGAATCTCTGGCGATAACCCGCTTTTCACGGATGTAGCGTGATCTATATCCCTTCTCACAAATCAGAGGCGGGACAGTGAGCGGGCAAATCAATCGCATTTGGGCGATGCCTTCGCGCCACACCTTTACCATCAAGCCGATCCGTGAATTGCTGGCGCGATATGTCGGAGACGGTAAGGGTTGGGCTGATCCCTTCGCCGGCGAGAACTCGCCCGCCGAGCACACGAACGACCTGAACCCGGCTAAACCGGCAACTCACCATCTCCACGCAGAGCAGTTTGCCGAGTGGTGCCCGTCGGAGTTGAACGGGGTTTTGTGGGACCCGCCCTACTCGCCTCGCCAGATCCGTGAAGTCTACGACGGCTTTGGCATCCAGGGGCCAGCACGGGACTTCCAGAGCCTCGCCTACGTCAAGCGGCTATTGGCTCCAAAGATCAGGATGGGCGGCTTGGCGATCTGCTGCGGTTGGCACAGCCAGGGCTTTGGGAAGGGGCTCGGCTTTGCCCACGTCGAAATCCTCATGGTCCCCCACGGTAAGGACCACAACGACACGATAGTCACGGTCGAGCGGAGAACGGCGCACCAGGAAGTGCTCGATTTGGCTTCTCACAGACTAACAAGGAACCGAAACGATGACCGGACCTGACTCAGCATTCCCTGGATGTTGCCCGCAATGCGGGGCGGCCCTTACTAAAAAGGGGAATTGCAGCCGCTCGGTGGGACTATTCTCGAAACCCGCCACGGAGCCGCCCCCTCTTGACCCTGTTATTGC
>JALYKM010000341.1 GCA_030774785.1 Gemmatimonadota bacterium
GCGTCGACAGCGGCGTTTCAACCAGGCCCATTGATGGCGGTCTATTACGCCACCAAAGCCTACGTTCTGAGTTTTTCCGAAGCTTTGGCAGAGGAGCTCCGCAACACCGGCGTGACGGTCACGGCGCTATGCCCGGGGCCCACGCACACCGATTTTGCGTACACCGCCGAGATGAGCGGCTCGCGCCTGTTCAACACCTTCGGAATCGCCGACGCCGCGGATGTCGCCAAATACGGCTTTGACGCGATGATGCACGGGAAGCGACTGGCGATCCCAGGCATCAAGAACAAGATCCTCGCGCAGGCCAACAGAATCGCGCCTCGTGCGCTTTCGGCCAAGATCGCGCGGCTGGCGCAGGAAACGCGCTAGAGCGCGAGCTGCCTCGACATCGGTTCCGCCTCAGCGAATCGCGCGCTGACACGGGGCGGGATCTCGACGCGCTCGGCTCGCTGCTCGAGCAACGGGGCCAGCCAGCGCCCGGTGTATGATTCTTCCACCCGCGCGACATCCTCCGGACGGCCCATCGCGACGACTCTTCCTCCGCCAACTCCGCCCTCCGGGCCCAGATCGATTATCCAGTCGGCGAGCTTGATCACATCGAGATTGTGCTCGATCAGAACGAGCGTGTGCCCCTGCTCGAGCAGCCGGTCGAATACCTTCGCGAGCTTCCTGATGTCTTCGAGATGAAGTCCGGTCGTCGGCTCGTCCATCACGTACATCTTCTTACCCGACTTCTTTCCCGCCATCGTGAGCTCGCGAGCAATCTTGATGCGCTGCGCTTCTCCGCCCGACAAAGTAGTCGCCGGCTGTCCGAGACGAAGGTAGCCGAGCCCCACCTGCTGTAACTGCCAGAGCGCCTGGCCGAGTTTTTCCTCACGCGGGAAAAAGCGGATCGCCTGGTCCACGGTGAGGTTGAGGACCTCATAGATGTTCTTGCCGCGCACAGTCACGTCGAGCACTTCGGGCTTGTAACGCTTCCCGCCGCAATCCTCGCACGGCACGTACACGTCGGCCATGAAGACCATCTCCACCTCGAGCGCTCCGGCTCCCTCACAGGCCTCGCAGCGCCCGCCCTCGACGTTGAAGCTGAAAGTTCCCGGAGTGTACTTGCGCTGGCGCGCGAGCGGAGTGTCGGCGAAGATGCAACGGATCTCGTCGAACGCCTTGACGTACGTAACCGGGTTCGAGCGCGGTGACTTTCCAATCGGGCTCTGATCGATCATGACCACATCCTCGAGCGCGTCAAAGCCGGTGATCGTCTCGTACTGGCCGACCTTTTCCCCGAGATGAATCTTGGCCGAGTGCTCTCCGACGAGGTGCGTTTCCAGTGCTCGGTAGAGGACATCGTGGACGAGAGTGCTTTTTCCGGAGCCTGACACGCCGGTGACGACGGTCAACGCTCCGAGCGGGATGCGAATGTCGACGTCCTGGAGGTTGTGCTCCCTTGCGCCGGTAAGCGTGATCCAGCGCGGGCCGAGACGCCTGCGCTCGTCGGGCAGCGGAATAGATCGCGCTCCGATCACGTACTGGCCAGTGAGCGGGCTCTCGCTGATGCGAGAGATCGGGCCCGCAAAGACTACCTGACCACCCGCTTCGCCGCTTCCAGGACCGAGCTCCACCATGTAATCCGCCATCTCGATCGCGGCCAGATCGTGCTCCACTACGAGCACGCTGTTACCGGCGTCGCGCAGGCGCTGCAAGAGCTTGAGCAGTCTGTCCATGTCGCGGGAATGCAATCCGATCGATGGCTCGTCCAGAACGTAAAGCGTATCCACCAGCTGCGAGCCGAGGGAGTTGGCAAGGCCGATGCGTTGTGCCTCGCCGCCCGAGAGCGTGCGCGTGGCGCGATTCATCGAGAGATAGCCGAGCCCGACATCGCGGAGGAAGGTGACGCGATCGCGGGCCTCCTTCAGAATCATCTCCGCGACCTTGCGGTCGAATTCGCTCAGCTTCAGCTCGTTGAGCCAGCCGGCAAGCTGATCGACCGGAAGCTCCGCCACCTGCGCGATGTTGAGCCCGCCGACACGTACGTTGAGCGCTTCCTGTTGTAGCTTCGTGCCGTGACAGCGCGGACACTCCTGTGCGGTCTGGTACTGTCTCAGGAAGACGCGAATGTACTGCTTGTACCGCTTCTCCTCGAGATCATGCAGGAACGGAAAGATCCCCTTGTAGCCGCGGGTCTTCGCATGAAGCAGGAGCTGGCGGTGCGCCGCGGTGAGCTGATCCCACGGCTTGTCCATTGGAATGCGCTCGCGGTTCGCGAACTCGGCTAGCGCTCGCCTCTTGTTGTCGTAGCGAGGCTTGGTCCACGGATCGATCGCGCCGTCGCGAAGCGAGCGCGAAGGGTAGGGAACGACCAGCGACTCGTCGTACTCGAGGATTGCGCCGAACCCGTTGCACTGCGAGCACGCTCCACGAGGGTTGTTGAAGGAGAAAAGCTGTGGAGTCGGCGCGGGAGCGAGAGTACCATCGTTGGGACACTGGAACCGCTCCGTGAAGCGCAGCTTGCTTGCGGGAACGCCATCGAGCGGGGACACCACCGAGTCGGTGAAGAGAATTACGCAGTCTCCCTCTCCATCGGCGAAAGCCGTGCCGACTGCGTCGCTCAGCCGGCCGGCTGTTTCCGGAGAGACCGCCAGACGGTCGACCACGACGAGCAGCTCCTTCGCGCGCGTAATGTCCCGCTTCGACTCAGCGAGCTCGTCGAGGTGCAGGACCGATCCGTCCAGCGCTACACGTAAGAATCCCTGCGCGCGCAGGTTCTCGATCACTACGTCGTGGGTGACCTTGTGGGAGAGCCTGAGGGGAAAGGTGACGTAGAAGCGGATACCGGGCGGAAGGGCCAGCACGGCGTCAGTGACCGACGAGACCGTGTCCGGCTTGATCTCACGTCCGCAGCTCGGACAAAAGGTGTGTCCGACACGTGCCCAGAGGAGCCGGAGATAGTCATAGATCTCCGTGGCGGTTCCGACGGTCGACCGCGACGTCTTGGTCGGGTTTTTCTGTTCGATGGCGACGGCAGGAGAAAGACCCTCGATCGAGTCAACGTCCGGTTTTTCCATCCGCTCGAGAAACTGCCTCGCATAGGAGGAAAGGGATTCGACGTAGCGCCTCTGCCCCTCGGCGTAGATCGTGTCGAACGCGAGCGAGGATTTACCCGAGCCGGAAGGACCGGTCACGACCGTGACGGTGCGTCTCGGAATCTCGAGGTCGAAGCCTTTGAGATTATGCTGCCGGGCGCCGCGAACGACGATGCTGTCTTTCACATCCGAAATCTAAACGCGCCACCGAAGATCCGCCGAACTCAAGGCTCGCAGCTCAACGCGTCGGTCGAGCTTGGCTACAATCGCCTGACGAGCCGGCCGAGGAGGAGGAGCACTATGGCGCCGACCGTGGCGATGCCGATCGACCGGAAGTCAAGCCGGCCCGCCATCACGGTCCCCCATCCGAAGAATCGCGTTCCTAGCCAGCCGCCAATGAAGGCGCCGACGATTCCGAGGAGTATCGTGACTATGCAACCAGAAGGGTCCCGCCCTGGGACCAGAAACTTGGCTAGTGTCCCGGCGACCAAGCCGAGAAGAATCCAGTACAGCCAGAGCGGCAAACCCTTTACCTACGTGAAACGACTGGTGCCTTACGGAACCCGTGGTGCGGCTCGGCCTCGGGTGGCCATCCGGTAAATCCAGAGCAGGACGAGCGCCCCGACTACCGCCAGTACGATGCTCCACAGGGTAAAGCCATTGAGGCCGGCGCCGGTAATCATGTTCCCGAGAAAGCCACCGATGAACGCACCTACGATGCCGATAATCATGGTAACAATGATGCCGCCGGGATCATTACCCGGCATGAGTGCCTTGGCGATCGCGCCCGCGATCAGACCAAGAACGATCCATGCGAGAATTCCCATCTTCCCTCCAGTATGGTTTTACGTCAGCCGACAGGATGGAACATCGGTGCCGGTCACAGGTGCAACCTACGTACCATGGGTCGACAGATGGCGTAGCATCACGCCTGCAACCCGGCTAGGATACGGCTGAATGACCGCTTCCGCAACCCAGACGCACGACGACGACATCCTGGGCAAGGCGTACGATCGCAAGCTGATGCGTCGCCTGCTCGTCTACACCCGCCCGTATCGGGGTCTCATGTACGGGGCGTTCGCTCTCCTCTGCGTGGAAGGAGCGATCCAGGTCGTCGGGCCGCTCCTCACCAGGCGGGTGATCGATGTCGCCGTTCCCGCACACGACATGCGCATCGTGGCGGTCTCGACGGTACTTCTTTTCCTCGCGCTCGTCGCGGAATTCGCCCTCTCCTACACGCAGACCTGGCTCACCAGCCTGCTTGGGCAGCGCGTGATGCGGGACATCCGCATGGAGATATTCGAGCACCTTCAGCGCTTGTCAGTGGCCTTCTTCGACCGAAATCCCGCGGGCCGCCTGATTACTCGCGTTACTTCCGACGTTGAAACGCTGAACGAGCTGTTCACCGCGGGCGTCGTTTCGGGGCTCGGTGATCTCTTCACGCTGGTAGCGATCAGCGTGGCGATGGTCATCATGGACTGGCGCCTCGCGCTGGCGTCGTTCGCGGTGATCCCGTTCGTCGTCATGGTATCGGGGCTCTTTCGAAAAGGAGTACGGGAGACGTACCGCGACATCCGGGTTCGTCTCGCGCGCATCAATTCGTTCCTCCAGGAACGACTGACGGGAATGCGGATAGTGCAGCTCTTCGGGCAGGAGAAGCGGGAGGCCGAAAGATTCGCCGAGCTGAACCGATCGCACCTCGACGCACACCTCAGGTCGATCACTGTGTACGCCCTCTACTTTCCCGCGATCGAGCTGCTAACATCGATCGCGCTCGCAATCCTGATCGTTGCGGGAGCGTCGCGCGTTCACGCCAATCTTCTCAGTGTGGGGACTGTCGCGGCTTTTCTCCAGCTGGTGCGGAGGTTCTTCCAACCCCTTCAGGACCTCTCCGAGAAGTACAACATCCTGCAGACCGCCATGGCCAGCTCGGAGCGGATCTTCACCCTTCTCGACACGGTCCCGAGCGTTCCCGACGCCGGGGAGTCCGCGGGCGTGCTCACGAAAGGGCCGGGGGTCGAGGTAGTGTTCGACGATGTCTGGTTCGCCTACGACCTCGCGCATCTGGCGAGGCAGAAACAGGGAGAGCCGCAGGAGAGCCTTCCGGTCGAGTGGGTACTCAGGGGCGTCAGCTTCACGGCGCGGCTCGGGGAGACGCTCGCCCTCGTCGGACACACAGGAGCTGGCAAGACTACGATCGTCAATCTGCTGATGCGCTTCTACGATCCGCAGCGCGGACGGATCACGATCAATGGTGTCGACATCCGAACGATGCCCCTCCAGGAGTTGCGTGCGCTGATCGGGTACGTCCAGCAGGACATTTTCCTGTTCGCCGGCGACATCGCGACCAACATTCGCCTGTCCAACCCGCTTACAGATGACCAGGTTGCCCGGGCGGCGACGGAAGTGGGAGCGGACCGGATAATCCGGGGATTCCCCCACGGCTACGGCCAGATCCTGGGAGAGCGTGGCGCATCGATCAGCGTCGGTGAGCGTCAACTGCTCTCGTTCGCGCGGGCGATCGCCGCCAACGCGCCGCTCCTGCTCCTCGACGAAGCGACGAGCGCCGTCGACAGCGAGATCGAGGCGGAGATTCACGCCGCGCTCAGCGTCCTGGTCGCCGGCAGAACGACGATCGCGGTGGCCCACCGTCTGAGCACGATCGCGAACGCGGACATGATTCTGGTGCTGCACCATGGAGAAATCGCCGAGCGCGGGACGCACCGCGAGCTGCTCGATCGGGGCGGACTCTATAGCACCCTGTGGCGACTGCAGGCGGGCGACTCGGAGCCGCTCCTTCAGCGCGCTGGGTGATGCTTGCCGCTCATTTAGCGCCTTCGTAGTTTGAGGCGAGGAGGAAGCTCCTCCGTCCGTATCAACCACCAGTAAATCCATTCCAATGAGCTCCCGCTAGTGCATCTTGCCGTTGCGGCTCGCACTGATGTCGGCCGAATTCGAAAGGGTAATGAAGACTCGCTCCACGCTTCGGCCAACGCTTATCGCGGGCTGTTCATAGTCGCGGACGGGATGGGTGGGCACGCCGCCGGCGAAGTCGCGAGTGAGATGGCGGTGGAGATGGTCAGTCACGACCTCTCCGACCTGAACGATCTGGAGTCTCCGGACGCGTACGCAAGGGTCGCGCAGGCGCTTCGCGACGCGAACCGCGCGGTCTACGAGCGCACGCGCACCGAGCGCGACAAGCTCGGAATGGGAAGCACCGTCTCCGCGCTCCTTCTCTCGGAAACGAGATACATAGTCGGACATGTCGGCGACTCCCGCATCTACCTGGTGCATGAGGGCGAGATGCACCAGCTCACCAAGGACCACTCACTGGTACAGGAGCAGGTCGACGCGGGATTGCTCACCCCTGAGCAGGCAAGACGTCATCCGCAAAGCAACGTCATTACACGCTGCATTGGGATGGCCGATGAGATCGAGCCCGATGTATTCCATGGCGAAGCGCGGGTCGGCGACGCCTTTCTGCTCGCGAGCGACGGTCTGACCGGGATGGTCGACGACCGCCGGATCCAGCAGCTGCTGCTCTCGCGCGCGAAACCGGAGCGAATCGTTGATGCCCTCATTCAGGAAGCGAACGTCAACGGTGGCAACGACAACATCACTGCCGTCGTCGTTCGCGTTCTCTCCGCGGAGTCGACCAACACCGATCGCGACGTCACTCCCCTTCCTCCCGCCCGCACGCATGGGTGACGATTCTGATAGCGTTGGCGGAATCGCTCAGCTATACCTCGGCAACATTTTATACGCGCTGGAGCTGGCGGCACTTGCTCTCGACGAACAGCAGAAGACCGGCGACGCTGCGTTCTACCGTGGCATCGCGAGGAAGCTGGCGGATGCGCGAGGGAGAGAATCGAAGCGTGAACGTTAAGAGAGCACGCGCGGCGCTCGCGCTTACAATTCTCGTCGCCTGCGGGCGCGGCGCAAGCACTCGTGCGAAGAGCGACTCTTCCTTTGCTGCGCTCCAGCATCGCGGCGAGACCGCGATGGGAGTGAATCAGTACACCTCCCAGCATGTCTTCGAGCCGCTGCCGGAGGGCGGACGGATAGTGCTTCAGAGAAAGGAAAGCGATCCAAAGGGAGAAGCGACCATTCGGGCGCACATGCGCACAATCGCGATGGCTTTCAGTCGTGGAGATTTCGCCTTGCCTGGTTTCGTCCATGCAACCAGCGAGGTTCCCGGCACCGCAGTTATGAAACGGCTGAGAGCCGACATTACTTACTCGCCTCGAGATTTGCCGGGAGGCGGGGAAGTGGTCATCTCGAGCAGAAACCCCGAGGCTGTCGCGGGCATCCGCGAATTTCTGGCGTTTCAGCGAATGGATCATCGGGCAGGAATGCACTGAGGTAGGGACCTCGATATCAGCGCGTCCCGGGGCAGTAGGCGCGAGAACACCCAAACCGGACCATGCAAGCGAAAACGACGAAGAACTCCAGCGCGGGTGCTAACATTCCGGTCCGCGCATTCAAGGATGCAAAAGCCTGGGAATCGTGGCTCGCGAAAAACCAGACTGCTATTGATGGAATCTGGATGCGGCTCGCGAAGAAGGGCTCTCGTACGAAATCCGTTTCTTATCCCGAGGTGCTCGAGATCGCCCTCTCGCATCCGGACATTCATCGAGATGCTGGAGAAAGGCGAGACCATCCATTAGATAAGCATCATGCTTGGAACGCCGCCGATTGTAATTCGAATCAAGAAAGGGGCGGACGGGCGCACGTCCCTAAGCTGCACTCGTGCAGACGGGACGACTACCTGGCAGCGGCAAGAGGGCGGACAGGCGGTCTTCTTCCCCCGCCACGACCTCACACACCACGCCGTCGAAACCGTGCTGGGTCACCGCCGAGGATTTTACGGTCTGGTCGCGGCGGGTTGGGATCTGTCCGATTTCGGAACGCCCTGGCCGCGCGGCAAGCTTCCGAAGGACGCCAATCTCGCGGAGATGATCGTCGGCTTCTTTGATCGCGAGCGCGCGAGCGGCCAGATGGCAACTGCGGAGGAGCTCAACGAGCACCTCGCGACATTCTGCGAGGAGAACGGGCTCCCAGCTCCGGAAAAGTTTACGGAGGAAGACCTGTCCCGGGTGAGGCGCAAACGCGGCGAGTTGTTCGCACAGTGGGATGCGGTTCAGCCGGGCGACGTCCTCGAGCTCCGCTTCGATCCCGCTGCGCCCGCGCCGTCGGTTGCCGACTGAGGGGATTCTACTCTCGCCGTTTCGGCGTCGGATTTGCTAATTTAAAGGCTGAGCCGGCACTGCTTCCTGACCGGAACGGCGCCGGAGCGCACGTGTAAAAACCGAATACACCTCGTCGAGCCGAATCCGGAGAAGTCATGGGCACCGCGACACTTACGGCATCTGAACAGGTTACGGACACCTTCCCGATCAACGGAACGGACTTCATAGAGTTCTACGTCGGCAACGCGAAGCAGGCGGCACATTTCTACCGCAATGTCTTCGGATACAGGATTCTCGCGTATCGCGGCCCGGAGACGGGAACGCGCGATCGCGCGAGCTACATTCTGGAGCAGGGAAAGGTCAGGCTCGTTCTGACGACCGCGCTCAGGCCAGACAGCGAGATCGCCGCGCACGTGCACAGACACGGCGACGGCGTGAAGGATATCGCGCTCTGGGTTGACGACGCGCGGAAGGCTTTTCATTTGGCCGTCGAGCGCGGCGCGAAAGCGGCGTACGAGCCGAAGTCCCTTGTCGACGAGCACGGCGAAGTCATCATCGCGGCGATCCACACCTACGGCGAAACGATCCACAGCCTGGTAGAGCGAAAGAATTACAAGGGACCGTTCATGCCGGGGTTCGTTCCGTTCACAGGCAAGGGCGAAGCGCATGGCGTCGGCCTCAAGTACATCGACCACTGCGTCGGAAACGTCGAGCTCGGCGCCATGAACAAGTGGGTCAAGTACTACGGCGACGTGATGGGCTTCAGCCAGCTCATCTCTTTCGACGACAAGGCGATCTCCACTGAGTACTCGGCCCTGATGTCGAAGGTCGTCACCAACGGCAATGGCCGCATCAAGTTCCCACTCAACGAGCCGGCGAAGGGCAAGAAGAAGTCGCAGATCGACGAGTATCTCGAGTTCTATCAGGGCCCGGGATGCCAGCACATCGCGATCGCGACCGACAACATCATCGACACGGTCACCAAGCTGAGAAACAACGGAGTGGAGTTCCTCCGGGTCCCGGGGACCTACTACGATACCGTGACCGAACGAGTCGGAAAGATCGACGAGGATCTGGCGCCGCTGCGCGACCT
The DNA here is from genome assembly GCA_030774785.1 of Gemmatimonadota bacterium. Classification (GTDB taxonomy): domain Bacteria; phylum Gemmatimonadota; class Gemmatimonadetes; order Gemmatimonadales; family Gemmatimonadaceae; genus UBA4720. The sequence continues at coordinate 9,363 of JALYKM010000341.1, forward strand.
GGGAATCCTGGTCGATCGTGATGAGGAAGGTTACCTGCTACAGATCTTCTCGAAGCCGATGGAGGACCGTCCGACGCTCTTTTACGAGATCATTCAACGGAAAGGTGCCAAGAGCTTCGGCGCCGGAAACTTCAAGGCGCTGTTCGAAGCGCTCGAACGCGAACAGGATCTCCGCGGCAACCTATAGACCATGCCGATCTATCACACCCTCGGACAGATTCCCCGCAAGCGGCACATTGCCTTCAAGAAGCCTGGAGGAGGCATCTACGCCGAAGAGCTCGTGGGGCACGAGGGATTTACCGGGACGTCAGCGCTCCTCTACCACATCCATCCGCCGACGACAGTCAAATCCGTGCGTCGCGTACGCGAGGTGAAGTACGAGGCGGATCCGGACCAGACCCTGCATCACCGGCATTTTCTGACCTCGCGCTCGAGGAAGGGTGGAAGCGCGACGCTCGACAGAATTCCTCTCCTGTTCAATCAGGACATCGCCATGCTCTACATCGAGCCCGATGAGAACGACGCGCACTTCTACCGGAACGCGCAGGCCGACGAGCTGGTGTACGTCAGCAAGGGGAAGGGAGTTCTGGAGAGCTCGTACGGCTCGCTGCCTTTCCACGAGGGCGATTATCTCGTCATCCATCGCGGGATCCTGCACCGCTATCGCTTCGACCTGAACGCCGAGCAGCAGCCGAAGCTCGTCATCTTCGAGA
>JALYKM010000342.1 GCA_030774785.1 Gemmatimonadota bacterium
CATCGTGCAGGCGTTTGCCGTAGCTGAGCGTGTCGTCGCCTCCGATCGGGATCAGTACGTCGACTCCGATGTGCTCGAGGTTCTTGAGCACGTCCTTCGTGACGTCATTGATCGGCTCGTCGTACCCGGTGAGATGCGCCGGCACGCGCGCACGTGGCAGGTGGCTCGGCCGCGTTCGAGAGGTGTGGAGGAAAGTGCCGCCGGTACGGCCCGCGCGATTCACTTCGGCCTCCGAGAGCTCCTGCACGCATTCGGAGTTGTCGGCGCCGTCGTCCCGGTTGTAGTCGACAAGTCCCGCCCAACCGCGCCGAACGCCGACGACGCGGTACCCTTCGCGCAGCGCGCGGATCGTGATCGCCCTGATCGCTGGATTGAGACCGGGGACGTCGCCGCCGCCGGTGAGAATCGCGATTGTTTTGTTGCTCGCCATGCGTCCAAAGCTAGCGGCGGCAGGCCGTTGATCCAGAGAGGCCTTACAAACCTTGGCGCTGGAAAGCACTTGTTCGGATAGCGAGCTCACGGCCGCCCGTTGCCGGGCCGTTGCGGGGGATCCTTAACTGCGCTGCTGCCCGCCGCCCGCTGATCGCTATGAGCTAACCGCTGAGGACGACGGGACAGGTCTCTTCGCTGAAGGTTGTTTGCCTGGCGATAGTCTGCGTATCAGGCCGTGCAGCATCTTCCTTACGTCGATGATTTGGCCGAGCGAAGAGCTGAAGTCAGTGTTCGTGATCGCTCGGACATCCCGCGCTACGATGAAGTGGTACTCCAATTCCGAGGTTGAGGCGAGGCCGTAGCCCAGGAATCGCGCGAACTCGCGTTCGTTCCTTTGTTCTCTTCCTTCGACGATGTTCGCAGATATCGACATCGCCGCGCGAACCATCTGACTTCGTAATGGCGCGTGCTGCGAGATCCCCGGATTGAAGCTGCGACCCGATGGACGTTCAGAGTCAATGCGTGTGCCTTCCGCCACACCCGCAGCTTCTTGAAATCGCTCATTCCGAAGGATGCTGAGACCGTTGGCCTCAGCACCATCATTCGCCGCAGGGCGGAGCTTTTCCTTCCGAACCTCGAACACCAACTGTCCCGTCGCCTTCAGCGGTTAGCTCGTAGCGATCAGCGGGCGGCAGCGTAGTTGTCAGTCGAACAGCGGGGCCCGGGCAGCAGCGCACTCCTCAGTCGAACACCGGGCCCGGGCAGCAGCCCTTACTGGGGCGGACTGTAGCTGTACGTCCCGTCCCATGCCCAGTTTACCCCGGTCAGATGCGTGACGACGACGCTCGCATGGATCCCGCTGAACTTCCCAGTCCCGCCGTCCAGCGTGACCTGTCCGGTAAACGTCGTGAAACTGAGGAAGACGTGGCCGCTCGCGGTGTTGTTGCCCGGACCCGGCGGATCGAGGATCACGTCAGTATCAAGCGACGTCGCACCTGCATCCGACAGATAGTAGACCCTCGTGCCTACCGGGATCTCCTTCAGGTTCGACGATGTGATTGTGCAGAACTCCCCGGCACGACGGTGGAAAGTCGAACACTCCTTCGTCGCATGGAAATCTCCGCTCCGCGCGATGGACTCCATCGAGCTGGACGCATCCGCGCTTGCGCTCAGTGTCGCCTCGCGACTCACTGGGCTCGTGACACCGCCTCTGCCGCACCCGCCCGACGCTAGAAACGCGAGCAGGGATAAAGCCATTTGGTACTTCATCTTGTGCCTCCATCATGGTTGAGAGTCGTTTCCGCGACGAATTCGCAGTTGACCCGGTGAATACGGCTCCCCATGATAGAGGTCGCGCCTCACCGGAAGCTCACCCAGAAGTCACAGGACTGCCGTCGGCACAAAATGTTCGTCCTCGAGCTTCTCGGAACGCTGTCCATGCGTGCCGACCCTGGCGCGGTCCCGCTTCCTGCGCAACAAAGGCGACCGCTCAGTCTGCTCGCGATCCTAGCCCTCGGCCGCAGGCACGGCATGTCGCGCCACCGCATCGAGGCGTACCTCTGGTCGGAAAGCAATGCGGCGCGTGCGCGACACGCTCTGGACCAGGCGGTCTACGCGATCCGGCGCAGCCTCGGAGGCGATGTCATCATCGCGAGCGGGCAGGAGCTCAGGCTGAATCCGGAGTTCGTCAGCGCTGACGTTTGGAGGTTCGATGATGCGATTCGCGGGCGAGAATGGGCTGCCGCGGTCGGGATCTATAAGGGAACGTTGCTCGATGGATTTCATTTCGGCGAAAGTCGCGAGCTCGAAGCGTGGATCGACGCCGAGCGTGCGCGGGTGCTGCTCGAGTATCAAACCGCCATGGAATTCCTTGCGGATCGGTCGGCCGAGACTGGAGACCATTCGCAGGACGTAACGTGGCGGCGAAGACTTGCCAGCTCCGATCCGCTTTCAGCTGGTCCCACGAAGAAGCTCATGCTCGCACTTGCTGCCGCCGGCGACCGTGCCGGCGCTGTGAGGCAGGCGCGGCAATATCAGGAGCTAGTGCGACAGGAACTAGAGATGGAGCCCGAAGCGGAGATCGAACGGCTCGTCTCGACTCTGATTCAACCAGCGGCAACCAAAGCGGGCTCGAAGTCGGCACCGCGCAAATCGGCGACGATCGAAACCGCGGATAGCGACACTCTCGCGTCGACTCCGCGAGAAGAGGACTTCCAAAAAACATCTTCTGCCGACGGATCGCTCCGCACACCGTTACGAATGCAGCGTTCGCGACTCGCAGCTCTGGCATCCATTGCAATGATCGCCGTAGTGGTGATTGTCGCACTCACCGTCAAAAACGGACACGCCAGCGATTCGTCTTCCGGCGTTGCGGAAAAAGCTGCTTTAGATGGAGCAAGGCCACCGTTGCCCGCGGCGCGCGACGCGTACCTCCTCGGAATCAAGGCTTGGGAGGATCGCACCAGGGAAGGACACGATAACGCGGTCGTGTTTTTTCGTCGCGCCACCGATCTGGATCCCGGATACGCCGAGGCCTACGCCGAGCTCGCCGAAGCTTACGTGCGCATCGGTTACTTCGGGTACCGGCCTGCCGACGCCATGTTTCCGAAAGCGAAGGCGGCCGCGCTCCGCAGCATTGCGCTCGACAGCACGCTCGCAACGGCGCGCACAGCTCTGGCCACCGAGCTCATTTGGGAGCACGACTTCGCCGGCGCCGAAACTGAGTACCGTAAAGCAATATCCCTCGACCCTGCCAACGCGACGGCGCATCAGTGGTACGGTGTGCTGCTCATGATTCTCGGTCGGGTGCGCGAGTCTGTCGCCGAGGAGAAGCGCGCAGCCGATCTCGAGCCCCTCTCGCTACAGATCCAGAACAACTACGCCACGTTCCTGAATTCTTCGGGCGATTACCTGGGGGCGTTGCGTCATTTTCAGAAGACAATCGGCGAAGAGCCGGACTCCGCATGGGTCAGCCGCAATCCGTGGGTTCTCGCCAACATGGCGCGTGTGTACGCCGACAACCGCCAATACGCTGCCGCCGTTCAAATGATCAATCGCGCGCTCGGCATCGTTCCGCGAAACCCGCGCGCCTTGCACACTCTGTCAGAGATCTACGAAGCGATGGGGCAGCCGGACATGGCTCGCCAGGCGTTCGCGCGTGCGGATCAATTGCACGAGCAGTACCCTGCCTATCGCGGTCTCGTCTACGCCGACCTCGGCAGGGCTGACTCGGCATTTCTCTGGTTCGACCGACAGGAGAAATGGGGAATTCAGCCGATGCTCAGTCTGCAAGCCGATCGGCACATCGATCCGATACGGAGCGATCCACGGTTTCGCGCGCTGTTGACGCGACTCGGAATTCCGAGTCTGAATCGGTAGCGCTCGACGACATCGCCAGCGGCACGGCGATCGCCGTGCCGCGCTCGAGTGAGCGCCCTACTTCGGCGCTCCGAGCATTACCTGGAACGGACCCTGACCATGTAGCTGAATCACGGAAGGCCCCTGCGCCGCGCTGCCCCCGAAGTGCGCGTGCCGCGGGGGAATGTAGAGGAAGTCCCCGGGCCCATAGTTTTTGAGCGCGTTCCAATCAGCGGTGTTGCCCATTCCGAGCAGGAACGTTCCCGACACAACCGTCAGGTTCTCGATGCCGGGGTGCCAGTGAACCGGAAACCTGTATCCGGCAGGAAACTGCAGGCGCACGACATAAGGACCTTTCACGCCGGGATCGCCGTTCAGAACGGCGAGCTTCATTCTGGGATCAAAGCCCGGCGGCGCGAAGTCGCTCCAGGTC
>JALYKM010000343.1 GCA_030774785.1 Gemmatimonadota bacterium
TCCCGGAAGAGGTCGAGGACGCGGTGCTTCGCGCGCTGGAAAAGGTGCCGGCCGACCGATTCTCTACCGCGGCGGAGTTTGCGAACGCTCTAAAAGCCTGCGGGCAGAGCGGCACGCATACCGCGCGTCGCACGGGGCGTCGCACACGCATCAAGAAGCGGTCGGGAGAGAAAAACTGGAGCGTCGTTGCGTTGGCCGTGGGGCTCGCGGTCGTTGCCCTCAGTGGCGCCGCGTGGGCGGGGAAGGCTTTGCTCTGGGATGCTCGAGGCCACGGCGTGGCGAACGCTGGAGCAGCAGGCTTCAGACCCCAGCGCATAGCCGTCCTCTACTTCAAGGACCTCAGCCCGGACAAGCGCCTCGGCTACCTGGCCGACGGTCTCACCGAATCGCTGATAGACGAGCTTGGCCACGTGAGCGCGCTCGATGTGGTCTCGACGGGCGGAATCAGCCAGTTTCGCGGGAAGGATGTCGCCCCCGACAGCGTCGCACGCGTGCTCGAAGCGGGGACGCTGGTCGACGGCAGCGTCGCAGCTGAGGGAGATCGCGTTCGCGTAACGGTACGCGTTGTGGATGGCAATAGCGGCGCGGACTTCAAGGAGGCTTCTGTCGTTGAAGCACTCGGCAATCCGCTCGGCCTGCGGACAAAAATCGCCGAGCAGCTTGCGCTGATGCTGCGGCCGTGGCTCGGCGATGAAATCCGGCTCCGCGCGCTGCGTGCGGGCACGCAAAACCCCAACGCGTGGTCCCTGGTTCAACGGGCGGAGAAGATGCGAAAGGACGCCGGCGCGCTCGAGCAACGTGGCCATATCGCAGATGCGGCAGCCAAGCTCGTTACGGCCGACACGCTGCTCGCGCAAGCGGAGTCGCTTGACCCTCGGTGGACCGAGCCGATCGTATTGCGTGGCTTAATCGCTGGAAAACAGGAACGACTGAGTAGCGACCCGGCGGACGTTGCCAATTGGGACAGTGTCGGACTCGCCCATGCGGACCGCGCGATCGCTGTCGATGCTCGGGACGCGGATGCGCTCGAGCTCCGTGGGACCCTTCGCATTCGGCCAATCGTTCGCGGACTTGTCAGCGATCAGCGGAAGGTCGATGACCTGACCCGGGCCGCCGATCGGGATCTGCGCGCGGCGATCGCGGTGAATCCGAATCAGGCTGGCGCCCTGGAAAGGCTCAGCGCACTGCAATACCTGAAACAGGATCCCGTCGAGTCCCACAACCTCGCGCAGCGGGCGTACGAAGCGGATGCCTACCTTACCGCGGCTCCGCAAATACTGTGGCGGCTCTACGCGACCTCGTACGATCTCGAGCAGTTCGTCAACGCCCAGAAGTGGTGCGATGAGGATAAGCGGCGGTTTCCGGAGGATCTGTTCGCTGCGCGCTGTCAGCTCTGGATCATGACCACCAAGGCTGTGCGCGCCGACCCGATCGAAGCCTGGCGCAGGGCCACCGAGTACGAGAACGTCGCGGCACCGCAGCAGCGCGAGTATAACCGCCGCGAGGGACAGATCGTGGTGGCGGCGGTCCTCGGGCGCGCGGGTCTGCCGGATAGCGCTCGCCACGTCCTCGTCCGCGCCCGGGCGGACAGGACAATAGATCCGCGCGGTGAGTTAATGGGCTACGAAGCCGTCGTCCGCACGATGCTCGGAGACAAGAAAGAGGCAGTCGATCTGCTGCAGAAATACCTGACCGACCACCCCGAGCACCGTCGCGGGTTCGCCAAGGTAAACGCGTGGTGGTGGCGCCCCCTCCAGGACGACCCCCGGTTCCAGACTCTGATCGCCGCGGGGGGGTAGACCTCACGGCGGCATACCTCGTCGGGAAATTTGCCCATAGCTCTTCAGGCCCGAGTTCCTATATTGGGTGCCGCGCCTACAGCTGTTTTAATGATGTCACTTCGGGAGGCACCGTCCTCTCCAGGAGGTCAGCAATGAAAGGTCGTAGCCTGCTCGCTCTACCGGCCCTCGTGTTTGCGCTCGCTTGCGAAGGCAACAACCAGCCGACGGGACCGGGTGTCCCCACAGCCCCTTCGCCGGTCATCAGCGATGGAGCGCACGGTGTCGATGGCAATCCCGACTTCTTCTTCCTGCCTCCGTTAGTGCCGAGCCCCGTGAGCGATCCGGACTTCGAAGCAGGAAAATTCAACGCCTCGCTACAACCAAGCCTCAGCGTCGAGATCTGCGAGCTTCAGGGCGGGCCCGGTACTAAGTGTGGCCGCCTCGTGAAGGAATTCCCTGCCGGGACGGTCCGACTGCAGAACCCTCCGGACGGGTTCTACCAGGTCCTGTGGAAGACGCGCGAGTCCAATCTGGACGTGACCAAGTACTACCGCATCAAGGTCATGATCGAGGGATCGAAAGTTCCCTTGGGCATTGCTGATGTAGATCCGATGTCGAACAAGGCATTTCAGAACGCGCTCACGGGCGAGGTCATCCCCTTGATTGATGACGCTACGCTCCCCATTCCCTTCCGGGTCGAGAACATAGGCGCACTCTGCACCGGAGCCACTCTATGCTCCTCGGTGACGGTCACGAGCGACAATCCGAACGGTGACTACCAGATCGTCCAGGTGGAGGGAAACAATGGTCCGCTCGCGGGCGCGCTCTTTCCGGATGGGTGGCTACCAGCTGACGGTCCGCAGAGTGTCATCGTCACCATCACCTCGGTGAACACAGGCGTGAACGACGTCGCAGCGGGCACGCAAGCCAATCCCTGCCATGCCAACCTGCCGCTGCAGCAGTTCAACGGGTGCTTCAACTTCACCACGACGCCAGCGCTTGCCGGCCTCGCCGCAGGCGGCCACCAGTTTGCGCGTGCGGTCACTGTGGCCGTCTGCTACGTGCTTCACGACACCGGGGATCCACGGGAGCCGTGGGTGCAGTTGTGGTCTTCCGGCCCGAACGAGCCAGCGCACCCGCTGCTGAGCGTTAGCGATGCCTTCATTCTGACGAACTCAACCGCTGATGATTGTGGGACTAACTTCGTCACGGTAATAGGGTCGAATGCAACCCGCTCGAATGCATTGACGCAGCTGGCGAGCGCGGGATGGCGGACGCTGAAAGCAGGAGTCGGCCGCGTCTTCGGGGTCAAAACCGCCTACGCGGTAGACCTGGGACTCGGCGGGCCTACACTGGACTTCAGCAACGTCGGCCCGGCGCTGACGGCGCAGATTCAGCGTTACACGAGCACAGGACTGACTCTCGGACCCGGTGCGACCACGACTTCGACAGCCAGGATCGTTGGAACCGTGGTGCATAATGGTGGCACCCTGACTACCGGCATTGGCGGGCTACCGGTGACGTTCACCGTCGCGCCGGGCAACGGTACTCTGCGCCTCAT
>JALYKM010000344.1 GCA_030774785.1 Gemmatimonadota bacterium
TCTTCGAGCTGCGATCCCCCAATGACTGATTCAGCGCATCCCCCAACCCAGAGCGAAGGGCGGCGGCAGTTGGTCGCATTGGACGCACTGGCAGCAAGGGGATTCTCAATCGGTCCAGTTGCCAATACTCTCGCTCTCAGGGTTGGCGATACGATGCTCTGCGCCCCGACCGTGAGCGAGCTTCTCGACGTTTGGCTGAGAGCGGAGGAGAGTGCAGCATGAAAGCCTTGGTCGTGAATTGCTCGGTTCCCCATTACAACGTTGGTGCGGCCAAGCTAGCGGACTGGCTGACCGAACAGGGCTACGAGGTCACATCCGTGGGCGGTGATCCGGGGTTCTACTCGCTCGGCTTTGATCTCGTCTGCTTGTCCGTAATCTTCTCGTGGCACGCACCGATCGCGTTAGATGTGGCTCAGCGGGTTAAGGGCGATTGCGAGGTATGGTGCGGCGGGCCGGGGATGTTCGCGCTCGTCAACTGGTGGAAGGAGCAGACGGGCCTCGATTGTACGAAGGGACTAGATCAGCGATTCGAGAGACAGCGGGGCAGCTACCGGATGACTTTCGCCTCTCGGGGATGCCCGGTCGGTTGCTGGTTCTGCATCGTGCCCAAACTCGAAGGGCTGACTTTCACGCTCGACTGGGATTTCCAGCCCGCTCCCATTCTCTGCGACAACAACCTCTCTGCGCTCCCGATTGATTTCCAAGAGCACGTCATACGCCGCTACCAAGAGACGGGAACCAAACTAGGAGACGCGAACTCAGGGTTTGAGCCTCGGGTGTTCAACGAAGGCACCTACGAGCGCTGGCGGGCAATCCTGCATGGTGTGTGGCGTTTCGCCCTCGACGAACAGCGGGAAGTCGAGGATGTGCGGCAGATGATGGCGATTCTCAAAGCCGTGCCAGCTCGTCGCAAGCGCGTCTACGTCCTCACTGGGAACGAGCCCATAGCCGAGTGCTACGATCGGGCAATGAAGGTGATCGAGTGGGGCGGCGAACCATTTTGCCAGTACGTGAAGCCCCTCAATTGGCTCGGCGATCCCTCGACTCTCAGACACCGACACGACTGGACGGAAGAAATCGGCCGAGACTTCTGCCGGTTCTTCAACCGATACCTATGGCGCTCAATGCCTCTCACCGAATACAAGCCTCGCGTTAATGAGCCTGAGCCCTTTCGTGATTTATTGGCGGTCGCGTGAAATACTGGAACTTTGGGGAGCCGAAAGGCGACTGCAACCAATGCATCGCGTGGTATGGCGAAGTCCAGCGCGTGTCCCTACTGCTTGAACGGCTAGCCGAAGACCACTTCCCTGACCAAGCAGCATTCGATGCGTGGGTTCAGCGACAAATGCGCCAGAGCCTCGGTGGTGCAGCATGAAGAAATTCTCCTCTCTCCCCTCTCGCCGGACAGCGGTAAAACGAAAGAAGCGCAGCAAGAGCGACTTCGCCCGCATTTACGGGTCTAAGCAGCGGGTGGAGTTTGTGAAGTCTCTGCCCTGTGCAGCCTGTGGTATCGAGGGGTTTTCAGAGAACGCGCACGTACCACCGAAGGGTGAGGCTGGGACGGGATACAAGGCTGACTGGCGCCTTACCGCTCCCCTCTGTGGCCCGCGTGAAGATGGCGTCTTGAGTTATATCGGGTGCCACCGGATGTATGACCGCCACAGATCCACGTTCTACAAGTGGTACCCGACCTTCGATATAGCGAAAGCTGCTGCTGACACAGAAAGACTCTGGCTGGAGAATAAACCATGAGCGCCACAGAAAAGCCCTCAGTCCCCCGCCTCTCCGAAGACCTAGAGAGGCTAATGGAAGCTGTGGCTTCCGCAGGAGTTGAATGGGGCGAATGCGAAGATGATGGACTTCTTGATCGTACTCTCGAACTTGCCATAGATGATGCCAAAGACGCCCTACGCCAGCGAATCTCAGAGATGCTGAACGAGGCGAGGAAGGTGGGTGTCGAGATGGGCAAGGGCTTCGCAATAGCGATCGCGGGTCATCCCTACGGCACCTGTCTGAATTGCGGCAATCCTCTCCCGCCCCCGAGTGCTGCCGGTCATATGTGCCCTACACTTCACCTGAATACCAATGTCTAAATCATCATCAGACCTGTCCCCAGCACGAATTGAGCGCGGCATCGAGTGGTATCCGACGGGGAATGCTTTTCAGTCCGAGGACTGCCAATGTGCGCGGTGCGGATCATCTGTTGGGTTCGTGGACTGCTGGCACTGCGATGGGGGCTATTACGAGCAGGACATCGGCGACGACTGTATGGAAGAACTGGTCGACGTTCGTTGCGAAATCTGCGAGGGGCGAGGCGGCCGGTGGCACTGTATGTCTACGCCGGACTGGTGCCACACACACCCGATACGCG
>JALYKM010000345.1 GCA_030774785.1 Gemmatimonadota bacterium
TGAACTGCGTGCATCTAAGAGGCGAATTCGAGTACTACAAGTACGCCGAGGGATACAACGTGGAGGAAGAGGAGAGCACGGCACTGGTGACGCGTTAGACCGACCGGCGAGTAGGCTCCCAGACGTGGTCGTGGTGACCGGCTACGAGGCTCCATAGTGCTTTCAAGACCGCGACGTTTGCGGCTGTACCGAAAGCAGCCAGTGATACCAGACGCGGTATCGACCGATTCTCGGGCCAGTATGCTCCCGCCACCGCCAACCCGCCTATGATTGCACCAACGAGCAGTACGATGCGCGCCCAGGTGTAAGTGGGTGCGAGGATCGCCAACCCTACAATTGCGGGGAGCACAGAGAGTGGGAGTAGCCATCGACACACTTTGTGACTGAACAGTTTCCAGGCAAATGTGGTGTAGCGAACCGGGTCGAGGAGATGGCGATAACTGTAGAGAGTGTCCATGCCACGGCTCATAGTCCTCACCTTTCGGCGATACTCGCGCTGAAGCGATGAAGTGCGAGGGACGAAGCAGATTGCGCTATCCACAGAGACGGCGCGGAATCCATGCTCGCGGGCCGTGAGCGCTGCTGAGAAATCGCGACTGAGATCCTCGCGAATCGGGATCCGGTGAAGCTCGGCGCGAATGGCGTAACAGCTTCCTGATGCTCCGACAATACCGCCGGTCGCTGTTTCGAGCGTCCGGACCCACATTTCGTAGTTAACATAACCGGCTTCTGTAACGTTTCCTGTCTTTTGCCTCTCGGAGACGCTGATATCCCGGCCAGAGGCGACACCTACGGATGGATCCGCCATATGTCCGACAAGCTCGCGAATGGAAGTGGGGTCCAGGCGGATCGAAGAGTCGGAGTTGACGATTATCTCGCCCCGCAGGCGCGCGGCGGCGAGATTCTCCGCCTTCGTTTTTCCGCTCCGTTCCTCCATGCGCAACAGCTCTACTCCTTGTGGTGCGTAGTCAGCGACGATCTCGTCAGTTCGATCGGTGGAAGCGTCGGAAAGGATCAGAACCTGAAGAAGCTCCCTCGGGTAGTTCTGTGCGAGCAACGCGTCGATCGCACCCGCGATCTGGCGTTCTTCGTTGTACGCCGGAATGACCACGCTGACGGTCGGCAACTCCGCGGCAGTCTTCGGGACATCGGTTTTGTTGAAGCGCGCCATCACCCACAGAATCAGCGGGTACGCAAGGTACGTGTAGATTGCGATCACGACCGGTAGTGCGACGAATACCCAGGCGAGATGAATCACGTACGTGTCCTCCCCGCCACGGCATTCCGATAGATGCGCTCGTAGGATTCAAGCCACGGCGTAGCCGCGAAGTCCCTCTCGAGTCGGATTCCCGCGTGCAATGCGCGACGCGCCGCATCGACCGGGTGGTCATGCACGTCACGGATGGCGGAAGCGAGCGCCAGCGGGTCTTCCGGCGGGATCAGCAGCGCGTCCTCCGACGATACTACGTCCGGCACGCCGCCAACTGAGGTCGCCACAATGGGCGCACCCGCATGCATTGCTTCGAAAAGCGTGATAGGAGTGCCTTCCGTTCGAGAGCTGAGTACGAAGAGATCAAAAGCAGGAAATAGACGTGACGCTCGAGCGACCTCGCCGTGGAATGACACACGATCGTCAAGCTGGAGTTGCTTTACTCTGTGCTCCAACTTCGTGCGCTCGACGCCGCTACCGATCAGCGTGACATGTAGCTTGATGTCAGTCAAAGCTGGAAGCGCCTCGATCAAAATATCCGCGCCCTTCTCGCGGCTGATTCGGCCGATCCAACCTATAAGGAAGACTTCGAGGGAAAGACTCAGTGCTTCGCGGGCGGCTTCACGAGACAACTGCTCTTCGGGCGGCATCCACGCGTTGGGGAGCGTCTGGAGGGCCCCGCGTGCCGCTCGAGGAGTCAGATCGAGGGCGAGCTTTTTCGAGACCGCGACGATAGCGTCAAAGCGCGCGTACGACCGACGCTGAAGCCACTCGTAAAAGCGATTGCGCCATCCACCTCCCGTAAACCCATGCACGGTGCTCACCCGAGCCGCGGGAAATTTTTGGCCGAGCGAAGAAGCGAGTACATCGGGTAGGTACCCGTGAGAATGGAGGATATCAGGCTCGGTTCGTCGGCATATCTCTCGAACCAGGTGCCGCTGCGCCCGAAAAGCGCGAGCAGGCCGGACGACCCTGATAATCGTAACGCCTGCTTCATGCAGTTCATCGGCAAGTGGCGGCTCGACCACACCACTTTCCAGGAGCATGACCACTCCGACGTCATACCCAATTGCTTTTTGGCCTGTTGCCAGAGCGTGAACGACGCGCTCGAGTCCGCCGAAGCGAGCAGGCGCGAGAAGGTGGAGAACCTTCAGCGCGCGGACAGCCGAGGGTTGAACCCGTTGAGAGTTCACTTGCCGTGATCAGACCCGGACATTAACGACGCCGGAACCAATCAGCCGTTTCGCGAAGGAATGGCCGCGGATCGTCGCGGCGGAAGACTTCGGGGCGGTTTGCCTCTCCGAAGCCGCGAAAGAATTCGGTTAGGGCGGCCACCCGCCCTCTTCGCGGTCTATTTCGCGAGGCCGCGATTGCGGGCGAGGAGTGGAATAGAGACGCCAGAAGATGATCAACCTCACCCCATTCCCAACGTAACCGCACTCCGGACTTGTAGTTCGTGACGGGCGTCAGATTCATGCCGAGCGCGGATTGTACCAAAAGGTTGGGGAAATCGACTCCAGCATCGATCGCAAGCTGCAACGATCCCCAGAGGCGACCGTTAATCTCCATAAGGTACGGAACGCCTGTGTCGGCATTCAGCTTGTATTCGACCATCGCTACGCCCTGCCAGCTGAAATCGTGCAATAAGGCGAGCGACCGCGATAGCAGCTCATGAT
>JALYKM010000346.1 GCA_030774785.1 Gemmatimonadota bacterium
CCGGGGAAGGACATGATTCGGTAGAATCTGGTGAGCAAGTTGGTGCGAACGTAAGATTGCGTATGGATCTCGTCACCTTTGGCGAAGCGATGGTGCGGCTCACGCCGCCGGCTTTTCAGCGGCTCGAGCAGGCGCGCAGCTTCGACGCTTACGTCGGCGGCGGCGAGCTGAATGTCGCCGTCGCGGCCGCGCGGCTCGGCGTAGCGTCGCGCTGGGTGTCGCGTCTTCCCGACAACGCGCTCGGCCGCATGATCGCCAATCGCGCCCGCGAGCAAGGTGTGGACGTGCACATCGAATGGACCGGGGACGATCGCGCTGGCCTCTACTTCGCGGAGCTCGGCGCCGCCCCTCGAGCGGGCAGCGTACTGTACGATCGCGCGGCGTCTGCCATCAGCACAGTTACTCCGGGCAGCATCGACTGGCCGTCCGTGTTTGCCGGCGCGCGCTGGTTTCACGTCAGTGGGATCACGCCCGCGTTGAGCGAATCCGCCGCCAAGGTCACCGCGGAGTCGCTGGTCGCGGCAAAGAAGGCGGGTCTCACTGTCAGCTACGATCTCAACTATCGCAGCAAGCTTTGGAGCGCCGAGAAGGCGCGCGCGGTGCAGGAGCCGCTGATGCAGCACGTGGACGTCCTCATGGCGACGGAGGAGGACACGCGGGTGGTGTTCGGCATCGGCGCCGAGGCGACGGATGGTTACGAGCACGTGGACCCGGAGTCGTACGCGCAGGTCGCGCTCGCGCTCGCGAAGCGCTTCGAGTGTCGCGCGGTGGCAATCACGTTGCGCGAGAATCCGCTGGTGTTGGTGAACAGCTGGAGCGCCATCGTCGCGGCCGAGGGCAAGATCCACCGGGCGCCTCGCTACGAGGTGGAAGTCGTGGATCGCATTGGCGCCGGCGATGCATTCAGCGCCGGCCTGATCGTGAGCCGCCTCGAGAATCACGGCTGGGAGCACGCGGTCCGCTTCGCAACCGCGACCTCCGCGCTCAAGCACAGCATACCGGGCGATTTCTGTCTGGTGACGCGCGGCGAGGTGGAGCAGCTCCTGCGCGGGGCGAGCCTGCGAGTGTCGCGGTGACGACTCGTTCGCGCTCGCGATGATCACGTTTCGATGGTTCGGGCCACGCGACCCGATTCCACTCGGGTACATCCGGCAGATTCCAGCCGTGCGCGGCATCGTAGGCGCCCTCTTCGACATTCCTGTCGGCGAGCCCTGGCCGCTGGATCGCATCGCGGCACTGCGCGAAGAGGTGGAGCGGCACGGCATGTCGCTCGCGGTCATCGAGAGCATTCCGGTCCACGAGGACATCAAGCTCGGGCACTCCACGCGCGACCGGCTCATCGACAACTACTGCGAGAGCGTGCGAAACATGGGGCGCGCGGGCGTGCCCGTGCTCTGCTACAACTTCATGCCGGTCTTCGACTGGACGCGCACCGACCTCGCGCGCCGGCTCGACGACGGCTCGACCGCGCTCGCGTACGATGACGCCGCGCTCGGGAAGATCGATCTCTCGCGCGGCACCGTCGACCTTCCCGGTTGGGCGACGGCCTATTCCCCGGACGAGCTGAGAAAACTTCTCGACGCGTATCGCTCGGTGAACGAGAACAAACTCTGGGACAACTTTGCGTATTTCCTGGAGCGCGTCGTTCCGGTCGCCGCATCGTCCGGCGTGCGAATGGCGCTGCATCCGGATGATCCGCCGTGGTCGATCTTTGGGCTGCCGCGCATCATCACCGACGGCGCGGCGCTCGAGCGCGTGACCAACATCGTCGACGATCCCGCGAACGGCATCACCTTTTGCGCCGGATCGCTCGCCGCTGACCCGAGGAACGATCTTCCGGCCATAATTCGCTGTCTCGGGGCGAAGGGCCGCATCCACTTCGCGCACTGCCGCAACATCAAGCGTACCGGCGCGCGCTCGTTCCAGGAGACCGCGCATCCGTCGGCGCTCGGCGACATCGACATGCGCTCGGTGCTCGGAGCGCTGCACGACACGGGCTTCGCGGGTCCGATACGCTCCGATCACGGACGCATGATCTGGGGCGAGACCGGCCAGCCGGGTTACGGGCTTCACGATCGCGCCCTGGGCGCGATGTATCTTCACGGGCTCTGGGAAGGAATCGCTGGTGCATAGAAGCCAGTGTAGTGTCGCCAAAATCTTTGGCTTGGCGTGAAGAGGCTGCAACTGAAACTGCAACAGATAGGCGGCCCGCTACCAGCTGAATGCTGCCAGCCGAGAGCTGCGGACTTCGGGACGTCCCTCAATGGCGCGAGGGTAACTGCAGTTGTCTGTGCCTGGACTTGCCCCGTGACGTCCCGACGTATTGGACCTGGTAGCTGGCCGCTCCAAGCTGGCAGCTCGTAGCCTATCTGTTGCAAATGGGAGTTCTGAAGCATGAACGATACTTCTGCGACACACACTAGTGGCTGAGACGGCAGATATGGAGCGCACATCGTCGTATAGGTGGACGATCTGCGCATTGCTCTTCGTCGCGACGACGATCAACTACGTCGACCGTCAGGTGCTTGGCATCCTCGCGCCGACGCTCCAGCGCGAGTTGCATTGGACCGAGGCTGACTACGGCGACATCGTCTCGTGGTTCAGCTTCGCGTACGCCTTCGGGTTCCTCGTCGCCGGCCGTGTGATCGACTGGATCGGCGTGCGTCGAGGGTTGGCGGCGGCCGTGGTGGCGTGGAGCGTCGCGGCGATCGGCCACGCGTTCGCGAGGACGGCCGCGGGATTCTCAATCGCGCGCGCGATGCTCGGCGTGACCGAGTCGGCGATCTTCCCCGGATCCATCAAGGCGGTCGCCGAGTGGTTCCCGCAAAGGGAGCGCGCGCTGGCGACCGGGATCTTCAACGCGGGCACCAACACGGGTGCTATTCTCACCCCGCTCGTCGTTCCATGGATTGCGCTGCGGTGGGGATGGCGATGGGCATTCGTCGCGACGGGGGCGCTCGGCTTTCTTTGGCTCTTGCTCTGGATTCCGCTGTATCGAAACCCTGAACCGGCGAGCGACACATCGGTCGCCGCCGCGAGGGTACCGTGGGTCAGTCTCTTCGGGCATCGACAGACGTGGGCGTTCATCGTCGGAAAGCTGATGGCCGACCCCATTTGGTGGTTCTACCTCTACTGGCTGCCCAAATTCCTCGACGCGAAGTACGGCGTGAAGCTCGCGCAGGTCGCCGCGCCGATTATCGTGGTGTATCTCATCGCGGACGTCGGTTCCGTCGGCGGTGGCTGGATCTCGAGCGCGCTGATCAAACGCGGCTGGTCGGTGAATCGCGCGCGCAAGGCGACGATGCTCGCGATGGCGCTGCTCATCGTGCCGACGACGCTCGTGTCGCGCGCGCCGAGCATGTGGGCCGCCGTTCTGATCGTAGGCGTGGCGGCCGCGGCGCATCAGGCGTGGTCGGCGAACGTGTATACTCTGGCGAGCGACATGTTTCCCACGTCCGCCGTAGGCTCGGTTGTCGGCATCGGCGCGTTCGCGGGGGCGATGGGCGGCGTGCTCTTTCAACGGGTCACGGGGCGCGTTCTCCAGGCGAACGGGAGCGACTATGCCCCGATCTTCGTCGTGTGCGGTCTTGCGTACGTAACGGCATGGGTGATTATACATCTACTCGCGCCGCGGCTTGAGCCGGCGCGTCTCGCAATCCAGCGGACATGACGACCTACTATAGAATGGGGCTCGCTTGCGCGATCGTAGCCGCCGCGTGCGCGCGTCACACCGGAACGACAGCGGTCGCTCGTCCGCCGGGCTCGACTGTGGTGAACGCGAGGGTTGTGCAAACCCCCGCCGCGCCGAACAGCCTGACGGACCCCGAGCGCCGTGTTGGCTGGCGTCTGCTCTTTGACGGCAAGACGTTCGACGGCTGGCGAGGCCTCGGCTATGACAGCGTGCCCACTGCGCACTGGAAGATCGAGAGCGGGGCGATCAAGAAGATTCCGAACGGCCAGGTTCCGCGAATGGCTGACGGACAGCCGACCGCCGGCGGCGATCTAATGACCAGCGCGACCTTTCGCGATTTCGAGCTGACGTGGGACTGGAAGATCAGCCGTGCGGGGAACAGCGGCGTCAAGTACAACGTGTCCGAGGAGCTTTCGATCGCGGCGGCGCCTAACCACGCCGCACTCGGCTTCGAGTATCAGCTGCTCGACGACAGCCTCCACGAAGACAACAAGGTCCCGTCACATCGCGCAGGTGCGCTCTACGATCTCATCGCGCCGAACGCGGGCAAGACGCTCAAGCCAGTAGGTGAGTGGAACACCTCTATGCTCGTGTTTCGCGGGAATCACGGAGAGCATTGGCTGAATGGAAACAAGGTGGTCGAGTTCGACCTCGGCACTCCTCTCATGGACTCGCTCGTCGAGCAGAGCAAGTATCGCAGCATCAGGAACTTCGCACAGCGCCGCGCCGGCCACATCGTTCTCCAGGACCACGGCGACGAAGTGTATTTCAGGAACATCAAGATTCGAGTTCTGTAACGTTCAGGGGCTTATGATGAAACGGATAGATCCATTGGACCGCCGGGACTTCCTCAAGCAGGCATCCGCCGCAGGACTAGGGGCGCTGGCGGCGTCGCACGGCGTCGGTCCACTCTTCGCACTTGAAGGATCGCCCGCCGAGAAAATGGTAGTCGGCGTAATGGGATTGAACGGGCGTGGGATGGTACCCGCGCGGGCGTTTGCGCGGGGTGCCAACACCACCGTCAGTTATCTCTGTGACGTCGATTCCAACGTGCTCGCGAAAGCCCTCGCCGACGTCTCGCCCCTCCAGGCAACGCCGCCCAAAGCTGTTGTCGATTTTCGCCGAATGCTTGAGGACAAAAGCGTTGATGCTATAGTCATCGCCACGCCCGACCATTGGCACGCTCCGGCCACGATTCTCGCGCTCGACGCCGGGAAGCATGTGTACGTCGAGAAGCCCAGCGGCCACGACGCGCGCGAGGACGAGCTGATCGTTGAAGCCGCGCGCAAGCATAGCAGGCTCCGCGTACAGCTCGGCACCCAGGCTCGCTCCGGTCCGCACTTCGCGGAGGTCCTGCAGTCGATCCGTGAAGGTCTGATCGGCACGCCGTATCTCGCCCGCGCCTGGTATGCGAATACGCGAACGGGAATAGGGAAGGGCAAGGTGGTCCCCGTGCCCGCGAATCTCGACTACGAGCTGTGGCAGGGCCCCGCACCGCGCACTCCTTATCGCGACAACCTCATCCACTACAACTGGCACTGGTTCACCAACTGGGGAACCGGAGAGATCTGCAACAATGGAACGCACGAGATCGACGTCGGTCGCTGGATGCTCGCCGTCGATTACCCGACGAGTGTCATCTCGACGGGTGGACGTTTCCACTACGCCGACGACTGGCAGTTCCCCGACACGCAGGAAGCGACGTTCATATTCGAGGGCGGCAGGAGCATCATCTGGCAGGGGCAGAGCTGTAACGGACTCGATCTCTATGGGCGTTCCCGCGGTACCACTATCCTCGGTACCAACGGCAGCGTGGTAGTCGATCGGGACGGCTACGTTGTTTACGACCTCAAGAACAAGATTGTCAAGCAGGTGACGGCCGCACCCAAGAGCGATAGTCTGAACACGGTGGGCGACGATTGGCTGACGCAGCTCCATCTCGACAACTTCACCAGAGCTGTTCGTACCGGCACGAAGCTCAGCGCGCCGATCGAGGACGGAGCGAAGACCGGTACGCTCTGCCACCTCGGCACCATCTCGCAGCAGGTGGGTCGGAAGCTCACGATCGATCCGACCAACGGCCACGTCATCGGCGACGCTGACGCAGCCAGGCTTTGGTCGCGCGAATACGATCCGCGGTGGAAGCCCGTGGTGTGACGGGATTCCACGAAGATCGCTACTTCGACTCCGATCCGATAATTCGGCGCCATGCACGCGCGGTGTACGACGAGACGCGAGCGCTGCCTATCGTGTCGCCGCACGGGCACGTCGATCCAGCGATCCTCGCAACCAACGATGCCTTTGGCGATCCGGCTTCGTTAATTATTACGCCGGATCACTACATCCTACGCATGCTGTACTCGCGCGGCGTGCCGCTCGAGTCGCTCGGCGTCGCTCCGATAGATGGAAAACCTCCGAACGCGGAACAGGACCCGCGCAAGATCTGGCAGACGTTCGCGGACCACTGGCAACTCTTTCGCGCGACGCCGACTCGTGCGTGGCTCGAGTACGAGCTGCGCGAGGTGTTCGGCGTTCAACGCGAGCTCGACTCGGCGTCTGCGCCGCACGTGTTCGACACGATCGTGGAGCGGTTGCAGTCGCCGGAGTTCCGTCCGCGCGCGCTCTTCAAGCGGTTCAACATCGAAGTGCTGGCGACGACCGACGCCGCGAGCGACACGCTCGAGCATCACAAGGCGCTGCGCACCATGGAGCTTGGTGGTCGAGTGATTCCGACGTTTCG
>JALYKM010000347.1 GCA_030774785.1 Gemmatimonadota bacterium
GACGTGCTGTACATCCTCTACACATCGGGAACAACCGGCAAGCCAAAGGGCATCGTGCACACGACCGGCGGCTATCTCACCGGCGTCGCGGCCACGACCAGAATGGTCTTCGACCTCAAGGAAGATGACGTCTTCTGGTGCACGGCCGACATCGGTTGGGTGACTGGGCACTCCTATCTCGTCTACGGTCCGCTTGCCAACGGCGCGACGTGCGTGATGTATGAAGGTGCGCCCGACTGGCCGGAGAAGGACCGTTTCTGGGACATCTGCGAAAGGCACGGCGTGACGATCTTGTACACGGCGCCGACCGCCATCCGCGCGTTCATGAAGTGGGGCGACGAGTGGCCGGCCAAGCACGACCTCTCACATCTTCGTCTGCTCGGCTCGGTCGGGGAGCCGATCAATCCGGAAGCGTGGATGTGGTATCGCGAGCACATCGGCGGCAATCGCTGTCCGATCGTCGACACGTGGTGGCAGACGGAGACGGGAGCGATCGTGATCTCGCCCTTGCCGGGAATCACGCCGACGAAACCAGGAAGCGCGACGAAAGCGCTGCCCGGTTACAGCGCGGACCTTCTCGATTCCACCGGAAAGCGTATCGAGGTCGGCGGAGGACTGCTCGCGCTCACGAAGCCATGGCCGGCGATGCTGCGCACCATATGGGGCGATGACGAGCGCTACCTGCAAACCTACTTCTCGAAGTGGCCTGGCCGTCCGGACCTTTATTTCCCTGGCGACGGAGTGAAACGCGACAGCGATGGCTACTTCTGGATTCTCGGTCGCGTCGACGATGTGCTGAACGTCGCTGGGCATCGCATCGGCACGATGGAGGTCGAGTCGGCCCTCGTCGAGCATCCCGCGGTTGCGGAAGCGGCAGTTGTTGGCAGGTCACACGAGCTCAAAGGCCAGGCAATCGCCGCGTTCGTGACTCTGCGGGACAAGAGCAAAGCGAGTCCGGCGCTGCGCGATGAGCTGAGAGAATTCGTCGCAAAAAAGATCGGCGCGCTCGCGCGTCCAGATGACATTTTGTTCTCCGCTGATCTCCCAAAAACACGGTCAGGAAAAATCATGCGCCGGCTGCTGCGCGACATCGCCGAAGGACGGGCCTTGGGAGACACGACGACGCTCGCGGATGCGAACGTCGTCGCCAGTCTGAAGGACCAGTACGAAGACAAGGAGGGGTGATTTCCTATCAGCCCTCCTCGGCAGTTGGGCCGGTATTCATCCCTTTTTGAGATAATGTGTTAACCCCGTTCCCCGAACAAACGCCGACGCTCACCTGTACTTCCAGACACTCTACGAATGGACCCTCGATACTCCGGGCAACTACAGCCCTTCAGTCGTACTGACGCTCACCTCACCCTGAGGCATGCCACTCGGCGGGAGACCCGTCTTGTGACGCGCGCGGGGTCTCACGTAGTCATTCACTTGTGACAGGCTTGTCGGACGCAGAGCTGATTGCTGCCGTCCTCGCCGGCGACGTCGACTCGTTCGCCGGCCTGGTTCGGCGTTATCAGGATACGTGCACCCGTTTCGCTGTGCGAATGCTCGGGTCGCGGGTGGATGCGGACGACGCGCTCCAGTCAGCTTTCATGCGAGCGTTCCGCGGGCTTGAGGGCTGCAAGGACCCGGAGCACTTCGGAGGCTGGCTTTACCAGATCGTCGTCAACGAGTGCAGGACGTACGCATCGCGACAGCGGCGCCGGGAGTTCCGATTTCCTTCAGCCTCAGACGCGATTGAGCGGGCGGTCGCACCCAGTTCGGACGATGAAGTTGACAGAGATGTGGGCGGGCACATCGAGCGCGCCCTGGGCATGCTCCCGAGCGACCAGCGTGAGGCTTTCCTGTTGAAGCACGTGGAAGAGTTGACTTACGAGGAGATCGCTGAGATGACTGGTGTGAGTGTTTCGGCGTTGAAGATGAGAGTGAAGCGGGCTTGTGACGCGCTTCGGGATCTACTGGAAGGGGTTTATAATGTCTGACAATTACGACGAGAAAACACAGGCGGACGACGCCGCATTCGCTGATCGAGTTGCAGGGCCGCTACGCGCGCCTGAGCCTGCACACCCGTCCTTCGAGAAGCGACTCATGGACAAGGTGCGCATGGAAGGACCCGCCCTGTACCCGGTGCGCTCTTCGGCAAACCACTCGTGGTGGCGCACCCAGCGGGTCTTCAAGCTGTCCCCGCTGACGGGCCTCGCCACGGCCGCTGGAATCAGCGCGATCATTGCGCTCTCCGGCGTAGCGGTGGGCTCACGGATCTCGGCGCGTTCGCAGGGATCGCCACAGCAGGCACGAGCCACCACCGTGCCCGACACCGTTCAACTCGTGCGCTTCGTCTTCGTCGACTCCGGCGCGGCGAGCGTTGGCCTCGTTGGTGACTTCAACGAATGGACAAGGGGAGCGACCGAGCTGGAACGGTCCGCGGCTCCCGGCGTGTGGGTCGTCTCGGTTGCACTGACTCCAGGCCGGCACGAATACGCCTTCATTGTCAACGGCTCGCGGTGGGTCGCGGATCCTCTTGCCGTGAGGAGCTCGGACGATTTTGGGACCGAGAGCTCGGTCATCCGTGTCGGGACGCCAGCAAAGAGCGCGACCTAGAACATCGACACCGGTCTGCCGGGATATCTTTCCTGTTCCTTGAAAGCTCAAAAACCCGTACTCGCTGCAATCCTGAGAGGAGCCCTCACGGCGCTCCTCTTCTTCGCGCATACGACTCATGCGCAACGCATCGAAAAGAGCGTGGATGCCGGCTGGGTGGCGCTCCGTTATGCCGACACGTTGAGCACGAGCGCTGCCGCCGTAACACCCCACATTCTCGCCGATTGGCCCAACGCTGCCGTCGACGGTTGGGGAACGCTTTCACAGTTCACGTCGGGTGGCTGGAGCAGTCAGGGCGCCCTATCCGCATCCCTGTTCACACTCAAGTCCCGTGATGTTGTTGGCGAACTGGGTGGATTCGCCGGCGGAAGCGCGCACCAGGATGGTACACGAACGGGCGAAGTGCTCGGCAATGGCCGGCTCCATTTCGTGCGCCGGAACGGTGAGGTTTTCTTCGGTGCCGGTGGCGGAATCAGATCGGACGGTGGCGCGTGGGGTAGCGTCTTCCAGGGCGAAGCGGGGGTGGCCCTGAATTTCGGAGCCGCTGGAGCGTTGCTCACGATCAATCCGGTTGTCGTCAACGACTCCATCAGATACACCGACGGCCAGGTGTCGCTTTTCTGGACGAGCGACAAGCTCGATCTCGCCGCGCTCATTGGAACCCGGTTTGGGGATCAGCTCACCAGCCTCAGCGCGAACACGAAATCGTGGGCGAGCTTCAGCGCGGTGGGGTGGATGACGCCGCACCTCGGGCTGGTGGCGGGCGGAGGCACATATCCCGTCGATCCTACTCAGGGATTCCCGGGCGGACGCTTCGTTTCGCTGAGCGTTCGCCTGGCGACGGGACGTAACCGCACGGCCCTGCCGCCAGGTACACAGCAAAACTCCCTCGACCTGCGGTCCGATGACGTTTTGCACCCGGTTGCCGGCTTCGTCGCGGGCCCGAGCAGTTACGGCTTCGTCACGCTGAGAGTCAACGCCCCCCGGGCACAGCTCGTAGAAATCAGTGGAGACTTCACCAATTGGGTGCCGGTGCAACTCCAGCCCTCAGGCGGCGGATGGTGGGCTGCAACACTCCCGATGAATCCGGGAAAGTATCAAATGAATTTGAGAATCGATGGAGGCAAGTGGCTGGTGCCGCCAGGCCTTCTATCCATGCTCGACGAGTTCGGGGGAACGGTTGGCTTGCTCGTAGTTGAACGAAACACAAAGATGTGACTTTGGCTGCCGTGTGAGGAGTCTATCGGGTATGGGCGCCAGAATTCCGGCGACCTCATGACCAGTGTTCTTGCGATGCCGCAAAGTACTCGTGGAGACAAGATTATATATGAACAACATTCGTAGCTTCGTTCTGCTGTTGATGACGACCGCATTGGTCGCGCAGGGATCGAGTGCGCAGACTCCGGCAAAGGATCCTTCCGCGCGACTGAAAGAGGTGCTGCCCGCGGACGTTGCGCAGCGCGTCCTGGCGCGCATTGCTGATGCACGCGCGCATCAGCTCCCGGCTCAGGCCCTCGAAAACCGCGCGCTCAAGTTCGCCGCCAAAGGCGTCGATCCGAAAGACATCGAGCGTTCGGTGAACGAGCAGGCGCAGAGAATGGAGAGCGCGAGATCCGCTCTCGCGAGCGGTCGCGGAACGAGGCCTGCTGGCGACGAGATCGAAGCGGGTGCTGAAGCCATCCGAAAGGGTGTCGATGGCGCCTCGGTCGCATTGCTGGCGAAGAGCGCACCGCGAGATCGTTCGCTCGCCGTTCCACTCTTTGTGATCGGGAGTCTCACTGATCATGGGTTGACATCAGGTCAGGCGTTGCAGCGTGTGCTCGACGGTCTGAACGCGCGCGCGTCGGACGCTGATCTCGAGAGCATACCGGGTCTGCTGCCCGCACAGGCGGGCGCCGGACAGGCCAATCGCCCAGCCGCAGCCGGACGCGATTTCGGGCGGGGCCACGCACCCACCACCACCGGCCGTCCCGCTACGGCGGGTCCTCCGGCGGGCGTCCCTGCCAATGGCGGGGCGAAATCCAATCCTGGCCAGGGGCATCGCCCACCGCCGAACAACTAATAGATTCGCAGCGGATGTGGGGTTGACGAAGCGGGGACGGCGTAATTGCGTCCCCGCTTCGTTCTTGCAATGGTCATCATTGATTCCGCGACTGCCTACGGATGAGTTGTGACCGCCGCTCGTGATGTTGGAGTCTATCCAAATGGGGTCGCGCTCTGCACGCGGCCGCGCGGGCGAACCCCGCTCAGAAAGATTATGAACTCAATGCAGGAGACCTCAAAATGATTAAGACGCTTCG
>JALYKM010000348.1 GCA_030774785.1 Gemmatimonadota bacterium
TCTCCGAGGAGAGCCATCTCAAGCCTAAGCCCAAGGTCGAGATCGGCGGCAAGCCGATTCTCTGGCACATCATGAAGTTGTATTCCGCTCATGGCGTGGACGAGTTCGTAATAGGCTGCGGCTACAAGGGCTACATCATCAAGGAATACTTCGCCAACTATTTCCTGCATATGTCGGATGTCACGTTCGACATGACGAAGAATGAGATGTTGGTGCACGAGCGGTACGCCGAGCCGTGGAAGGTGACCCTCGTCGACACGGGGGACGAGACCATGACGGGCGGGCGGTTGAAGCGGCTCGCGCCGTATCTAAAAGATGAAGCGGCTTTTTGCTTCACATATGGTGATGGCGTTTCCAATGTTGATATTACGCGAGAGATCTCTTTTCACAGGGACCACGGTAAATGGGCAACTGTCACGGCAGTTCAGCCGCCCGGCCGCTATGGCGCGTTGGAAATGCAAGGCTCAATGGTCACCGGTTTTACGGAAAAGCCCCGAGGCGATGGGGGTTTAATTAATGGTGGGTTCTTCGTTCTATCGCCAAAATGTTTGGATTTAATTGAAGGCGATGAAACCAGCTGGGAAGGGGAACCGCTCAGGCAACTCGCCAGGCAACGTCAGCTGATCGCGTTCGAGCATGAGGGCTTTTGGCAGCCGATGGACACTCTTCGTGAAAGGAACGTTCTTGAAGAACTGTGGGATTCGGGTCGGGCGCCCTGGAAGATCTGGTGAGCATCGATAAGCAGTTTTGGGAAGGCCGTTCGGTTTTCGTCACAGGCCATACAGGTTTCAAGGGGAGCTGGCTGACGCTCTGGCTCCATAACCTCGGAGCAGCTGTGCATGGGTACGCACTAGAAGCCCCAACCGAGCCGGCCATGTTTGACGTTGCTCACGTAACTGGGGCGGTGGCATCGAATACTTTGGGGGATCTAGCGGATCTCGTGCGACTTAAGTCAAGCCTTCGCAGCGCGCAACCTGAAATTGTCTTTCACTTGGCTGCGCAGTCGTTGGTGCGCGAAAGCTATCGTGATCCTCTCAGCACATTGGCAACTAACGTGATGGGCACGGCCAGCCTGCTCGAGGCGGCTCGAGGAATTGACTCGCTTCGGGCCATTGTGCTCGTCACCACCGATAAGGTGTATGAGAATCACGAATCGATGCATGCGTACCGTGAAGTCGATGCCCTCGGAGGTAATGATCCCTACAGCGCCAGCAAGGCAGCCGCGGAAATTGTCGCAGCGAGTTATCGGGCCAGCTTCTTCTCGCAAATGACCCGTCGTTCAGCGCAGGTCGCTACCGCCCGTGCCGGCAACGTAATTGGTGGAGGCGATTGGGCTGCAGATCGTCTAGTGCCCGACTGCGTTCACGCGTTCACTGTGGGCCAGCCTGTACGTCTGCGTTTCCCGCAAGCCGTGAGACCCTGGCAACATGTTTTAGAACCGCTGGCAGGCTATCTCCAATTGTCCGAGAAGCTTTGGGGGACAGAGGGCCGCGGGTTCGCGCGAGCTTGGAACTTCGGGCCCGACGCAACTGGCGATGCCACAGTCGCGGAGGTTGCGAAGATTGCTGCACGGATGTGGGGAAGGGATGCAGCTGTTGAGTGTGAGGCCTTGGAAGAGGTCCCGCACGAAGCTTCACTCCTTCGTCTAGATAGCACTGATGCGCGTAGCAAACTCGGATGGAAGCCGCGCTGGTCGCTAGAGTGTGCCTTGGAGAAGACAGTGAGATGGTACCAGGCTTGGGCACGGGGAGCGGATGTGAGAGCCCTAACCGTTGAACAAATTCAAGCTTATGAGATTGCGACGGGAGAATGAAGGAAAGATTCGCCATCCTTGATACGCCGCTCGAGGGACTCAAAGTTATTCGGCGCAAACCGCAGACGGATGAACGGGGATATTTTGAGCGGCTCTTCTGTGCCGACGAGTTGCGAACGCTGATGGGGACGAAGGGAATTGCGCAGATCAACCACAGTTTCACCTCTAAGCGTGGGACTGTGCACGGCATGCACTTTCAACATCCACCTCATGCCGAGGTCAAATTCGTAAGCTGTTTGAGTGGCGAAGTTTTCGATGTAGCGGTCGACCTGCGCCGCGATTCACCTACCTTCCTTCATTCCTACGCGGAAGTCTTGAGTTCAGCGAACTACAAGACGTTGGTAATTCCTGAGGGCTTCGCGCACGGGTACCAAGCATTGGTTGACGATAGTCAGATTGTATACGTCGTAAGTGTTGGCTACACGCCATCTGCGGAAGGTGGGATACATCCGGAGGACCCGCTTCTTCGAATTGCGTGGCCACTCCCAGTCACTGGCTTGTCACAACGAGACCTCACACGTCCCTACCTTGACAGCAATTTCACCGGTGTGCGCTTATTCCAGCTCGATGAAAATGCATTAAGTAGGAGTCGTTCGACGGCATGATTACGAAAGAGCCAAGGTTCACCGTGCTGGGAGGGCGCGGATTCATCGGTGCGGCAATGGCGCGTTTCTTACGCGAGAAAGGGTATGCGTGCCAAACGCCGAAGAGAGGAGATGAGTCAATTTACACCGTTCCTCTCGGACACGTGATATATGCGATCGGGCTTACTGCAGACTTTCGAACTCGCCCATTTGATACTGTTGAGGCCCACGTCTGCATCCTGCGACGGTTGCTGCAGGAAGGAACTTTTTCTTCTCTCGTCTATCTTTCCTCAACTCGCGTTTACGCGGATTCAAGCCGTACAGACGAAGAAGCGCCGGTACTAATCGATGTAACGAAGCCGGCCTCCCTCTACAACGTTAGCAAATTGATGGGAGAGTCGCTCTGTCTCCATTGCGGCAAACCAGAAGTGAGAATCGCCCGGCTATCTAATGTCGTTGGCCTTCGCTCTGATACAGACATATTTGTCGATCAGTTATTGGCAGAAGGATTTGAGCGCGGAGAGGTGGAATTACGGACCACTTACGGATCAACGAAAGACTACATTCACATCGACGAGGTCGTACCCCTGCTGGCTCGGCTGGCATTGGGGGGCGAACACAACGTTTACAATCTCGCGAGCGGAGTGGGCGTGTCGAATAAGCAAATTGTGGACCTGCTGGCAGCCTGTGCAGGCATCCGGTCGAGCGTGACTAACGGTGCCGAGAGTTGGCCATTCTTCCCGATCGATACTACCCGCATAGGAAGAGAATTTGGATTTATTCCAAGACCGTTCGCTGAATATTTCCCGCGGCATATCCAAGAGTTCAAACAACGACACATAGTAAGAGGTTGAGATGATTTATTTGGAGACCACCCCTGACGCTCATTCTGATTACCGGCGGGAAAAGCGTGAGCGGATTGCAGCTTTCGGCGAGGACAACGAGTTCCAAACGCTCTCCAAAGCGTGGCGTACGAAAGGTCTCGAAAAGAAATACATGAATAATTTCTCTTGGATGGGTCGGCCGATGATTCAATTGCCTACCGACATGTTTGGTATGCAAGAAATCATTTGGGCGGTCAAACCGGATTTAATAATCGAGACTGGCCTGGCTCATGGCGGCTCGCTTGTGTTTTACGCATCGATGCTGGAACTACTCGGGCACGGAAAAGTCGTTGGAGTCGACATCGAGATACGTCCGCACAATCGGAGCGCCATCGAAGCTCACCCAATGGCGAAGCGCATCTCACTTGTCGAGGGCTCGAGTATCGACGATGAAACTGTCGCGAAGGTGCGCGACGCTGCGAGAGGTATGTCCCGGGTAATGGTGTGTCTTGACTCGAATCACACGCATGATCATGTGTTCGCAGAGCTCGAGGCGTACGCGGATTTGGTAACGGTGGGAAGCTATTGTGTCGTCTTCGACACATTTGTTGAAGACATGCCAGACGACTACGTATGGGTCGGCCGGTCGTGGGGGAAAGGTAACAATCCGAAGACAGCCGTGAGGGAGTGGATTGTGGATCACAGCGAATTCGAGATTGACGAGTCAATAGAGGACAGATTGTTGATTACGTCTGCGCCAGATGGATTTCTGCGGCGAGTTCGGTAGAGCGCCTTCTGATGTTATTAATCTCCCAATCTGCACGGATATCACCGCTCGCCGATATAGAAGACTCTGTGCGTGGCACCCGCATCGTGATAGGAGATGATGTCTTCATCGATTCATTCGTGCGGATCAGGCCGGTCGGTGGTACTGGCGATGTGATCATTGGTGCGCGGTGCTATATCAACTCAGGTACCGTGATTTACTCTGGAAACGGGGTTCGCCTAGGGGAAGGGGTCCTAATCGCTGCAAACTGCACTCTTGCCCCAGTAAACCATGCTTACCGCGAGCGTTCGCGCACAATCCTGGAGCAGAGGTTTGCCCCCGATCGGGGTGGGATTCAGATTGAGGATGATGTGTGGCTAGGTGCGAATTCCGTCGTTTTGGACGGTGCTCATTTGCGTAAGGGATGTGTAATTGGGGCCCAGTGTCTCGTCGCCGGTGATGTTCCTGAGTATTCTGTCAATGTCGGCAATCCTTTGCGCGTATTGGGTTACCGCATATAGAATCAAATCGAACCCATCATTGCCGTTCTGCTCGCTCCCGACCCACCCCATTCAGTCTCCGTCGAATTTGACGAACCGAGCAGTCTGCATTCGGCGTTGCTTTCGACGCGGTTAAATCATCGGAGCATCGTGATGAATCGGATCCATCTACGACGCATATACGGCCACCTGAAGAAATATCGAATGGTACGATGGCTCAGGCGGTGGCCGAAAGGTGTATTGGTTGACGGCCCGCTTACTTACAACGAAGACGGCTTGGCCACTCGTCACAATGCTGACTTTCTCCATTCGCCGCGATTCAAACAGGCTTACCTAGCGGGGAAAGCAACCGGATCGTGGGGTGACGGCGACATTCGTTGGAGAGCATACGTGGCGTGCTGGCTGGCACAACGAGCGCTTATGTTCGAAGGGGATTTTGTTGAATGTGGGGTTAATCGTGGTGGATTGGCACGTACGGTGGTAGAGTATCTCGGATTTGGCAACGTCGGTCGGCGTTTCTTTTTATTGGACACCTACTGCGGGATCCCGGACGAGTCTCTGAGTCCGGAGGAACGAGCGCTTGGAGTTAAGTGGAACTATAGCGAGTGTTATGACGCCGTGCGGACGACTTTCGCAGCGTACGAAAACGTTGTACTCATCCGGGGTATCGTACCTCATACGCTCAGACATGTCGATGCGACAAAGGTCGCGTATCTGTCTCTCGATATGAACTGTGCGCAGCCTGAAATTGCCGCAGCTCGCCACTTCTGGCCGATGATGCCAAGTGGCGCCGTAATTCTATTGGATGATTATGGCTGGAGCGGACACACCGCGCAGAAAAGAGCTTTTGACAGATTTGCGCATGACCATGGCGTGGAGGTGCTTGCTTTACCCTCAGGTCAGGGAATGATTTTTAAATCCTAGGGTGGCGCATTAGCTCGGCGGTTTCTCATTCCAAAACCAGGCAATCGACAAATTACTTGGGCAGACGGTAATCCAATCATCGTGCACGCAGGTATGTCTCACCCATCGTACCGAAAAACAAATCACGAGGACGGTCCCCACGCGAGAGTAACACCCGCGAGGAGAACGATTTCCGTTACGGCAGTTCACCGCCTTCGGGCCCTGCTGGAGTGCGTGTGAGCTCCGAAGCCGACCATGGTCGTGCCTCTCCACCCAACGATGGCGAGGAGGTTGTTGCTCTTCGGGCACGGTCATATCCCGGCTTGGGCTTGCCATCTGTAGGAGGACATCGCCCGAATTCTCTTGGAAAAAATATTTCGGCGAATCTCCTGTCGAACGGATGGTCAACTCTCCTTTCACTAGTCTTGACGCCGGTGTATGTCCGACTCTTGGGGGTCGAAAGTTATGGCTTGATCGGTTTTTATCTCTCGTGGGTCGCCATTCTTGGTATCCTGGACATGGCGATTTCGGCGACCGCATTGCGGGAGCTGGCATGGCTTTCTGCTCGCCCACAAGAACGAGCGATGATGCCTCCATTATTGAGAACTCTAGAGGTTGTGTACTGGGCGATTGTGGGAGTTCTGGGGATCGGGCTCTTTGCTTCGGCGTGGCTGTATGGCCCGACATGGTTGCACTCAAAAAACTTGTCGCCGGAACTAGTCAGGGGCGCACTGATGCTCATGTCGCTATCGCTCGTGGTTCAAGTTCCTTCCGGGCTCTACATCGGAGGCCTGATGGGATTGCAGCGGCAAGTTGAGTGCTCTGCACTCATCGCGTTATTTGGAACAGTGAGAGGGGTAGGAGCGGTTTTAGCCTTATCGGAGGTCTATCCCGACATACGCATTTTCTTTCTCTGGCAGCTTGCGGCTTCGGCTCTTCAAACTTTCGTATTGCGGTGGGCCTTATGGACAGGGCTTCGAATGGATGATTCCCGCCCCAAATTCTCGTTTAAGATGCTGCAATCGGTCAAGGGCTTTGCAGGTGGGATGGTACTGATTACAGGCCTGAGCGTGGTGATGACCCAAGCCGACAAACTGATTCTAAGCCGCGTGGTTTCTCTCGAGGTGTTTGGATTTTACATGTTGGCGTGGACCGTCGCGTCAGGATTGTACCGAATAGCGACTCCGTTAACGCTAGCCTTTGGACCGCACTTTACCGAGCTGGTCTCTCGCGGCGACGATCAGACGCTCGCCAAACGTGTTCGCCTTGCGTCCCAACTAATGAACGTAGTCGTATTGCCGCCTGCTGCATTGCTGGTCTTTCTCTCGAACCGCATTCTTTTCGCTTGGATCGGAGATCAAGCAGTCGCGGTCGCGGCGGCGCCGATTTTGGCAATCACCGTCGTGGGGACTGCTCTTTCAGCGTGTTCGTATCCCGCTTTGAGTATTCTCTATAGTAAAAAGCAGCTCAGGCCGGTCATCGCCGTGAATGTGGCGGCGGTCGTCGTCCTGCTGCCGCTACTGATAGTAGCCGCGATCCGGTACGGTGTCCTCGCGGGCGCTGTGTGCTGGGGTTTCTACGGCTTGACAACGTATATTGCGTATCAGATATCCGGATTGCGTGACATTCCCGAGACACAACCTGTTTTGACCAGGTTGCTAGATTTTGCTGCGCCGTGCGCGGCATCGCTCGCGGTGGCAGGCATCGCGAGATACTGGTTGGGCAGCATGGAGGGAAGATTGGCCTTCGGCATCGTTTTGGGTTTTTGCGTGGTTCTCGGCTGGTTCGCTGCTTTATTCGTATGCACAGACTTACTCACGAACGCACTGATAAAGTTGAAGTGGAAGACATCGCCCACCCTCTAGTTAGCATCGGGGTGCCCGTATTCAACGGTGAAAAAGGTTTAGCGCGCGCCTTGGATTCTCTGATTGGGCAAGACTACTCAAATCTAGAGATCATTATTTCGGACAATGCCTCGACTGACACCACGCCAGCGATTTGCGAACGATATGTCTGCAAAGATTCTAGAATTAAGTATTATCGCTCGGAGAAGAACTTCGGCGCAATTTGGAACTTCAACCGGGTTTTCGGGCTTTCTTGTGGTAAGTATTTCATGTGGGCCGCCCACGATGACCAACGGCACGCCTCCTTTGTGAATGCATGCGTCGAGAAGATGGAGGAATGGCCGAATGCGGTGCTCTGTCAGGTGCATACGGCTATCTTCATTGAGGCGCGCGAGGAGATGCTCTGTCTCGTGCATCTGGACAGCTTTGAGGGAGTGACCGGCTTGGTGGAGCGGTACCGAGAAACCCTCAGCCATTTGCCAGCGACGGCGATCTACGGCCTTTACCGCTCATCGGCAATGCGGAAGACGCAAATGTTGCGGAGAAGCCTTGCAACTGACATCGCTTTCAATCAGGAATTATCAATCCACGGAGATTTCGTCCAAGTTCCAAGAATCCTGTTTCATTATTTTGGCCGAGAAAAGTGGAACACGATTGATCAGGATTTTCGGGTTTACTTTGGAAAAGCGAAACCCTGGTGGTACTCACCGTTTGTCATGCTATTCCTTGACCATTGGAGGCGGGTATGGGCTGCGCCGATTCCGCTTTCCACCAAACTTCGTTTATGGAGCGTCTTGCTCGAACACGAAGTCGGACAGGTAGCCCTGAAGATCTTGATCAAGATAACGGGCAGAGTCAGTCCACTAAGGTGGAAGGAGAAGGTTGGAGGTGCGATCTACCGGAGATGGATGCTGAGCCCGAACGTCACCGTTTGCTGCGAGCCGCTTTTTCTGGAAAGGGCGATAAAGCCTACGATCGGCTGGTGGAGATAGTTCCGTGTGTGGCTCGTTCAATAAATGATGATTAACCAGCTCATCACGATTCCATCTGGGAACACTATCAAAATCCAGACTGCCGGCTCGTTCGACCTCGGCTACAAGAGACTGAGTTTTTTGGCCGAACGTTGCCGCTGAGCACTGGAGTTCTCAACATTGTGTTGGGCAGGAGAATTGGAGAAATTGCTCACGGCACGCGAAGAGATCGTTTTTTCTCTCGATCCATTCGCCGCGAAGATCATTCGACTTCAGGCACGCTCGACGATCGAGGATTGCGCAAAACAGCGTTATGGCCAAAAGTTGGCGCCTATTGGGCTAGGTGGTTGGCCGTAAGTCTGCGAACTTCCGGTACTGATTTCTCGCTATGCGCGGGTGGCCGACAAAACCGATTACCCGGTAAGTATAGAAGTATCAGTTTTCGATGCCGAGACGGGTCTCGCAAGCGTGCTGGTTTCGCTTGTGAAGCAGAATCCAACCAATCTAGAGATCTTATCTCTGACAACGGCTTGCCCAGCGCCACTTGCACCATTGGCCAGGCGCGAGACTTGATTGGTGGCGTTAATTGATTTGGTCCGCGAGAAACGCTGAAGCGAAGAAGTGTAGATTGAACAGTCGCTGCCGGATTCGATCAGGGAGCATTATCAGCTCGAGGGGGTTGATTCATTCGACCTGAGCTAGTTGTCAGCCACATGATTCAGTTCATGATAGCATAGCTGCAGGCGCACAAGTTAGGAGGCGATCGTTTTCACGAATGTCACCTGCGGATTACTCACTGCTTGTCTTGGGCTTTCACTAATAGTCGGCCGCGGAACAAGCGCTTAATCGAATCAACTGACGTGATTAACTTCCCATTCGGCCTC
Organism: Gemmatimonadota bacterium; assembly: GCA_030774785.1. GTDB lineage: Bacteria > Gemmatimonadota > Gemmatimonadetes > Gemmatimonadales > Gemmatimonadaceae > UBA4720. The sequence goes on from JALYKM010000348.1 coordinate 9,090, forward strand.
CCTTTAGACCGCGGTTCGCTTCGTCATCGGCACATCCTAGCCGCCCAGTTGTGAACCTCCGCGAGAAAAGCACCGCTTCAG